>OZ245995.1:4965000-5265000 GCA_965230185.1 Motiliproteus sp.
AGTACGTTGCCACCGATACTGTGAATACGGTCACCCAGATCAGCCAGCGAGGGCGAGAGAGCGATCACCTCCTCCGGGTCGACTGGATCGATATTCTCCGTCACCAGTTCGATACCGAAGAAGTGCAGGCCATAACCTCCGGCAATCGCCATTAACAGGCCGGAGACTGGCATCAGCGGGGTCGCCAGTATCAGCAGCCAGTGCACAAGTTTGCCGCTCAGTTGCTCCGGGGTGCTGTATTCTCCGACGGCTTCGGGCCAGCCGTTCTGGTATCGCCAGATCAGACGTGGGAGCACAAAGGCCAGGATTAGCACGCCCAGAGAGATATGCAGATCAAACAGACTTTCTGCTTCGGTCTCCTCCATATAGATACCCAATGCCGTCAGGAAGATCATAAAAACGGCGACAATCCAGTGCAGCCGGATGGTGATAGAGGATAGGCAGGCCTTAGTGTCTTTAATGCTCATCTCTTTGTCCTGAATTTAGTCTGTCGTCCTGAATAGTCAGCGACTGGCGATGGTGAAATTCAGTGCCATGCCCGGACTGGCTCCGCAGCACAGCAATGGGAGTGCGATATGAACGCCGAAAAACGAAACGGCTGAGGTTAATGCTGTCCGCAAAACGGCAGCTCAGCATGGGCGACAACCACTGCCACGGGCCGCGCACCGGACGGCGAGCAGCCGACATAGCAGCAGGTGGTCCGGCACCTGGTTCAGTGCGAGGAACAGCAGGCCGTCCAGCAGCAATGCAACACCATCAATAAGCACGGACTGAAAAATTTTCACATCCTATCTCTGGCTCCGTGGGGCACTTTAAATCATGGTTTGTCTAAAAAACGTCCAAACGATAAGGACATTTTTTCGACCGGGCAGAGTTCAGGCTGTAGCAACCCCGTCAACCGGCGTCTTGTAATAATTCCCTGTCAGCCCTGGCAGATGGCAGCGATCTGTTTCCGGACCTGTTGCCCACGGTGGGTATTGCCGTGCCCGCCTGTAAAGAGGCAGAAGTACTGCCGACCTGCTTTAATGAGCTGTCATCGGTGATCGCCGATATCGAAGGCGAGGTTTTCCAGGTCTTGCTTGTAAACGACGGTAGCAGTGACCGAAGCCGGGATCTGATGCCGGCGCTGCGGATGAGGCACTGATATCCGGAGTGCATCAACCTGAGCCGCAATTTCGGTCAGGTAGCGGCAATGAGCGCCGGGCTGGATGCGGCACGAGGGAACGCGGCGATCATCCAGGATGCCAACCTGCAGGCCCTGCCTGCTCTGATCCAGACTATGCTGAGCGCCTGGCGCGAGGGCTACGGTGTCGTCAACATGAAGCGGTTGAAGCGCGAAGGAGAAACCCGTTTCAGGGTGTTTTCACCTTACTACCAGAGCCCCCCCCGCAGCGCTTTCAACTACTTCCGTCTCACGACACCGGGCCTGATAGCAGGATACTCTCTGCCCTGATCAGTTTTTTGCCCTGATCAGTTTTCCGACCAGTCGGTTCAATTTATTGACTTTCCCCCCACCAGGATTACCATTAACACCCCACTAGACGACCGGTCTATTTATCAGAAATCATGAACCGCCCGATCAGAAACGAAAAAGTCCGCGAGAACATTCTTGAAAAAGGGCTGGAGCTCTTTAACGACCGTGGTTATCACGGCACCGGACTAAAAGATATCCTTAACGCTGCCGGCATTCCCAAGGGCTCTTTTTACCATTACTTCGAATCCAAAGAGCATTTTGCCGTAGAGATCATCAATCACTACCGGGCGCTGGAGTTTGATCGCTGGGAAAAAGAGTTCAAGAATCAGCAGGGAGACCGGCTCAGCCAGATCAGATATGCCCTGGGCGTCATTATTGAAGAGTACGAGCGCCAGGAAACCAAAATCGGTTGCCTGATTGCCAATCTCAGCGGCGAGCTGGCCAATGCCAGCCCCTATTTTCGCAGCGCGATTAAGAGCTCTTGTGATGAGGTACTGGCCTGCATCGAGGAAGACCTGGAGGTCGCACAGCAGCAGGGCACGATTCGCGACGACATCCCTGCCCGACAACTGGCCACTCTGTTCTGGGATGCCTGGCAGGGCGCTATGCTGCGGATGAAGATCGGTCGCTCCGCCACCCCCTTACGGGAAGTGGTGGAGCTGCTGCTCGACACACTTTTTGTTCCGGCTAAGGAAGAACTGAACGCACTGAATCACAGAGGTAGTGAAAATGCTTAAACCTGCAGTAATACTGGCACTGATTGCACTGGTAATGCCGACAGGCCTGCTTGGTGCGGAAGACGGGGAGAAGAAAAACGCCCCCCGCGGTCTGCCGGCGGAAGTCACGCGTATTGAGGCGACTGTACTGGAACGGACTCTGGAAGCGGTGGGCAGCCTGCGCGCCAATGAAGCGGTGGTGATCCGACCGGAGCAGACTGGCCGGATTGCCGGCATTCATTTTGACGAGGGAACCACAGTCAAGCGCGGCCAGACGTTGTTTACCCTCGAAGCATCGACCTATAAAGCGGCTGTCGCCCAGGCCAGAGCCAGTGAAAAGCTCAGTAAAATCGAATACGACCAGGCGGAGGAGCTGCTGGGCAAGAAGCTGGGCTCCAGGCACGCTCGTGATTCCGCGCTGGCGCAGTTGCAGATAAATCAGGCAATAACCCGCACCGCCATCACCCGCCTGGAAAAGATGACCATTCACGCCCCCTTCAGTGGCCAGACCGGCCTGCGGGATGTCAGTGTCGGTGATTACGTCAACAGCGGCGATCAGTTGGTGGAGCTGGTGGATCTCAGCCAGATCAAAACCGACTTCAGCGTACCTGAAGTTTACCTGGCACAACTGAAAGTCGGTCAGCTGATCAGTTTCAGCATCGATGCCTTCCCGGGAGAGTTGTTTCACGGTGAGATTTACGCGATCGCCCCCCAGATCGATGTACGGGGCCGCAGTCTGGCATTGCGAGCCAGGGTACCCAATGACGACGGTCGTCTGCGTCCCGGTCTGTTTGCCCGGGTAAAGCTGATCCTGGAGCGCAAAGAGCAGGCTTTGCTGATCCCGGAACAGGCCATCGTCCCCCGGGGCAGGGCCCAACTGGTCTATAAGGTCGTTGATGGCAAAGTACAGCTGCAACCGGTCCGGCTGGGGCTGCGCCAGCGCGGTCGGGTTGAAGTGCTGGAGGGGATCCGGGCGGGCGATGTGGTGGTCACAGCCGGCCAGCTGAAGCTGCGACCCGGCGCGCCGGTCACGCCGATCTTTGCCGATCGCAACGGTGCCGACGAAGGAGGCGCCTGATGGTTCTTTCCGATCTCAGCATCAAACGGCCGGTATTTGCCACCGTTATCAACCTGCTGGTGATTCTGGTGGGCATTATCGCTTACCAGCGACTGACGGTGCGCGAATATCCCAATATCGACGTGCCGGTGGTGACGGTGGAGACCCGCTACGCCGGTGCCAACGCGTCGATTATCGAATCTCAGGTGACCCAGATTATCGAGGATTCATTGTCCGGTATCGAGGGCATCGACTTTATGAGTTCGGTGAGTCGCTCCGAACTCAGCCAGATCACCGTCACTTTCCAGCTGGAACGGGATGCCGATGCCGCCGCCAGTGACGTTCGCGACCGGGTTGGCCGGGTTCGCGGTCAGTTACCGGACGATATCGAGGAACCCATCGTCGCCAAGGTGGAAGCCGACGCCCAGCCGGTGATCTGGCTGGCCTTTTCCAGCGACCGTCACGATGCCCTGGAAGTCACCGACGTCGCCGATCGACGGGTGAAGGATCCGCTGCAGGTCATTCCCGGTGTCGCCAACGTGATGATCTTCGGCGAACGCCGTTATTCGATGCGGGTCTGGCTCGACCGCGGCAAGATGGCGGCCTACCAGGTCACCGCCCGGGATATCGAGCAGGCACTGCGTGAGCAGAACCTGGAGATCCCCGCCGGCCGGATCGAAAGTGATGAGCGCGAATTCAGTATTCTCAACCAGACCGATCTGCGGACCGTCGAAGAATTTGAGAAGATCATAATTCGCCATGAATCCGGCTACCCGATACGGCTGCGCGACGTGGCGCGGATCGAAGTGGGCGCCGAGGATGAACGTCGAATCTCCCGCTTCAAGGGACAGAGCGCCGTAGCACTCGGCATCGTCAAGCAGTCCACCGCCAACCCACTGGATGTCTCTCTCGGTATCCGGGAAGAGTTACCACGAATTCGTGAACTGCTGCCCGAGGGCATGGAGGTCGATGTGGCCTACGATTCCGCCCTCTTTATCGAAGAGTCCATCGATTCCGTTTACCGGACCCTGGCCGAAGCCACCGGGCTGGTGATTCTGGTTATCTTCCTGTTTCTGAGAAATCTCAGAGCCACCCTTATTCCGCTGGTGACTATTCCGGTCTCGCTGATCGGCGCCTTCGGTCTGATGTACGCCATGAATTTCAGTATCAACACCCTGACCCTGCTGGCCATGGTGCTGGCCATCGGTCTGGTGGTGGATGACGCCATTGTGATGCTGGAGAATATCTACCGCCACCTGGAGAAGGGGCTGAGTCCGATTCAGGCCGCCTTTAAGGGCAGCAAGGAGATCGCCTTTGCGGTCATAGCCACCACCCTGACCCTGGTGGCGGTGTTTGCACCCGTCGCCTTCACTCCCGGCCGTACCGGCAAGCTGTTCACCGAATTCGCCCTGACTCTGGCCGCCGCGGTGATTGTCTCCAGCTTTATCGCCCTCAGCCTGTCGCCGATGATGTGCTCCCGGATGCTGAAGCACGAACGCAAACACAGCGCGCTCTACAACCTGTTTGAGCGCGGCCTCAACGGCATGACCCGGGGTTACAGCCGGCTGCTGCGGCTGGTGCTGAAGGCACGGCTGCTGACGCTACCACTGATCGCCCTGACTTTCTGGGGTTGCTGGACGCTCTATCAATCGCTACCCCGGGAACTGGCACCGGTGGAGGATCGCGGCACCATTATCGCCTTTTCCATGGCCCCGGACGGTGCCTCGGTGGGTTATCTGGACCGTTATGCCCGCCAGGTGGAGGGGATCTTCAGTAAGGTCGACGAAGGCGACCGCTACTTTATGATCGTCGGCTACCCCACCAGCACTCAGTCTATTGGCTTTCTCGGTCTCCGGCCCTGGGAGCAGCGCGAGCGCACTCAGCAGGAGGTGGCCCAGGGGCTGATGCCGCAGATGTTCGGCGGCATCACCGGCACCATGTCATTCCCCCTCAATCCACCTTCACTGGGCCAGAGCATCGCCACCCGGCCGGTGGAGTTCGTGATCCAGACCACCGCTGATTTCGATGAGCTTCAGCAGATCAGCGACGCGGTGATGGCGAAGGTCTGGAGTAACCCGGGCTTCGTCCAGCCGGACAACAACCTGAAACTGAACAAGCCGGAACTCAGCATCTCCATGAACCGGGATAAGGTCGCCGATGTGGGCGCCAGCGTCGAAGCGATTGGCCGCACCCTGGAGACCATGATGGCCGGTCGCGAGGTGACCAGGTTCAAGCGCAATGGTGAGCAGTATAACGTCATCCTGCAGGTGGACGACGTCGATCGCTCCAACCCTGATGACCTCACTAATATCTATGTCCGCACCAGCGACGGCGCCATGGTCCAGCTCTCCAATCTGCTGCAGGTGACCGAGAGCGTCGCCCCCCGGGAACTGAATCGCTTCAACAAGATGAAAGCGGTCACCATTCAGGCCACCCTGGCGCCAGGGTACAGCCTCGGCGATGCACTGGATTTTCTGGAAGCCACGGTAGCGGAGGTCAGCCAGGATGTGCAGGTGGATTACGCCGGCGAATCCCGGGAATTCAAGGCCTCCAGCAGCAGCCTGCAGGTGACCTTCGTGATGGCACTGGCCTTTATCTATCTGGTGCTGGCGGCCCAGTTCGAGAGTTTCCGGGCACCGCTGATAATTCTGATTGCTGTCCCCCCCGCTCTGCTGGGCGCGCTGTTTGCCCTGCAATACAGCGGCGGTTCGGTCAGCGTGTACAGTCAGATCGGCCTGATCACTCTGGTGGGTCTGATCAGTAAGCACGGCATCCTGATCGTCGAGTTTGCCAATCAGCTGCAGGAACAGGGCCGGGAGATGAAAGAGGCACTGGTTGAATCTGCCACCCTGCGTCTGCGTCCCATTCTGATGACCACCGGTGCCACCGTGCTGGGGGTTCTGCCACTGGCCTTTGCTGACGGTGCAGGTGCCGAAAGTCAGCGCCAGATCGGCTGGGTTATCTGCGGAGGTATGACCTTCGGGACGCTACTGACCCTGTTTGTGGTGCCGACCATTTACAGCTATCTGGGCCGGGTCACCCATGTGGCGGTGGAACCGGATCAGCGACTGATGGCGGCTGACACGCCGGCCACTGAGGCGTCACAGAGACAATCCACGACTGAAGAAGCCCGGCTCGGCTGAGACAACTTGCAGCGTAATAACGGCTCGATTCATTCGGGCCGCCGTTCCGTTGCAGCTACATTCTGCCGGCCGTGCCGACAACTGGAGATAATCTGCGTGGCGGAATCAGACGCAGAGAGTCCGGGGCAAAAATCAGGGCACCGAAGGCAGCATTCAGCGGGCAGGTCCCTTTCGCGGCTACCGGTGGTATTTATTCGAAACGGGAAAAATCCGGCTGGCGTCGTTCATTGAATGCGGCAAAAGCCTCCCGTGCTTCTGCGGAGTGCAGCCGTTCGGAAAACCGCTCTCCTTCCTGCTCAAGCACCTGCGATAACGGCTGGTTCCGACCCGACTTGAGCAGCGCTTTAGTGGCTGCCAGCGCCGCCGGAGGCCTGGCGGCCAGCTGCAATGCCCGCTCGCGAGCGAACGATTGCAGCGACTCATCCTCAAGCACCTCGTTAACGAGCCCCAGATCACAGGCCTTTCTGGCATCAAAGGATTCTCCCAGCATCAGTAGCTCTGCGGCTTTCTGATGCCCGAGCATTGCCGGCAGCAGCTGGCTGGAGCCTCCTTCCGGCACCAGCCCCAGATTAACGAAGGGCAACTGAAAGCGGGCGGAGCGAGCCGCATAGACCAGGTCACAATGAAGCAGCATCGTGGTACCGATACCGATAGCAGTTCCATTCACCGCAGCAACCAGCGGTTTGCTGAAGGCGGCGATCTGCCGGAGAAAATCCAGCGCCGGCCGGACCGCTGAAACATCGTTGTCGCCGGCTCCGGCGGCAATAAAATCGGCGATATCGTTGCCACTGCTGAAACTCTGTTCACAACCACTGATCAGCACCACCCGAACCTGAGGATCATTTTCGGCTCGGGCCAGAATCTGCGTCAGTGCAAGGTACATCTGCAGCGTCAGAGCATTGCGCTTTTCCGGACGGTTGATTCGTACGCAGAGCACCCGTTCCTGAAGATGCGAGTCAATATGATCGGTACCCGGAATTGTCATAGCAGCCTTCCTGTCTGGATCAGTCCGGTAACGACTGCTCCGCCTCTGTTGAAGCAGCGTACTCCGGCCAGTGGCTTCTCACCACCTCACCATCTGCCGCCAGCGCATGACAGCTGTTAAGCAGAAACTGGTGAACTTCCGGGTCATCGCCATCATAGCCGTTTTCCGATTGCCAGAGGGTCTGATAAGCGGTTGTAGAGATCGGTGCCAGCAGCTCCAGCAGATGGGTACAGCCGTTAACCCCGGAGAACTTCTGCTTCACCTGGCGGGAGAAACCGGGAAAGATCCGCATCCCTACCAGCTGCTGAAAGGCACCGGTAATCTTCCGGCAGGGGTTAAAGGGCGAGTAATCGATGCGGGCATTCACCGCCCGGATCAGCATGCCGCGATCGATGGTCAGCGTCAGGGAGATATCATGCAGCGGCTCACCCGCCTCGATCTGGCCGCCCCGATCAGGATTGAACATATCGAAGCTTTTCACATCGATCATCCGCCCCTCGATATCCCAGAGGCCATCACGACGGGCATATCCCTGGCAACGGACAGTACGGGTATGCAACAGCCGGCGCTCGCTATCGCTGACGGCACCGATGGTCCGGCCGACACCATCAGATCTGTCTCTGTTCATCCGCCCTCTCCCGCAGACGGCAGTTTCGATCTCAGTGCTCGCCGCAGCACCTTGCCAACGTTACTCTTAGGCAACTCATCGCAGAACTGCACCGAACGCGGCACCTTGTAGCGGGTCAGTTTACCGGCGCAGTACTGACGCACATCCTCTTCGCTCAGCTCCGGTGCCGAAGAGACCACGTAAAGCAGGATCGCCTCCCCACTCTTCTCATCCGGTACACCGATGGCGGCACATTCGCTGACTTCCGGCAGCGAACAGGCCACCTCTTCAATCTCGTTGGGATAGACGTTAAAACCGGAAACGATTATCAGATCTTTCTTGCGATCGACTATCCTCAGATAGCCTTCAGATTCGACAACCGCCACATCTCCGGTCTTCAACCAGCCCTTATCATCAAGCACCGCCGCCGTTTCATCAGGCCGCTGCCAGTAGCCCTGCATCACCTGGGGACCGCGTACACAGAGTTCGCCCGCTTCGCCAATGGCCAGTGACCGGCCATCCTCATCCGCCACCCGTACCTCGGTCAGCGGAATGGGCAGGCCGATGGAACCGGTTCGCACCCGGCCCGGTATATTGAAGGTCACCGCCGGTGAGGTTTCGGTCAGCCCGTAACCTTCGATCACCTGGCAACCGGTGACCTGCTGCCAGCGTTCTGCCGCAGCACCGGTCAGCGCCATGCCACCGGAAGCGGTAAATTTCAGAGCACTGAAATCCAGTTTCCCGAACTCAGGATTATTACAGAGCGCCACAAACAGGGTGTTCAGCCCCGCCAGCCCGGTGAACCGCCAGCGCCTGAGCTCCCTGACAAAACCGCCGATATCGCGAGGGTTGGGTATCAGCACACTGTGATTGCCGTTACTCAGCAGGAACATGCAGTGCAGGGTAAAGGCGTAGATATGGTACAGCGGCAGCGGACCGATAAAGAGCTCCCGGCCTTCGTCAAGAAAATCACCGAAATGAGCCATCAGCTGCAGTTGATTGGCCACCAGATTGCCATGGCTCAGCATCGCTCCTTTGGCTACGCCGGTGGTGCCGCCGGTGTACTGCAACACGGCGATATCATCTACCTGCGGCTGATAACGCTGAAATGAGCGTTTTCGCCCCTGCTTCAGGGCCTGCCGCAATGACACCGCCCTGGGTAGCCGGTAGCGGGGTACCAACCGCTTAACGTAGCGTACCACTGAGTTGAGCACCACCCGCTTAACCGGACTGTGCAGGTCTGCGACCTGAGTTACGATGACCTGACGAATATCGGTTTCGGGCAGCACTTCCGCCGCCAGGCTGGCCATGTTGGCCAGAATTACCAGCGCTCTGGCTCCGGAATCCCTGAACTGATGCCTCATCTCATCCCGGGTGTAGAGCGGGTTCGTGTTGACCACCACCAGTCCGGCCCGCAACGCACCAAACACCACCACCGGATACTGCACCAGGTTGGGTAATTGCACGGCAATGCGATCACCGGGCTGCAAACCACTCTGCTGCAGCCAGGAAGCAAATGCTGCCGACTGCTGCTCCAGCTCGGCGTAGCTCAGGGTGCGGCCAAGACTGGTAAAGGCAGGGTTATAGGCATAGCGCTCACAGGCCCGTTCCAGCACCTCAACAATGGTGCTGGTCCGGTGGGGGTTGATAGCGTCCAGATAGCAGTCGTCGTCAGCAGGTTTTGCCCGAAGGCAGGCGTTAGCACTCATCTCGGATCTCATTCCGTAGCAGGTCGACACACCTGGGTTTATTGTTATTCCTTATGCTCTGTTCTCAGCAGCAATGGCCCTGGGAACCAGGTGCTGGTTCAGGCCGCCGGAAACAGATCCGGCAGGCGGGTCGCCAGCATCAGGTCTCCGGTGGCCTTCAGCTGACCGGACATAAAGGCCTGCATACCATCGGTTTCACCGGCCAGAATCTCGGCCAGCGTCTGCTCGCTCATGATCAGCGAGACGCTGGGGGACTGATGTTCCCCGGATCCCAGCACACAGTTTCCATCCCTGATCACCAGATGGTAAGCACCGATATCCTCGATCTGATACTGAAACACGGCATCGAGACTACCGGCAGCAGCGGCATTAAAGCGTCCCAGCATCTGCTCAAAATGATTATCTGCGGTCATAGCGGTTGTCCTGTTTTTGTATTGTTTTTGTATTGTTTTTGTATTGTTTTTGTATTGTTTTTCTAGTGTTTTTGTCGGCTGACAGGTACTCAGAAGATAAAGGCATCCTCGTCCAGTTCCATCAGGATATCGGCGCCCGCAACCATGGTTTCCGCCAGCGCCCGGGTTCTGGGCAGCAGACGTTTGAAGTAAAAACCAGCCGTTGCCAGCTTGGCCTTGTAGAACGCCTCTTCTCCACTGCCGGATGCCAGCGCCTGCTGAGCCACCAGTGCCGAGCGCGCCCAGAAATAGGCCAGCACGGCATAACCGGAATACATCAGATAGTCCACCGATGCCGATCCGACCTCATCACGGTTGTTCATCGCCGCCATGCCGATCTTCATGGTCAACTCGCCCCACTCCTTGTTGATTGCCTGCAGCGGTTCGATAAAGGGTCGCATCGACTGGTTGTCGATCTCGGCCTGACAGAACTTATGGACGATTTTCGTGAAACTCTTCAGTGCTTCCCCCTGGCTCATCAGCACCTTGCGGCCCAGCAGATCCAACGCCTGAACGCCGGTGGTGCCCTCGTAGAGCATCGAGATCCGGCTGTCCCGCACGTTCTGCTCCATGCCCCATTCGGCAATATATCCGTGGCCACCGAATACCTGCAGGCCGAGATTGGCGGATTCAAAGCCGGTTTCGGTCATAAATGCCTTGGCAATCGGCGTCAGGAAGGAGAGCAGCATATCGGCCTGCTGGCGCACCTCTTCCGACTCGGCCCGGTGAACCAGATCCACCTGCTGGGCGGCGAAATAGGCCAGTGCGCGTCCGCCTTCGGCGAAGGCCTTCTGGGTCAGCAGCATGCGGCGGACATCGGGATGAACGATGATCGGATCGGCAGGTTTGTCTTCCGCCTTGGTGCCGGTCAGCGAGCGCATCTGCAGACGCTCCCGGGCGTAGGCCACTGAATTCTGAAAGGCGAATTCGGTATGAGCCAGCCCCTGCAGCGCGGTACCGATACGGGCGGTATTCATAAAGGTGAACATACAGTTCAGCCCTTTGTTGGCGGGGCCGATCAGATAACCGCGAGCTGCATCGAAGTTCATGACACAGGTGGCATTACCGTGGATGCCCATCTTATGTTCCAGCGAACCACAGCTGACGCCGTTGACATCCGCCAGGGTGCCGTCATCGTTAACATTGACCTTGGGTACGATAAACAACGAGATACCGCGAGTCCCTTCGGGAGCGTCCGGCAAGCGGGCCAGCACGATATGAACAATATTCTCCGCCATATCGTGCTCACCGGCCGAGATAAAAATCTTCGTACCGGTGATGGCGTAGCTGCCATCGGCGTTAGGTTCGGCCCTGGTGCGCAGCAGGCCGAGATCGGTACCACAATGCGGCTCAGTCAGGCACATGGTGCCGGTCCAGCGCCCTTCGATCAGCGGTCGCAGCCAGGTCTGCTGCTGTTCATCAGTACCATGGGCCTCGAGGGTATTCATGGCACCGTGGCTGAGGCCGGGGTACATACTCCAGGCCCAGTTGGCGGTACCCACCAGTTCGTTGATCACGATCCCCAGCGATTCAGGCAACCCCTGGCCACCCAGTTCCGGTGAATGAGGCAGCGATGGCCAGCCCCCCTCAACAAACTTATCGTAGGCCTCTTTAAAACCGCTGGGGGTAATCACCCGACCCTCTTCCCAGCGACAGCCTTCCTGGTCACCTATGGCGTTCAGCGGGGCAAGCTCGTTCTCAGCAAATTTTGCTCCCTCCTCCAGAATCGCATCGACCAGCTCCGGACTGGCCTCCTCCCCTCCCGGCAGTCCGGCATAGTGCTGCTCCATCTGCAGCAGCTCATTCAGCACAAAACGAATATCTCTCAGGGGTGCTTTGTAGTCAGGCATGGAGGCCTCCTTATTATTCTGTTCATACAGCTTCTGCGGCAGATCGCCCGGGGCCACTGACATTCAGCTGCAGACGGTCGCAGGCAGAAGTCTGTTTCGATACTGACAGGTTCTCGCAATCGCCCCCAACTGACAATGTCAAAAACTGCCGGTATTAATGACATAAACGATCAGCGCTGGTGCTGGCAGCCGCCTGAATTCCGAGTAAAAAGAGGGTGTTCAGAGAGCGGCTGCCGATAAAAAGAAAGGGCGCTCCGGATAACCAGAGCGCCCTCTTCAGAGACCGGTGAAATGTAGTCCATCAGACCCGTTCGATCACGGTCGCAATCCCCTGCCCCATACCGATGCACATAGTGGCCAGCCCCAGAGTGCCGTCCCGCTGCTCCATCACGTTAAGCAGAGTGCCCAGAATACGGGTGCCGGAACAGCCCAGCGGATGACCCAGGGCAATCGCGCCCCCATGAAGATTCACCTTGTCATCCATCACCTCAAGCAGTTTCAGATCCTTCAGCACCGGTAATGCCTGAGCGGCAAAAGCTTCATTCAGTTCGACGAAATCCAGATCATCGATACCGAGCCCGGCACGCTTCAGCGCTTTCTTCGAGGCCGGTACCGGACCATACCCCATGATCGACGGATCACAGCCGGACACCGCCATGGAACGGATCACCGCCCGGGGTTTCAGCCCCAGCTGCTGTGCCTTTTCCGCCGACATCATCACCACGGCAGAAGCTCCGTCGGAAATCGCCGATGAGGTACCGGCAGTAACGGTACCGTTCTTCGGATCGAAGACCGGCTTCAGGGTCGCCAGGGTTTCCAGCGAGGTCTCCGAACGGATCACCTCATCCACCTCGATCAGCCGCTTGAAACCGTCGGCGTTGTAGCCTTCCATCGGCACGATTTCACTGGCAAAACCGCCCTCCAGGGTTGCCGCATGAGCCCGCTGGTGAGAGCGTACCGCAAAAGCTTCCTGCTGATCACGGCTGATACCGTGCAGCCTGGCAAGCATCTCTGCCGTCAGCCCCATCATCATCGATGCTTTGGCAGCATGTTTGCTGAGCGCGGGGGTGATATCGACGCCGTGCATCATATCGACATGACCCATATGCTCGACACCGCCCACCATAAACAGATCGCCGTTACCGGTCTGTATCGCCTGGGCGGCGCTGTGTACCGCCGACATCGAAGAACCACAGAGCCGGTTAACGGTCTGGGCCCCGACACTGTATGGCAGCCGACTCAGCAGACCGACGGCACGGGCGACGTTGAACCCCTGCTCTTTAGTCTGGTTAACGCAGCCCCAGATCACATCTTCCACCTCAGCCGGCTGAATGGCCGGATTGCGGTCCAGCAACGCGTCCACCAGCAGTGCCGACATCTCATCGGCCCGCAGATGACGGAAGGCACCTCCTTTTGATCGCCCCATTGGAGAGCGCACAGCATCGACAATCACTGCATCATTGGCTTTTAAGCTCATCTCTTTCTTCTCCTTCAGGGTTAACCGTAAAATCGCGTGTTGTCAGCGGCCATCGCTTTCATCCCGGCGGTGGGATGATAGAGGGTCCCCAGCCCGGCCCAGAGCTCCGCCTGGCGGCAGAAATTATCCATACCGATGCTGTCGATATAGCGCAACGCACCACCCCGGAACGGCGGGAAGCCGATGCCGT
This sequence comes from Motiliproteus sp., assembly GCA_965230185.1. GTDB lineage: Bacteria > Pseudomonadota > Gammaproteobacteria > Pseudomonadales > Balneatricaceae > Motiliproteus. The sequence continues at coordinate 4,978,661 of OZ245995.1, forward strand.
AGATCAGTCCCATATCGGCTTCCGCCGCCGAATCGACGATCCCCTCTTCGACACAGCGGACAGTTTCGATGCAGAGCGGCATCATCATCCGTTCGATGATCTGTTCGTCGCTGAGCTCAGCGCTCTCAGCCACCAGCGGTCGAACCAGTTCCGTCACCTCTGGTGCCGGCTGCTTGCGGGGCTTACCCTTACGGTCAGGCTCGTAGTTGTAGAAACCACGGCCATTTTTCTGGCCCAGACGTCCGGCTTCCGCCAGCACTTCGATCGCTCCCTTTCCATCCGCAGCCATGCGATCCGGGAAACCTTCAGCCATCACCTGCTGGGCATGCACTGCGGTATCCAGTCCGACCACATCCAGCAGATAGGCCGGCCCCATGGGCCAACCAAACTTCTCCATCACCCTGTCAATGCGCTGGTAATCGACGCCGGCTTCCAGCAGTCTGGTAAAGCCGGCGAAATAGGGAAACAGCACCCGGTTGACCAGGAAGCCCGGGCAGTCGTTAACCACAATCGGCGTCTTACCCATGGCCTGGGCATAAGCGACGGTGGTGGCAATGGCGCGATCGCTGCTCTTCTCTCCGCGAATCACTTCCACCAGCGGCATTCGATGCACCGGGTTAAAGAAATGCATGCCACAGAAGTTCTCCGGTCGCTGCAACGCCGTCGCCAGTTGTGTGATGGAGATGGTGGAGGTGTTAGAGGTGAGGATACAGTCCTCGCTCACCTGCTGTTCCACTTCGGCCAGCACCTTCGATTTGACGGAGGGATGCTCCACCACCGCTTCCACCACCAGATCGACAGCGTCAAAATCGCCGTAGCTGCAGGTCGCCCGGATGCGCCCCATCACCGTCGCCATCTCAGCAGCCTTCATCCGGCCCCGCTCAACTCGCTTAGCCAGCAGTTTGGCGGCCTCATCCAACCCCGTCTGCAGTGCCGGCTCGTTGATATCTTTCATCCGGATCGGGATACTGCGACTGGCGGACTGGTAAGCGATTCCTCCCCCCATGATACCGGCCCCCAGCACCGCCGCCTGGCCGACCTTCGATGCCAGCGGAGCATGCGCAGAGGCCGCCTTTTTGATGCGCTGATCGCTGAGAAACAGCCCCACCAGGTTGTTGCAGACGTCGGTTTTGGCGACTTTAACAAAGGCTTTCGCTTCCACCTCCAGCGCCTGATCACGCTCCAGCGCCGCATGCTTCTGGATGGTTTTTACGGCAGCTACCGGAGCCGGGTAGTGAGGACCAGCTTTGCTGACCACAAAGCCCTTTGCGGTCTCAAAGGTCATCAGGTTGTCCAGCTGACCCAGCTTCAGCGGCTGTTTTTTCTCTGCCCTCCGAGACAGGTAATCGAGCCTGGCATCGTCGCCTCCCTGACACTGTTGCAGCAGATCCAGCGCCGCCTCACGGAGTTTTTCCTGCGGCACCACGACATCGGCGGCACCTTCAAAGAGCGCCTCTTTCGCCTTCTTCTCCTTGCCGGCACAGATCCACTCGAAGGCGTTGTCGGCACCGATCAGCCGCGGCAGTCGCACAGTACCGCCCCAGCCGGGGAAGATGCCCAGTTTCACTTCCGGCAGGCCTACCTTTGCCGCCTCAGCCATAACCCGGTAATCGGCACTCAGACAGAGTTCGAAACCACCGCCCAGAGCCAGACCGTTGATGGCAACGACAGTCGGGCAGGGCAGATCCTCCAGAGCCGACAGGGTCCGATTCATTTCCATATTAATGGCGATAATCTCTTCATCCGCCATTTCAAACACCCGGTGAAACATGGTGATGTCGGCACCGACGATAAAAGCCTCTTTGGCGCTGCTGATCAGCAAACCCTGCAGATCTTCCCGCGCCTGCAACAAGCTGACGGTTTCATGCAACTCGTCGATCGTGACCTCGTTGAACTTGTTGATCGCCTCCCCTTCCAGGTCAAACTGCAGTTCAAAAATGCCTGCACCGAGATCGCTGATCCTGAGGGCTTTCCCCTGATAAATCATTCGTTCACCTGTTTATTATTCTGGTATCGACAACCACCATCGCCGACACCAATTTATCTTCCCTTCCGCACCGGTTAAACCAGCACAATAAAGGCGCCACTTAATACTCTATAGTCTAGACAGAGGGTCGTAATCGACAATGGCATTTATCGTCGATTTCATTAACAAAAAAGATCATCACCGAAAAATATAGCTGCCGGATAGCAAAAAGCTGGAGGAATACAGCCCCGGGTGGGGCTGTTAACAGGGAAGAAAATTAACAAAAGCGATCAGAAAGCACTGCGACGATAGTCTCCCGGGGTCATACCGGTCCACTTTTTAAAGGAGCGGAAAAATGCGCTGGTTTCGTCAAACCCCATCAGCGCCGCCACATCGTTATTGCTCAGTTCCGGGCAGGACAGATAATTGGTAGCCGCCTCGCGCCGACACTCGTCCTTTATTTTCTGGAAGGAGGTTCCCTCTCTCTGCAGATGACGACGCAGCGTCGTTACCGACATATTGAGAGAGTCGGCAACAGCTTCAGCACTGGGCATCTCGCGGCTGAAATCACGACCGATAATGGATTGCACCCGGGATTTCAGACTGTTGTCATCATCCACCATCACCAGCAGCTGATAGGGTGCTGTCTTCAGGAACCCTTCCAGCGTTTCTTCAGTCTGAATCACCGGTAATTCCAGCAGCGACGAAGCGAAACGAATCTGGTTATCCGGCTGGTTGAATTTTATCGGAGCCTGAAACAGCACTTCATACTCAGAGATTCGCGCCGGTTTCGGGAAACTGAAGCTGACCGACTCCAGTTCCAGCCGTCGACCGGCCAGCCAGCAGACGTAATGGTGCCACACCGACAGCGCGGTACGGATTGCCACTTCCGAGCTGTCACCGACGATGGACAGAAATTCCTCCCGGGGAACCGATTCCAGCGGACTCATGGTCAACTGAGCCGTCTTCCCCCGTACTTCCAGTGCCGGTTTGATACGGGCGCCCCGGCAGATTTCGTAAAACTCCGAGCAGCGCTGAATGGCCTGACCGATCGTCTTACAGTGGATGACGCAGAGACACATCATCCGGAATGTACCGTTGGGAATACGACCACCACTGGGCATTCCGAAGGATTCATCACGCATCGACAACCAGGTGCGCTGAAACAGTTTGCTGTACTTGAAGGCGGGAAATTCTGAACTGTCCAGTTCACGGGGATCGATCTCGGCGGCTTCCAGCAGCTCGTCCAGGTCCACATCCTGCGACTCCAGCGATTTCAGCAGCGAATGCACATAGGAGGTCGGTACGGTTACATCAGTCATTGCTCTTGCGCTCCTGATCTCGTTCTGCCACCGTTTCAGCTCCGGAGAATGATCTCTCCAGCATGTCAAGAATCCGCTCAAAACCCTCCGGTTTCAGGGTCAGCACATCAGAGTTCACCCGGGCCAGAATAGCCTCAGCAGTGTTGCCACCCAACAATGCCCCGCGGACCCCACGGCGGGCGACAGTCCCCATCACCAGCAAGCCGGCATTAAGCTTGCGGCCGCAGGCCGGGATCAGCGTCTCCGCCGGCCCCTCCGCTACTTCGACATCGGCCACTTCCGGCGCAAGTTCATCACAGAGCCGGCGGCAGTACTGCAGATAGCGAATCCGGATCGAGGCTTCAACCTGCTGTTCCGCCTGCACCGACTGCATCGGCGCCGGGTAGGCGCTGACCAGATGCAACGGGCTGCTACTGAGATCGGAGATACTACGAGCCATCCTGACGATATGACGGTTCAGCAAAGCATGATCGCCATCGTCCGGGTCCGCATCCACGGCGGCAAGTAAAGGTCTTGATTCCCAGCTATCCAGCTGCCGGACCATCAGCACCGGCACCGGCAGATAACGCAGCAGTTTCCAGTCGGTCGGAGTGTAGAGCACCTCCGCCAGCGGCTGACTGCGGTCGGCATATTTAAGCACCAGGCCGCAGCATCGATCCTCCAGCACCCGCAGAATATTCTCAACCAGCCCCCCCTGCTGCCAGTCGGCGATATCGACACTGAAGCCTTCATCAGTCAGCCCCCCGGCGATGGCTTCGATCCAGTCATGATGACTGCTCTTGCCCGGCCGGCGATCCGCAATCAGGATGATCGAGGCACCAAGCCTGGCCGCGATCAGCCGCCCCCGATCCAGAGCCGGTTGAAACGATTCACCCGCCTTCAATACGACCAGCAGCTCCTTATCCGCCAGCATGTTTCACCTCCTCCACCGCTTCCCGGCAAGCGACTCGCTCCAGCCGCTGCGACGGTAGCGGCATTTCATCCCGACTGGCAGCACCTTCGCTACCGCTCAGCTCCGCTAGCCTGCTATCGGTGCCTCTCCCCATTGCCGGTCGCTTTATCAGGAAGCAGGCCAGTGCCGGCAACAGGATCAGCGCCCCCAACATGTTCCAGAGGAACATAAAGGTCAGCAGAATCCCCATATCCGCCTGAAACTTAATCGGTGACAACAGCCAGGTGCCGACACCGATTGCCAGCGTCAGTCCGGTAAAGGCGACGGCCCTGCCGGTACTGGTGAGCGTCTGCAGGTAGGCCTCGCTGAGGGAGCCGCCCTGCAGCAGACAGGATTCAAGCCGGCTGTAGATATAGATACCGTAGTCGATTCCGATCCCCACCCCCAGGGCTATCACCGGCAGCGTCGCCACTTTCACCCCGATGCCCAGCATGGTCATCAGGGCCTGACAGAGCACCGAGGTCAGTGCCAGTGGCACTATGATGCAGACCAGGGTACGCCAGGAGCGGAAGGTCAGCAGACAGAGCAGACCGACCACACCGTATACCCAGGCCAGCATCTGATACTGGGCGGTCGCAATCACCCGGTTGGTGGCAGCTTCGATACCGGAGTTGCCTGCCGCCAGCTTAAAGCGGATCTGCTCGCTATCATGATCCCTGGCGAAAGATTCAGCGGCGCTGATCACCTGCTCCAGGGTATCGGCTTTATGATCATTCAGAAAGATCAGTACCGGTGTCAGACTGCAGTTGCTGTTGACCATCCCCTGAGGCACATAAGCCAGCGCGGCGTTTAGCAGGTACTGATTGCGACTCAGCGCCTGCCACTTGAGACTGCCTTCACTCAGCCCCGACAACGTGTGCCTGGCGACATCCGCAAGCGACAGCACGGACTGGACGCCGGCAACATTGGCCATCTGCCACTGAAAACGATCGATCAGATCAAGATTGGCATAGCTGGCACACTGCTCATCGGTCGTTTCCACCATCACCACAAAAATATCACTGCTGGTGCTGTAACGGCTGGTCATAAAAGCGTTATCGAGGTTATAGCGGGAATCCGGTCTCAGCTCCGGCGTTCCCGGATCGAGATCACCGATCTTCAGGTCCCGGGACAACGCCAGCCCCAGGGCAAACAGCAGCCCGGCAATAACAATAGTTACTGCCGCCGTCTTCGGTCGGCTGAACTGCTGCAACAATCGCCAGACCGCGCTATGCCGGCGCTGGCGACTGAGATGGCTCAGCGCCCGGGGACTGACCCGGAAACAGGACATCAGTAGCGGTAACAGCAACAGGCTGGTCAGCACGATCACCGCCACTCCGATCGCCGCGGCCACCGCCAGCTCCTGAATCACCCGGATATCGATTACCATCAGGGTGATAAAACCAATACCATCACTGATCAGAGCGATCAGGCCCGGAATATAAAGGGTCCGGAACGCTCGTCTGGCGGCGGACTGGGCGTCCGCTCCGGCGCCACTCTCGATGGTGATGGCATTGACGATCTGAACGCCATGGCTGACCGCGATGGCGAACACCAGGAAAGGCACCAGCATCGAATAAGGGTCCAGCCCGTAGCCTGCCGTGTTCAGCAGCCCCAGCTGCCAGACTACCGCCAGCAGTGAGCAGCACAGCGTGATCAGAGTACTGCGCAGGCAACGGGTATAGAGCCACAACAGGCCGGCGGTAATCAGCAGCGCCAGCAGAAAGAACAGCGCGACCTCGGAAGCCCCTTCGATCAGATCGCCCACCACCTTGGCAAAACCGGTGATATGAATGGCAAAGCGCTCGCTCTGGTACCTGTCCCGTACCAGCGCCTCCAGCTGCCGGGAGAACTGCTGATAATCCAGGCGCTCGCCGGTTTCCGGGTTGATATCAAACAGTGGCACATGGACGATCGAGGAGCGGAAGTCGTTGGCCACCAGCCGTCCCACCTGGCCGGAGCGGAGGGTATTCAGCCGCAGCTGCTCAAGGGCCGCTGCAGAACCGTCATAGCTGCTGGGAATGACCGGCCCGCCGACAAAACCCTCTTCGGTGACCTCCTTCCAGCGGATATTGGGCGTCCACAGCGATTTAAGCGCCGAACGATCGACGCCCGGAATGTAAAACACCTCATCGGTAATCTGCTTCAGCAACTCCTGATAGTCGGCACTGAAGATATCGCCATCGCGCGCTTCAACGGCGATTCGGACGGCATTGCCCAGCCCCGACAGTTCTTCACGATGTTCGAGAAAATTCCGGATATAGGGATGACTTCCCGGGATCATCTTCTCAAAACTGGCGTCCGGCTTCAGGCCCGAGGCCTGGTAGGCCATCACCAGACTGAACAACAGGAACAACAGCAGCACCAGCGGCCGGTTGCGAAATACCAGCCGCTCCACCACCGACTCCGACTGGCGGATCGGTTCCAGCAGCGAATTCTCAGGACGCCCCGATGAAAGACTCATTGCAGCCCCTCCTTCAGCTGCCGGAGAGAGCGCTCGCTGATGCCTCCCTGGCCAACCAGAATCAGCTGCGGCCCGGCGCTGACCAGGGCACTGTAGCTCTGCAGGCCCGGCTCTGTCCGCTGCCTGAAATGCTCTCCCTCAGCGTCACCGATCACCAGCACGCCACCATTTCCGGCGCTGACCAGCTCACCACCACTCAGCTGCACGATATCATTGAGCGTCGACCGGGTTGCCATATCCAGCGCTCGCCAGCTGTCGCCGCCATCGTCACTACGAAATCCCCGCCCCCTGAGGCCGGTGACCAGCAGCCCTCCTTCCGGAGCGATCTCAGTCAGACCATAGAAAGAGCCCTCGTAGGGCGAATCCAGCAGTTGCCAGCTGTGACCGAGATCAGTGGAACGAAACAGCACCCCGGCCTCTCCGGCGATAAACAGAGCGCCATCCCGAGACTGCAACATCACATTGAGATGAAAACCATCCGGGTTATCCAGTCGCTCCATCCTCGGCACCCAGCTGTGTCCGCCGTCGTCGGTTTCCAGCAGTAACCCGTAAGCACCGATCGCCCAGCCATGGCGCGGACTGACAAACAGCAGGTCAAGGAACGGCTTTGTCGGCCCCTCCTCTACCGCCACTTCAGCATCTTCAACCGCGAGCTCCAGCAACTCCAGCCGCTCTTCCAACTCATCGTTGCCCGCATTCCCGGCCGCCGACAGCTGCAGTCGCCGCTCAGCTTGCTCCAGCAGACGCTGATAGTGGCTCAGCACCATGCCATTGAGCTGGAAGCCATCCAGCTGCTTCCGCCAGCTGCGGCCACCGTCACTGGTGGCCAGAATCACACCGTCATGACCGGCGGCCCAGCCATTGCGACTGTCAGCAAATTCGACGGCCGTCAGGGTAACGGAAACAGGCACCTGTCCCTGCTGCCACTGCCGGTCGCTGACATCAGCAACCAGAATATGGCCACGCTCTCCAACCGCACAGATCAGCCCCTGCTGCTCGGTGATGTCGAGCAGCAGCGAACGGCTGGCCAGGGGCGATTGCAGTGCGGGCAGAGCGAGGCGGTCGGTTGCCGCGAAGACAGAAAAACTGAAACCGGTCAGACCACAGCAAGCCAGCAGCACAAGACAGAGTCGATTGACACCGGTGGGCAGTCTGCTTCGGCGGTATGCCAGGGCAGAAGAATCGTTACAGATCATACAGCTGTCCAGTATTTATCATTATCGGAACAGACAGTGACAGAATTGTTCACTATTGACTGCCTGAGTAACAGTTTCGAAGCCTGATGAATCCAGAACTGAATCCAGATCCATCAGCAACCAGCCTGCAGCAGCCTGAATATCAGGACAGAGGGTCGCAGATCAGAGAATTACGCTCAATAACATTTACCTTCACACTTGGTGACATTTTCGACCACAAGCACTATAAGCACTGACAAAATCCATCATATGTCACTTTAACTGTAAGCGTTCGGTGAACGGCTGCCAGCCAGAAAATCACCATCAGCAGAAACGGGGAGGCAGGGCCCGGAACAACAGGAAGAGGCCGCGGACAGCGGTATTGAATATGCCTTCGACAGTTTGTCAGGCAAAAAAAAACGCCGGACCAGTTATGCCGGTCCGGCGTGATGAAGTAACGGCAACCGCCTGATCAGCGCTTTCCGGAGCGCCGGATCGCAGAAGTGGTGAACGCCTTGCGCTTCAGGGCGATACCGAAATTGAAACCCTCCTTCTCCTCATTAGTCAGACTGCCCGCCAGATAGCGGCCGGACAGCAGATCATGCAGCACCTCACCCACATGCCAGGGGACACTGGCGTCACGATACTGGAAGGCGTGGGCTTCGGCGACTCGCCAGAGCTCACCACGTGCATCATAGTGATCCACCACCGAGGCCTGCCAGCTGTCCTCATCGATATAGAAGCGGCGTTTGGCATAAATATGACGCTCCCCCTCCTTCAGGGTCGCTTCCACCACCCAGACCCGATGCAGCTCATAACGGAGCAGATCAGCATTCAGGTGCCCGGGCTGGAGAATATCGCTGTAGCTCAGCTCCCGTGATGCCAGTTTAAAACTGTTATAGGGAATATACAGTTCCTGCTTTCCGATCAGTTTCCAGTCGTAACGGTTCGGCGCACCGTTGTACATGTCGAGATTATCGGCCGTTCGCAGCCCTTCCGCGGCGGTGCCGGGAGCGTCGTAAGCGACCTGGGGCGCACGACGCACTCTGCGCTGGCCGGCATTATAGAGCCAGGCTTTCCGGGGTTCCTTCACCTGATCCAGGGTCTCATGGATCAGCAGCACATTTCCCACCAGCCGGGTCGGCGCCAGTACCTGCTGAGTGAAGTAGTTCAGCACGTTAGCATCTTTCTTGGCATTAAAGCCGTCTTTCAGATACTGAGGCCAGACCAGTCGTTCACGAAACTTGACCGGCGCATAATCGCCGTTGCGATGCACCGGCACCTGTACCAGCGTCCGCTCCAGCGAACCGCCCCGATAACGGGTGATATGATTCCAGATCGCTTCAACCCCGCTTTTGGGGATAGGAAAGGGGACGGTCTCTTCGAAATTCAGCAGCCCGTTCCCCCCCTCGGCCAGCTCAGTGCGGGTGGCATTGTTTTTCGCCACCTCATAGACATGAGACGGAAAGGCCGCACTGCGCCGGGTCGGATAAACATTGATCCGGTAGCTGTCGGGATACCTGTTCAGCAGCGCGATCTGCCCTTCGGTCAGTTTATCCCGGTGCTGATCCAGATTACCGGCGGTGATACTGAACAGCACGGCATCATCGGCAAAAGGATTCTGATAGCGCTGTTCCGCGGGCACCGGAGCCAGACCACCGTCCCAGGCCGGAATCGTCCCCTCCGCATTACCAGCCTGCTGCGCCCCGATCGGGGTCAGCTGCCCGCCCAGCATCGCTGCTTCATCGGCGGACACGGCCGCCTGCAGGGCAGCTCCGTAAAGCGTTGCGGTCAGCGCCGAAGCCAGCACAATGTTATTTTTATATTTCATTCACTTATCCTCATCCTCGAAGGAAATGAATTCCTTCACGGCGGCGATTAAAAAGAGATTCCAAGGCTGGCGGCAATAAAGTCGCGGTCTTTGCTGATATTGAAGTCTCCACCAAAGAATCGAGTCCAGGAAATACCGGCGGTGTAGCGATTCAGGTAATCACCGTTGAGAGCCAGACTGACCGCTTTGCGCCCCTCAACAAATCCACTGCTGTTGGCCGGCGAATAACCTTCCACATCATGAGCCCAGGAGACCGACGGCTTCAGATTGATACCGGAGAATACATCACTGTAGGTAAAGATCGCCCGGGCACGATAGCCCCAGGAGTTTTCGGTGACGAAGCCGTCGTCACCGGACGTGCCGAATTCACTGGGCCGACCAAATCGCAGCCCGCCGGCATCGGCCTCATCGAAGTCGTGCATATGGGTATAGCCGAGCTCTCCTACCAGCGCGACCCGACTCGCCCCCATCACCTGATCCAGAAAGCGAACCGCGGTCAGCTGCGCCTGGCTGACATTAAAGGTCTGATAACCCTGAACCTCGCCGCCTGTCCCAACGGCAGCAACGTGCGCAGAAGCGGCCGTGGACGCCCCGAGGATAGCTCCCACCAGGTCGGCGCCATTGATCTGCACCGGCAGATCCCGGTGATGGCTCAGCTCGCCGGACAGGGCGATCTCACCGACATTGGTGGAGAAACTCAGTCCCACTAATGAGATATCTTCCGGATATTCGGTGAAATACTGCGGATTGCCGCCCAGAGTATTGCCCGGAATAAAGGGGGCAATGGTTGCCGGCGCAACGGTGTTAGCCGCTGTCGCTTTAATACCGCTGACCATCGGTGTCCGACTGTGATAATTAAGGTAGAAAACGCCGAATTCAGTATCGTTCAACTCTTCGGCGATATAACGGAACGCCAGACCAAACTGGCCACTGTCGCGGGCCTCTCTGTTGCCGTCGGCGGCACGGCTGACCGAGAAACCGCTGGTTACGGCCGTCGCGTCATCAAACCCGGCGGGCGGGCTGACAGTGGCGGCGGCGGAGCCCAGCGTCAGCGTATTACAGCCCTCGGCAACGTAATCGACAGTCGAGAAATAGGTACCGCAGCCATCGATCGCCGTCGGTTCAAACCTGAGCTGATAGAAGGCTTCGGTGCTGAAATTATCGGTAATCGCCAGATTACCGAACAGCATATTGACCGGCAGCAGCCCCTCCTTGATTTCCGCTCCCGGACGTCGGAACGCTGCGACATCGATGGGATTGATCGCATTGATGCCTCCACGGATGAAAGTACTCTCGCCCCAGCTCACCACCTGGCGACCCGCCCGGGCGTCCAGATACATATCGCCCAGCTCGAAGTCGCCATAGATGAACGCATCCAGCAGCTCGGCTCCCGAAAATTTTGCGTAATCATTGAAACCGTCGTCATCGAGCGGCTCATCGGCAGCGTAGCCGTTGACCACGTTCCCCCAGGGACGGTCTTCATCTTTCAGTTCGAAGTCGTACCAGTATTTGCCGCGCAGAAAGACACCGACATTCTGGTAGCGCAGCTCCAGGTCATGGACCCCCTTGAAGACCTTCGAGAATACATCGCCGTCATCGAAATTGAGATTGCCGTCATCGTTGACGCCGTTGGTGCTGGCCATACTGGCCTCGGTCAGAGAGCCGCCATTGCCGAGAGAGATAAGGGACGAGTCCCGTCCTTCTGCGCGCCAGGAGGCACCGATCGAAAGCTGGGAATTGAAGCTGCCTTCCACATCCCCCAGACTGAATTCCACAGCCAGGACGGGAGCAGCCATCAGAGAAGCGACCAGCACAGCCAGCGGTTTCCTGACGCAGAGCCTGAAACCTGACCGCCCTGCCGAACACTCTGGCGTCATTATTGTTATCGCCATGAATTCCACCTTCATTGGTAAAGCGCCCGGACAGGTCTGCAATCCTGACGGAGCACCGGTGAATCGGCCCGCGGAAACCCAGCGTCTCCGAACCACCCTTGTTATTGTTTTTTGTATTTATGCTGCCGCCGGAAATAAGCGGGCAGTTACTGTCAGCATCAGTCACAGTGGACAGCGTTCCGAACTGAACAGGACAGCAACCCCTCAGCAGCTGGAACTATCATCTGGATTCATGGCAACGGCTTCAATGACAAAATAACGCGATATCGCTGACAAAATAAATCAGACACAGACTGACCAGAAGTCGTTCAGGAGATGGAGGCAGGCAGGAAACAGTGGAATGCGGAGGCTGCAATACTCAGTTGCGAAAGGTGGCGAAGGGCATTTTCAACAGGCAATGGATGCGTTCCGGGCAGAATCGAACCGGGTCAGATAGTCCAGATAGAGACCGTCCGGTTGCATCAGCCGCAGGCCGACGGCGATTCCCATATTGGATCCCAGCGGACGGTTATAGACGATCACCCCTTCCAGTCGGAAGTGACAGAGCTGCCCGGTGCATTTTGATACCACCTCGATCCGTACCGGCTCTCCCATCACCAGTTCTTTATCGAGGATGACGTTCATACCGTCTTCTGAAACGTTATCGGTGCTTCCCGGGAGTTGCTCACCATTGAGACGAGTCAGCGTGGCTTTCCATACGACATTAAGCCGCGTCTTCTGCCTTTGCTCAGTAATCATCGTACACCTCCGGGAGATCCAGCCCTTACCCTGCACTATAGCGATTCACTGAAAAGGTTGCGTTGACTCAGATCTACGTATTTGAGTTCTCTGGATAGCGGCAACCGGGACAGCAAAGATAAAGAGGGGAGAGCCGGCTGCCGGCCGGCATCACTGACCGGAGCCCCACCGCATGGCCGCCGGGAGAGAGAACGGTGGAACAGATTTGTTCAACAGGCGAGTATGGCGCTTTGCAACGGCTGGTAACTGTTGACCATATCGACGTAAGCCTGCTCGGGACTCTGCAACCGAAGCCCGATCGCGGTTCCGAGATTAGATTCCAGCTGACGGTTATAGACCACGGTACCGCTGAGACTGAAAAAACAGGCCCGGCCGGTACATTTGGAAACGACCTCAATCCCCAGCATTTCGCCTTCGAACAGAGGCCGATCGGTAATGATGAACATTCCGTCACAGGAGACATTGGCGGTACTTCCCATGAACTGTTCACCATTGAGGCGACTGATAATAGCTTTCCAGACAACGTGGCGGCGGTTGCTGCCCCTTCGCTCAGCCGTCATTTTTACCCCCTACCACCATGCAGACAGTGGTCTTTTCCGGCTTCTTACAATAACTGTCGGCCGCTGCGGGCCGAGCTTGAGTCCCTATTTGAGTAAATTGCCCAAGGGTCCTTCCGGAAGGCTTCTTAATATCATAGTACTGAATTCGTTCAGCTGTTTGAACTTGTGTTGCTGTGTTGCACTGAGAGACAGTCGCTGCGCCAGTCTGAGATAGCGCCGGAACATTTTAATGCGCTCCTCGCTGCGACTGGGAGTATCCCGTGCTGCCTCCAGAAACAGCTGAGCCAGATTCAGCAGCGCACTGGCATTGCCGTTGTCATGCTCAAAAGCCATGCCGAAATAGCGCATCGCCTGTGCCGGCTTGCCGGCCAGATAATTTCGTACCCCGATGCGATTCACCCTGGCGCTGGTTGCCGGGTCATTGACCATCAGAGCCTCAACGGGCTGCTGCTCAGCCGGTCTCTGTCGTTTCGGAGGCTGCTCTGCAAGCGCCTGCTGTCGGAGCTGCTCCATATCGCTGTCGATGTCAGCGGCTTCGGCCCGTTGCTGGGCCTGCTCAAGACAGGCACTGGCCTGCTCATTCTGGCCCAGATCTTCATGAACCCGAGCCATCAGCAACTGCGACTGTACCGCCAGTCGCGGGTCTCCGGAATATCGGCGCCGGGCCTTCGATAGCAGACTATCGATCTCGACAACCAGGTTCTGCTGCTGGCCCTGCTCGGCATCTTTCAGCTGTAACCGCTGAACATTGGCCAGACGCAGGAATGATTCCGGCGTTGCCTGGCAACTGTGCTCGCCCAGGTTGACCGATTTCCGATAGGCCTGTTCGGCAATATCCAGCTGCCGGTTATGGGTTGCCACCCGCCCCAGCTCCAGTTGACGCTGGATGACCAGTGGTGAACGACTCACAGCGTTCTGCAGCACCTGCTGAGCCTGTTCCAGGTTGCCGCGAGCCTCATAAACCCTGGCCAGCAGATCGTAAGCTGAAATAAACAGCGGCTGCTCAGCGACCATCGACTCCAGTAATTGCTGCGCCTCACCAAGCTTGCCCAGGTGGAACTGACACTCCGCCAGGTAGTATCCCGATTTCGGATCCTCTCCCTGCCAGTAGTAGCGCTCAAAAACAGGCTCGGCCCGGTCGAACTGACCGGTTTCCAGCAGCAGACGACCTTTAAGCAGCTGGGCGCGATCATAATTGGGATCCGCCTGGTTGAGCAGACTTTCACAGAGTTTGATAGCCCGATTCGGGGCCTTACGCTCCATCGCCTTTTCGATAGGTGCCAGCGCAGCCCGCTGCCGGCACAGGGAATCCAGCCGGTGGCGCAACTCATCCATGGTAAAAGGTTTAATCAGGACATCATCAGGTTGCGCTTCAATGGCGAAGAGCATCGACTGCTGCGACGGGTCACTGGACATCAGCACCCAGGAGCAGGTCGGCCTGATCAGGTCCCGAAAGCGGGCTTCCTCCAGCAGCTGAAGGCCGGAATAGCGGTCATGAACATTATGTCCGAGCAGAATAATATCGAACTCGTTCTCTTCGATAACATCCAGTACCCGCTCGCTGATACTGATCGCTCTGACCTGCTGGTAACCGATGCTTTCGAGCATCGATTTGATCGTCGAGCGCAGGTTTCCGCTGCTGTCAATCAGCAGAATTCGCTGTGAGCTGTAATCAATAACCGGTGGCAACCCTGACTCCTTATGGTCCGGTATTCTCAGTGGCGCAGGAAACCTGAAAGATAGCCAGAACTTTTATCGGAAGCAACGGCAGGACAGGGAGATCGGGAGGGTTCACAAATGTCAGGCAAAAAAAAGCGCCGGAAGAAGGGTGAGTCAAACGGCGCTGAATAACAGTTCTATGCTGTGGTGGTAATCATAGTCGATAAAATGACTTTCATACCTGATCAAGATCAATTCCGAAAAAAACGCTACAAACGGAGGCCCTCCGTATATTAGTAGTCATTAAACTGATACCTTTGACTAAGCGCCCGAAAAGGGCAAATGGAGTAGACTGCTCAGGGATCACCCCGGATACCGACTCGGGTTTCGAAGGTGGTCGGCAAACAGGGGGACAACAATAAGATCATGGTCACTACCTACATCAGCCATCAGGATTGCCGCCTCCACAATATGGGTCCGGAGCATCCTGAAAGCCCGGTCAGACTGCTGGCAATTGCACGCCAGCTGGAGCGTAGCGGATTAAGCGACGAGTTACAGCACATGCAGTCCGTGCATGCCACCGAAGAACAGCTGTTGCTGGCTCACGCACCGCTGCACCCGAAACGATTGCAGATGAAGCTGCCGGAGAAAGGCATCGTCTACACCGACGACGACACCGCACTCTGCCCGGACTCCCTCCATGCGGCCAGTCTGGCGGCGGGTTCCGCTATTCTTGCCACGAATCGGGTACTCAGCGGTAAAACCGACAATGCCTTCTGCGCCGTGCGCCCCCCCGGTCATCATGCCGAACACAATATGCCGATGGGCTTCTGCTTCTACAACAATGTCGCTATCGGTGCCATCCATGCGCTGTCACAGCCCGGTATAGAGCGGGTCGCGATCTTCGACTTTGACGTTCACCATGGCAACGGCACGGTGGATATTTTTAAGGACCGCCCGGAAGTGCTGGTCTGCTCCACCTTCCAGCATCCCTTCTACCCCGAGCGTTACAGCGAGATCGAACGACCCAATATCATCAACTGCCCGCTGGCTGCCAACAGTGACGGTAATGCGTTCCGGGAGATCGTCGAAAGCCGCTGCCTGCCGGCGCTGCAGGCCCACAAACCGGACATGATCTTTATCTCTGCCGGCTTTGACGCTCACTGGGAAGACCCGCTGGCAGATCTGAGACTGAACGAAGAGGATTATCGCTGGATCACCAGAATGCTGATGGATATCGCCCGAACCTATTCAGAAAACCGAATCGTGTCGGTGCTGGAAGGCGGCTACAACCCCAGCTCACTGGCTTACAGCACCGCCGCCCACCTGGAGGCGCTGCTCGGCTTCTGACGGCAGAGCGACCACCCCATTAAAAAAGGGCTCGCCGGATCTGACCGACGAGCCCTTTTCAGTGGTCCTGAACTCGCTGAAACGGCAGCTCAGGGGCTGTAAATTTTGACGTTGTCGTACCCCTGCTCTTTCAGATAGAGCGCGTGCAGCTGGCTCATCACCCCTTTCGGGCAGTACAGCAGGTACTGACGATTGCTGTCCAGTCCGGAAAACTCGGTCTCCAGGCTGTAGAAAGGAATCTTCATCACTTCGATACCTTCGATCTGCAGTGGTGATTCCTCCTCCTCGTCCGGGTGGCGAATGTCGATAATCACTTCCGCTTCACCGATCTGCTGACGAGTCTCCACTTCCACCTTTGCAGTCGCTTCTTCGGCTATCTGATCGATCCGGGCCACCCGGGTATCTTCGATAGCCTTATCCAGTACCGCCATATCGAAGGCGGCCTCCTCCTTCTCAATGCGGTCGATACGCGCATGAGTGGTGGGGCGGTCGGAGATAACCCCGCAGTACTCCGGCATACTTTTGGCGAAATCGTGGGTGCCGATATCCTTCGACATGTCGATAATCACCTGCTTGTCGGCCGTAATCAGCGGACGCAGTACCAGCATATCGGTGACAGAATCGATAACCGAAAGGTTGGGCAACGTCTGACTCGAGACCTGGGCAATGCTTTCACCGGTCACCAGCGCACAGATCCCCATTTTGTCCGCCACCCGGGTCGCGGCACGCAACATCATTCGCTTCAGCACCACCCCCATCTGCGAGTGATGCACTTTCGTCAGAATCTCTGCCACCACCCCTTCGAAAGGTACGGTTATAAACTGTACCCGGTGGGAAGAGCTGTAACGCTGCCAGAGATAATAGGAGACCTGCTTTACGCCGGTCTCATGGGCCGAGCCGCCGAGATTGAAAAAGCAGTAGTGGGTTTTGCAGCCTCGCTTAAGGGTCATATAACTGGAGACGGTGGAATCGAATCCGCCGGAAATCAGTGACAGCACCCCCTCCTGGCTGCCCATCGGAAACCCGCCCAGTCCTTCATAGCGGTTTTCGATGATATAGAGTTTCTGATCCCGGACCTCCAGCTGTACCTTCACCTCCGGCTTGTGAAGATCCACACCGCGAGCTTCGGTATGCTGCAACAGCCCACCGCCTACGTAACGCTCCAGATCACCGGACTTAAAGTCGTGCTTACCGGCCCGTTTAATTCGCACCACGAAGGTTTTGCCGGCAATCCGGTCCGCGTAGGCATCGCGGGTCAGCTCAAAGACCTCATGGAAGGTACCGAGCGGATGTTCATTGACCTCGAGGAAGTAAGCGATACCCGGTGTGCACCGCAGTGCTTCAATGATCTCCTCCCGGCGAGCATTATCCTCCACCAGGGTATCAACCAGCACCTTATCCCACTGGCCGCTGACCCGGGCATTTTCGTCGATACGACGCAGCACGATCTGCAGATTGGACTGCAGGCGCTGTATGAAGCGCTTTCGCACCGGCTTGCTCTTGATGGTGATTTCAGGGAAGAGCTTTACGATAAATTTCATTACATCCGCTTCTGAACAGTAACAGGAAGGGTGCAATTATACCGAAAGCCGCCGCCGGTAACCAAAATCCCGACCGATTCCGACCCAGGTTTCAGCTGCTGTTGTTTATCAGATGGTATAGCGCTCAACCAGTCCGTTCAGCCCCCGGCTGACTTCGACCAGTTGCTCGCTCTGCTTGCGGGCCCGGACTGTCCGCTCTGCCGCATCGCGAGAGCGACTCTGAACCTCGGTTACCCCGGCCTGTACCGAAACGGCCGAGCAGGACTGCTGTTCGGTAGCTCGGGCAATCTGCGTGTTCATCCCATTAATACGTTCGATCGCATTCACCACTCGGCGTAACGTTTTACCGGCGGCACGGGAATGTTCCACCGACTGTTCCGCCTGCTGTTGCTGGCGAATCATAGTTCCGGCAACCCGATCAGTAGACTCCCGCAGCCCGTCGATCATGGCCCGAATCTCCCGGGTCGACTCTGCCGTACGTTGTGCCAGCTGGCGTACCTCATCGGCCACAACCGCAAAGCCACGACCATGGTCACCGGCCCGGGCCGCTTCAATAGCGGCATTGAGCGCCAGCAGATTGGTCTGATCGGCAATAGCAACAATCACGTTGAGCACCGACTCGATATTCTGAGAATCTTCCTGCAGCCGCTGAATGATTACTGCGCCCTGTTTCACCTCCCCGGCAAGTACGCTGATACTGGTCTCAAGCCCCTGCATTACCCCGGCACTCTGATGGACCGATTGCTGTCCTTCATCGGCGGAGTTGGAGGCCTCAACGGCATGATCGGCGACCACCCTGAATGACCGGACCAGCTCTCCGATCGCCCGGGTAACTTCATCGGTCTGTTCCCGTTGCTGCGCTGTTCCAGCATGGATTTCCCCGGCAAGCTCATCGATAGAGCCGCTGACTCTCTCCACCCGTAACACCTCCTGGCGAACCTCGCTGACCAGCTGATACAAATAGCCCTGCAGCTGATTGGCACAGTCCCCGAGATCCCGAAGTTCGGAAAATCCTTGTTGAGTATCCAGCGACTCAGAAAAATCACCACTACTGAGTCGGCGAATATAGCCGGAGATACGCTTCATACCGGCCAGAACCCTGAACTGCAATAAAGTACTCAGTACACTGATAACAAACAACAATATAAGCAACACAACCAGTGAGCTGATAACCTGAGACTCTGCGTCGGCACGTACCTGGTCAATGTATTTCTTACTCTCACGCACCCGGTTTTCCAGCACGCTGGTCAGCCCGGCGATCTGATTTCGTGCTTTCTCTCCCAGCGCCACTAACTCAGCTGTGCGTTGCAGTTCCGGCAGATAACGACGCGACAGATAGGCAATCTCATCGGTAATCTGATCACCGGCATCCTCCGTTGCCACTCTCTCAGATTCCGAGTCATCCAGCCCCATCATCGCAGCGAAGTCATCCTCCTCCCTGGCAGCAATCACTCCCAGCAGTGGCAATCGGTTCAGCTGCCCGGCCACTGCTTCAATCTCCCGGCTGATAGTCTCCAGAGACTGCCGGAGAGCACCGGAGGGTGCAGCAAAATAGCTGCTGCGGAGAATCGCCCGCTCCGCGCTCAGAGCAGTGATCAGGGTAACGGCCTGCCTGAGATCAGCAACCCGACCCACAGGTGCATCGCCGGCGCCACCGGCGATATAGTCCCTCAGACTGTCCAGCGCGGCCAGAAGTTCTCGTTCGTTCTGCAATAGCAGTCCCTGAATATCACCGGCCAGCTTACCGGCGGCACGCAGATCCACTTCCAGGCTCTGCTCCAGCTCAGCGACGGCGAACAGCAGACCCGGTTGCAGCTTCTCCGGTAGTCGACCGACCGACTGTTTCAGTTCCCCACTGAGAAAATTTCCGGCGGCCTGCAGATCGGCGGCATCGCCGGTATTGAGGTAATCATCAATCAACAGACGCGTCTTCACCGAAACCTGCTCAACGATGGCGAAATAGGATTCGACCAGCCGGAATGGTACTTTCAGCTTTTCCAGTCCCCAGAAAGCACTGACAGCCATCCCGATAACAGCAATGAGCGACAGCGCAGCACTGATACGAGTTAAAGCGGAGATGCGCATATTACAGAATCTCAGAGTGGTTATTTGAACAACCGTTAAAATAGGTAGTTTCTATGACATTTACGTGACTACCAGCCAGACGCTCCGCTATAAGCCATACACATAAACTGTCATCTTTCAGTAACCTTCTCATGCTCGAATGCAGCTGATATTTCCCCATTAACTTTTCGGCAGCCAGAATGGTTTGCGGAGTCAGTTCTATGCCATCTGGTTGCACGGTTACACCAATCCCGGTAGAAGCGGCTGAGATCAATATGAATCGAGAGCTGGATTATATTCTTGCGCATCAGCGATTAATGCCGCTATTCATGCCGGTGGTAAATACTCAGCAACGTTCAGTGCTGGGTTATGAAGCCCTGATTCGAGGCCCCGCCTCCAGCCCGCTGCACTCGCCCATCAGCCTGTTCAGGACCGCCCAGCGTTGCGGCCGCCTGCTCGAGCTCGAGCTGCTCTGTCGCGAGATGTCTATGCGACGCTTCAAGCACCAGAATCTGCATGGAAAACTATTTCTGAACGTCACCCCGGCAACACTGCTGGAACCGGACTTTCGTAGCGGTATGACGCTGAAACTGATGGACCGGGTCGGTTTCGATGCTGACCGTGTGGTGATCGAAATTACTGAGCAATTTCCCATTGACGATTACGACCTGATGAAGGAAGCCACCTCTCACTATCGCCAGCTGGGCTTTGAGGTGGCGCTGGATGACCTCGGCGCCGGTTACTCAGGCCTTCGCTCCTGGGCCGAACTGTGCCCGCAGTATGTAAAGATCGACCGACACTTTATCGAAGGCATCGATGCCGCCATTATCAAGCAGAAGTTTGTCCGTTCCATCATCGAGGTCGCTCGCAGCATTCAGTGCCAGGTTATTGCCGAAGGCATCGAGCGTATAGAAGAACACCTGGTACTGAACGAACTGGGGCTGAAGCTGCAGCAGGGTTACTATTTCTCACGGCCGACGGCATTACCACCGAAAGAGCTGGACCAGCGCCTGTTCAGGTTCAGCAATGGCAGCGCCTACACCACCCCTCTCGGCAGCCAGCAGAACCTGGTGGCAATTACCCGACTGCGGCCTCCGTTGTCAGCAAACTGCTCCCTGGGTGATGCCGTTGAAGTATTTCGCCGTCATCCTAAAGTGCATGCACTGGCGGTTGTGGACAACGATATTCCTGTGGGCCTGCTCAGCCGTGAAGCCAGTCTTGATGTCTATCTGACCCCCTTCGGCCGTGAGCTTCACGATCGCCGGGCAGTATCTGAGTATATGGACAGCTCACCACTGACGCTGGAAGAGCGCACCGGTCTTGAAGCACTGAGCGATCGCATTACCCGCAGCAGCGCAGAAATTCCCCGTTCCGACTTTATCGTCACCAGCCAGGGAAAATACCTGGGAACTGCCAGCATCATGGACCTGCTGAAACTGATTACCGAACACCAGATTCGCAATGCTCGTCACGCCAATCCGCTAACGCTGCTGCCGGGCAACGTACCGGCCAGTGAAGAGATTAGTCGTCGACTGAAGCAAAAAGCTCCTTTTGTCGTGTGCTACGTTGATATGGACAATTTCAAGGCCTTTAACGACCGATACGGCTATGAGCGCGGTGATCAGCTGATTCTGTTCCTCTCCGGCTGCATTCGCCAGTGGGTCGATGACAGCATGGACCTGCTCTGCCATATCGGCGGTGATGATTTTCTGGTGATCTTCGGCAGCTCCGACTGGCATCAGCGGACTGACCGATTCCTGAGCGAGTTTAACAGCAAAGCTGCGAATTATTATGACGGTCCGGACCGGGCGGAAGGTGGTATCAGCTGTATTGACCGTAACGGCGACGAACGGTTTTTCCCTGTCGTCAGCCTGTCTGTGGGCGCCGCACTGCCGGACCCGGAACGCTGTAGCAGCCATCACGAGGTCGCACAGCTTGCCACTGATGCCAAGCGCCTGGCCAAGCAGCGTGCCGGGAACGCCCTGTTCATCAATCGCCGCCACGGTCCCGACAGGCAACAGTTTTCAGAGCCCGAATGCCATACCGGCTGAACCGGCAGTCCGTTAAGCTTTTTTTCATTGAACTCTGTCCAGGCCAGCAATGTTGCCACAGCAACTCAGAATGTCAGATGGCAATAGCTGTTTCCGGAAATCGAAAAACGATGTGACTTAAACGATAAGGGAATATCAGGAGAAAGATGGCGCGCCCGAGAGGATTCGAACCTCTGACCGCCTGGTTCGTAGCCAGGTACTCTATCCAGCTGAGCTACGGGCGCGCAATGGTGACATTTCACAGAAGTGATCTGTCTGCTCACAATTGCTATGAGCATCTTCGGTAGTAAAAGTGGCGCGCCCGAGAGGATTCGAACCTCTGACCGCCTGGTTCGTAGCCAGGTACTCTATCCAGCTGAGCTACGGGCGCACACGTTGATGGCGGTGAGCGAGGGATTCGAACCCTCGATAAGATTTCTCCTATACGCCCTTAGCAGGGGCGCGCCTTCAGCCACTCGGCCAGCTCACCAACAACGGAGGCGTATGTTACCCAAATGATTTTCTAAAAGAAAGCGGAAAAAAACAAAAATGAGGATTAATCCTCATTTTTTTCTTTTTCCTTCTGGATGCGCTGATAGATCTCCTCACGATGCACGGAAACATCCTTCGGAGCATTCACGCCGATACGAACCTGGTTGCCTTTAACACCAAGCACAGTGACGGTGACATCATCACCTACCATCAAAGTCTCACCCACGCGACGGGTCAGAATTAACATAAAGTTCTCCTTAACTACGCTTCCCCCGCCCCCGATAGAATACCAGGGAAACCGGAGTCCGGATTATGCACACCCAGTCAGTATAGACGGCATAGATCCTAAAGCTGTAGCGCAACTCTCAATTAAAATTTGTTTCAGGTCCTTGATCCTGCTCAGGATTCGCTGACCACTTCTGCTTTATCCAGTTCGAATGCCGAGTGCAGTCCCCGCACCGCCAGTTCGAGATATTTCTCAGCGATTATCACCGAAACCTTAATTTCGGAGGTTGAGATCAGCTGAATGTTGATCGACTCTTTCGCCAGCGACGCAAACATCTTGCTGGCAACTCCCGCATGAGAGCGCATTCCGACGCCTACAATAGAGACCTTGGCGATCTTGTTATCACCGATGACCTCACGAGCTCCCAGTTCCGCCGCAACATGCTTCAGGATATCACTGGTCTTCTCATAGTCATTTCGGTGCACGGTAAAAGTGAAGTCGGTGGTTTTGTCTTCCGCCACGTTCTGCACAATCATGTCCACTTCGATATTGGCTTCACTGACCGGACCCAGGATGCGAGAGGCCACGCCGGGAATATCAGGAACACCCAATACTGTCAGTTTAGCCTCATCGCGGTTAAACGCGATACCTGAAATTACTGGTCTTTCCACAGCACTCTCTTCCTCTATGGTAATCAGGGTTCCAGGGCCATCCTGGAAGCTATGCAGCACTCTTAACGGTACCTTGTATTTGCCGGCAAACTCGACCGAACGGATCTGCAGCACCTTGGAACCGAGACTGGCCATTTCCAGCATCTCTTCAAAGGTGATTCGCTCCATCCGGCGGGCACCTTCCACTACCCGGGGATCGGTCGTATATACACCATCAACATCAGTATAGATCTGACACTCATCGGCTTTCAGAGCCGCTGCCAGCGCAACGGCAGTGGTGTCAGAGCCACCACGACCCAGGGTCGTGATATTGCCGGACTCATCCACCCCCTGGAAGCCGGCCACCACAACCACACGACCGGCTTTCAGATCCTGGCGAATATTCTCGTCATCGATATCCTGAATCCGCGCCTTAGTATGGGCGGTGTCGGTCAGAATCCGTACCTGGCTGCCGGTATAGGAGCGGGCCGGACAGCCGCGTTTGTTCAGCGCCATACAAAGCAGGGCGATGGTGACCTGCTCACCGGTAGACACCAGCACATCCATCTCACGGGGCGTGGGCGGTGACTGAATCTCCTGCGCCAGTCCGATCAGGCGGTTGGTTTCACCACTCATCGCCGAAACCACAACTACAACATCGTCGCCACGCTCGCGGAAGCCTTTGACCTTATCGGCCACAGCCTGGATCCGCTCAACAGTACCGACCGAGGTACCTCCGTACTTCTGTACAATCAGGGCCATCTTTCTTCCAGGTAATATCTGCTTTAAATTCTGTTACAGCGCCGCTCAGGCCTGCTCTTCCAGCCAGCCTTTCACGGAGTTCAGTGCCGCCGGCAGCGCTTCGGGCTGTGTACCGCCTCCCTGCGCCATATCGGGACGACCGCCGCCCTTGCCGCCGATCTGCCCGGCCACATGCTTGATCAGCTCACCAGCCTTAAACCGGCCAGTCAGATCCTTAGTGACCCCCGCCACCAGACTGACCTTATCGCCATCAGCGGTAGCCAGCAGGATAACCGCCGAGCCCAGTTTGTTTTTCAGCTGATCGAGAGTGTCACGCAGTGATTTAGGGTCGACACCTTCGAGTTTCGCGGCCAGCAGTTTCACGCCGTTGATCTCTTCAGCCTGACCGGCCAGATCGGATCCGGCAGTACTGGCAAGTTTGGCCTTCAGCTGTTCCAGCTCTTTCTCCAGCTGGCGATTGCGATCGGCCAGCGAACCGACCTTATCGACCAGGCTGTCACGAGCACCACGTACGATTGCGGCCACGCTGCTGAGCTGGCTTTCGGTATCGTTAAGCCACTGCATAGCACCGGTACCGGTCACCGCTTCGATGCGGCGTACGCCGGCGGCGATACCGCCCTCGGAAACGATCTTGAAAAGGCCGATGTCTCCGGTACGGCTGACATGGGTGCCTCCACAAAGCTCGAGGGAGACCTCGCCCATGCTGACCACCCGGACATCATCGTCATATTTTTCACCGAACAGCGCCATTGCACCTTTGTCTCTGGCGGCATCGATGTTCATAACCTCAGTTTCCACAGTCGCATTGGCGCGGATCTGATCGTTGACCTGCTGCTCCAGCTGACGCAGCTGATCGGCGCTGACTGCTTCAAAATGGGAGAAGTCGAATCGCAGACGGTCCGCATCCACCAGCGACCCTTTCTGAATAACGTGATCGCCCAGCAGATTACGCAGAGCGGCGTGCAGCAGGTGGGTGGCAGAGTGGTTGAGGGCGGTAGCCTGGCGCTTAACGCCGTCCACAGCCAGCTTCAGCTCGGCGCCGCTCTTCAGCTCACCGCTGACGACCTCACCGTGATGAAGGAAGGCTTTGCCCTGTTTGGTGGTGTCGGTGACCCGGAAGCAGACGCCTGCGGCAGTCAGCACACCGGTATCTCCCACCTGGCCGCCGGACTCGGCGTAAAACGGCGTCTGCGCCATCACCAGGATTCCCTGATCACCGGCATTCAGACTGTCCGCTTCGGCGCCGTCCTTAAACAGCTTTTCAATCGTCGCCACCCCTTCCAGACTCTGATAGCCTTCAAACGCTGTTTCGATATCCAGCTGCAGCGCTTCGTTGTAGTCCACGGAAAAGTTTCCGGCGGCGCGGGCACGCTCCCGCTGGGCTTCCATGGCACTGTCAAAACCGGCCATATCCAGTGTCAGTTCCCGCTCGCGAGCGATATCCGCGGTCAGATCGACCGGGAAGCCGTAGGTATCATAAAGCTTAAAGACGGTATCGCCTGGAATTTCAGTACCTTGCAGATCGGCGATATCCTGCTCCAGGATACGCATCCCCTGCTCCAGGGTGCGGGCAAACTGCTGTTCCTCTTTCAGCAGCACCTTTTCCACCTGAGCCTGAGCTTCGGCCAGTTCCGGATAGGCTTCCCCCATCTCCTTCACCAGCGGAGCCACCAGCTTGTGGAAGAATCCTTCAGCGCCACCCAGCTTATTACCATGGCGAATCGCCCGCCGCATAATCCGGCGCAGTACGTAGCCACGTCCTTCGTTAGATGGCAATACGCCGTCCACCACCAGGAAGCAGCAGGAACGGATATGGTCGGCGATAACCCGCAGTGATTTGTTCTCCAGATCGTCGGTACCGATCACTTCAGCGGCAGCTTTCAACAGGTTCTGGAACAGGTCGATCTCATAATTGCTGTGCACGTTCTGCAGCACCGCGGCGATACGTTCCAGACCCATGCCGGTATCCACCGAAGGCTTCGGCAACTGCTCCATGGTGCCGTCGGCGGAACGGTTGTACTGCATAAAGACGATATTCCAGATTTCGATGTAACGGTCACCGTCTTCTTCCGGGCTGCCGGGAGGGCCTCCCCAGATCTCTTCGCCATGGTCATAGAAAATTTCAGTACAGGGACCGCAGGGACCGGTATCTCCCATGGCCCAGAAATTGTCAGAGTTGTAACGTCCACCCTTATCACCGATACGAACGATACGATCCTCCGGCACGCCGATCTCATCACGCCAGATGGCAAAGGCTTCATCATCTTCCTGATAAACGGTTACCCAGAGCTTCTCAGTGGGCAGTCCCAGCCACTTTTCCGAGGTCAGCAGCTCCCAGGCGAAGCGGATTGCATCCGGTTTGAAGTAGTCGCCGAAGCTGAAGTTACCCAGCATTTCAAAGAAAGTGTGGTGACGAGCGGTATAACCGACGTTATCGAGATCATTATGCTTACCACCGGCGCGGACACAGCGCTGGGAAGTGGTGGCACGGCTGTAGCGGCGCTTGTCGCTGCCGAGGAAAACATCCTTGAACTGCACCATGCCGGCATTGGTGAACAACAGTGTCGGATCATTACCGGGCACCAGCGAACTGCTGGCCACGATTTCATGGCCCTGCTGATTGAAGTAGTCCAGGAAGGCCTGACGAATTTGAGCACTGGTCATGTAATTCATAAACGACGTTCACCGATATAAAGTGAATTCAGAAACCGGCGGTTCCGGCGTACCGAAACCGCTCCTTTTAAAGGTCGATAACCGCTGAAACCAGCCGGTCAGCCGACATTTTTCAAAATCGGCATAGTATACATGCCATCCGGGGGCTGGAAAACCACTCAACCGATGTGGGTTAGTATCCATCTCCCTCTTCCGGGACCGCCTTCAGCGCCTCCTGCACCTGATCCTGACTGAAGCCACGATAGAGCAGAAAGCGCGCCTGCTTTGCCCACTCTTTACGGTCTGCCGGTGGCTGCAGACCAAAGCGCCGCAATCGCACCGACAACGCCGCCTCATACCAGTCAACCTGCAGCTCTTCCAGCGCCCCGGCAATCAGCTCCGATGTCAGTCCTCGCTGCTGCAGGTCACGGCGGATCCTGGCAGGCCCATGTCCGCGACCGGCCGCCGAGCGGCTGTAGCTCTCAGCAAAGCGCTGATCGCTGAGCAGCCCTTCCTCGCTGAGCTGATCCAGCACCTCGTCCAGCTGCTGCTGATCTTCGGCACGTTTTCGCAGTTTAGTCATCAGTTCTCGACGGCTATGCTCACGGCGGGCCAGCAGCCCGAGGGCCGCGCTTCTGACGCTGATCCTGTCTGTATTCATCCGTTGCCCTGCTCCTGAGCAAATTTCCGAGCCAGTTTTACTGGCTGAAAACCAGGCGGCTGCTTTCTTTAGCGAAATCACAAGGATAGAATAGCCCGCTGTTTTTCAGCCGTATTCCGGGTCTGCTACGCTGTATCGGCGAGACCCACCGCCACATAATCCAATTCTGACGGTTTCAGCTAAACTGCACCACAGGGAATTCATATGAAACTATCCGCATTCGGTAAAAAATTTACATCCGAGTCCGGCATCCTCTCGCTGATGGATGATCTGGGTAACGCCCTGGCCGTCAACAAAGATATGATCATGATGGGTGGCGGCAACCCCGGCCATATTCCGGAAGTGGACCGTCTCTTCCGCGAACGGCTGCAGCGGATCGTTGACAGCCCGAAGGAGTTCAGCCACCTGATCGGCGTCTATGACCCCCCTCAGGGCGAGGTGGAGTTTCTGGACAACCTCGCCCGTCTGCTCAACCGCGAATTCGGCTGGAACATTAACGCGCGCAATATCGCTCTCAGCAACGGCAGCCAGTCCGGCTTCTTTATGCTGTTCAACATGTTTGCCGGTGATTTTGACGACGGCAGCCACCGCAAGATTCAGCTGCCGCTGGCGCCGGAATATATCGGTTATGCCGACGCGGGTCTGTCCAGGGACTTCTTTACCGCGGGTCACCCGCAGATCGATATTCTCGATGAGCACACCTTTAAATATCGGGTCGACTTCAACGACATTCGCATTACCGAACAGACCGGTGCTATCTGCGTGTCCCGCCCCACCAATCCGACCGGAAATGTGATCACCGATGACGAGCTGCTGCAGCTGGATCAGCTGGCCAGAGAGCACCAGATTCCGCTGATGATCGACAGCGCTTACGGTACCCCCTTCCCGAACCTGATTTACACTGAGGCCACTCCGCTGTGGAACGACAACTGTATCGTCTGCCTGAGCCTGTCAAAGCTGGGACTGCCGGCGGCTCGCACCGGTATCATTGTCGCCAGCGAAGAGGTGATTAAGGCGCTGGCCGGAATCAACGCCATCGTCAACCTGTCCACCGGCAGCTTCGGCGCAGTCCTGACCCAGGAGCTGGTCCGCTCCGGTGACATCATTAAAATCAGCAAGGAGCTGGTAAAGCCTTTCTACCAGCGCAAAGCCGAGCAGGCGGTCAGCTGGTTCCACCAGCAGCTGGGTGACACCCCCCACTATATCCACACCCCGGAAGGCGCGATGTTTCTCTGGCTATGGTTTAAGGATCTGCCGATCAGCAGCCTGGAACTCTACGAGCGGCTGAAACAGCGGGGCGTGCTGGTGGTTTCCGGTCACTATTTCTTCCCCGGCATACCGGACGAATGGCAGCACAAACAGGAGTGCATTCGGGTCACCTACTCTCAGGACGAGAACAGGGTCCGTCGCGGCATTGAGATTATCGCCGAAGAAGTGAAGCGGGCATACACCGAAGGTGCATAGGGGTGCCGTCTGAACACCAGCGGGCCACTGCTGTCTCAGGCCATCACTGGCACGATAAACCCGCCCGACTGACCTGACAGAGCGCCGGATTCCCAGGACCATGGAAAAAACACCCGACGAAACCAGAGGCTCCCGCAGAATACTGTCATTCCGACTGTCATGGCTGCTTTTCTGGCTTCCGCTCGGGCTGCTGATCGTCCTGGCTCTGCTGATCAGTCCGGCATTCAGCAACACCCCCCTGGCGGTCTCTGGGACCCGAATCGACAGCGACGTTGCCGTCCATGCCAACCGATTCCTGCGGCGCAGCCTCCGGCAGCTGGCCGGTAATCGGCGGCCGTTGATTCTCAGCACTTCCGATCAGGAGCTCAACAGCCTGTTCAGCCTGGCAACACGCGCTCTGCCGCGCCTGCAGGGCTCTGCCGCCATCTCCGACGCCGGAATTGGCTGGGCGGTCAGCTTCAGGCTACCCGACAACCCTCTGGGCAAGTACCTCTCGGTCAGCGGCCGGATCAGCGCTTCGACGGAAGGGCTGGATCTCGGTCCGCTCCATATCGGCCGGCTACAACTGCCGGGGCCGGTGATCAACTATCTGGCGGAGCAACTGCTCAATGTCGCGCTGGGGGACAACCAGGGCAGCCAGCTGCTGGGGTCGGTAAAATCCCTCACCACTACCAGCGGCATAGCCCTGCTCCATACCGAGCCGCCACCGGACCTGCCCCGCCGGCTGAAACGAATCAGCCAGCGTTTCAAACAACTCAGTGCCGATGCCGGCCTGTTCGCCGACACAGAGGACACCCGCCACTATTTTCGTTTTCTGGTTGATCAGCAGCGAAAGAAGAAGGTGGTATCGCTGGCCGACGCACTCAATCCGCTGATTCAGGAAGCAGCCCGGCGCTCAGATCCAGCCACCGCCGCCGATCAGAATCGAGCGGCCCTGCTGGCGCTGGCGGTCTACCTGGGCAGCTATCACTTCGAAAAGCTGATCGGTGATATCAGCCCCTCCGGATACCGCAGCCCGCTGGCGTTACGCCGGGTCGGTCTCGGCGGCCGCCGGGATCTGCGTCTGCATTTTGTATTTTCCGCGGCACTGCAGATACTGAGCGATCAGGGCGTCAGCCTGACGATCGGAGAGTTTAAGGAACTGCTGGATTCGGAAACCGGTGGCAGTGGTTTCAGCTTTATCGATCTGGCCGCTGACCGGGCCGGTGCCCGGTTCGCCGCTCTCGCCACCGCCGATCCCGGAAGCGCCCGGACCCTGCAGCAGCGGTTCAGCAACCCGCTGCCGGAGTCGGCGATCTTCCCCTCTTTCTCGGATCTGCCGGAAGGACTGTCCGACACTGAATTTAAACGCCGTTACCGGGATCTGAACTCTCCCGCCTATCAGGCGATGGAAAAACTGATCGATCAGCGACTGAGTCGGCTGCCAGCCTATGGTGGCTGACCGGGAGTCTCAGCCGCTCAGTCGTCACTGCTGATCTCAAAAATCCGCTGACTGCGCTCGATAAAATCGTCCTCACTCAGTGGAGAGATCAGCTGCAGATCCGGCGAAAACAGGACCGCGCTGTAGTCCGGCCAGGCCCGGAAATCCAGGCGCCCGGAATAAAGGTGAAACAGACCGATAATTACCAGCAGCAGCGCCGGCACCAGCGCCGCCAGATGAGCGGGCCAGTGACGCAGGTGGGTCGCCAGAAACAGGCTGGATCGCAGCATCAGCAGAATCAGCATCCCCCCCAGCAGCAGATCCAATACCGCTAACCAGCTGAGCACGCCCAGATTGAAAGCCCCCCATTGCAGCAACAGCTCACCGGGGTGAATCACCAGCAGGCCGACCGTCGCAACCATACAGTGGCCGAAAAAGCGGCTGTCATGACGAATAATTCGTCCGATCAGCGCCCAGAAACCGCCATACAGCAGGATCAGCGCCAGTGCGCCGATCAGGGCCCCTGAGTACTCTTCGACCGGAAACAGTCCCGGTTTCACCAGCCATTTCTCCACCAGCAGCAGCGTCGCCAGCAGACAGAGCATCGGCAACAACAGCCATGGGCTGGAAGCTCGCCGGAAGAACACCTCCATGGATGAGAGGCGCAGCGTCGGTGGCACCGGCTGATCCGCCTCCAGAATCCGTAAATGGGTTTTCCCCAGGGTCAGCGTACTACCGGAATCCAGACGAACGCCGGCCGAACGCAGCGTCCTGCCGCCGATTCCGGTGCCGTTACAGCTGCCAAGGTCGCTGATCCGCAGCTCGCCGTGCTCGTCGGTGTCGATCTTACAGTGAAAGGGATCGACAAAAGGGTCGCTCAGGATAACGTCGTTGCGGTAAGCCCGGCCAAGCCTGAGCGGCAGCTGCTGGAAGCGCTGGCGCTCCATCACGGTGCCGGAGCGGCCAACAATCTCAATGACTATTTCCATCCCACACTCCCGATGAACTTTCTGGCAAACCGCAGTGCCAGCGGCTTTTCGACGCCGGCGAGAGTAAAGTGGCTGATCACCGCATGATTGGGCCGATTGACGGTGGCCGCCATAAAGAACACATCGTACAGCTCAGGAAAGTCCCGATAGCGTCGGGCGCAGAGGAAGGCCTGGTAGACCGACTCCGATCGCTCGGCCAGTGCCGTGCGAAAAAAATCGTCTTCGCAACGGTAGCCGGTCACATGTTCCGAGGTCACCCGATTGCCGGGCCGGGCACCGGAGAACGCCGACTCCAGGGCGTTGTAGAACTGCCAGCTGTTGAGTCTGCTTCCATCCAGGTAGGAGAACTCATACTCGAAAAAACCACTGTTAAAATGGCTGTCGAGATAGATATGGTTGTCACTGTGACAACCTTTGCTGACGCTCGTCAGACCGCTCTTTTTACCTTCGTCGGAATTTCCCCAGCAGACCACGAAAGGCACCATGGGCCCGATCACCCCGGCGCTCTCAATCTGGTCGGAGGGCCAGTCCGCATCGATCACTTGCCGGTACATCCTCCGCTGAATACCAAGCAGCTGCGAGGCCATTCGCCGGCCCGGATCCTCCACCCCCCTGCCCCGCTCAGCATACTGCTGCAGCAGACGCTGCAGGGGCGATACCGGCACCAGAAAGCTGATCTGGTTACCGGCGGTAGAGACATTGACCCCGATAACCTCACCCGTCGAATTCAGCGCCGGGCCTCCGCTCATTCCCGGATTAATGGAGGCGGTCAGATGGACGCGCTGATAAAAGCTGTTCTCCCGCAATCCGTTGTAGGTGCCGGGCACCACCGTCATCCCGATATCCATGGGATTGCCGAAAGAGAAGATCGGCTCGCCCTGGCGCGGTTGCTCAGTGGCCAGTGGCAGAGCCTGACCACTGCCATCCTGCCAGCGCAACAGCGCCAGATCATTGATCACATCGACGTCGACCACCTGCAGCTGGCTGTAGCTGCGACCCTCGCTGTCCACTTCGATTCGATAGCGGTCCGGTTTGCGAATCCTAGAGGAAATCACGTGGTAATTGGTGGCGATCAGCGAACCGTCCCCGATCACAAATCCGGATCCGATCGCCGATTTACTCTCGGCGGCGATATCGATCACCCGGATCTGAACGATGGAGGCGTGATGCTGCTGATACAGCTGGTCGGCCGTGCCGGCCCGCAATTGCGATCCCAGCAGCAGGAGACAACAGAGAAGCAGAAACCGAAAACCCGTGGTCGGCGGTATCAGAAACAGGTACAGGCGCATAATCCCTTAGCCTTACGGAAGTTATCGCCCGATTGTATACGCCGGACCGGCAACCCGGCCAGAAGCGAATCGCATTCTGTTCAGTAGCTCTCAGCCGAAGCCTCCGGCGATGGTCGTCAGGCGCACTGAATCAGCGGAATTCGCTCTTCACGGTGCCAGTCATTTCCCATCAGTCCGCTGGCGATGGCGTTGAGCACATCCCACTTGCGGGCGCACCATTCCGGCGCCAGCAGGATCGAGCGCTCGGCGGTACCGGTCAGTCGATGAAAGGTAATCTCGGGGGGCGTACGACGGATAATCTCTACCGCCGCTTCCACATAGTCGTCGAAGGGCACACCGCCCCATAATCCCTGCTTCCACTGACGGGCCAGCTGGGTCCCTTTAACGATGTGCAGCGGATGCAGCTTCAGGCCCTGTGTGGCGGTGGTGGCCTGACCCAGTTCGAGCACCCGGTCGAGACTGCTGACGCTGTCCATCGCGTTTTCACCGGGCAGCCCGACAATCAGGTGGGTACAGACCTGCAACCCACGCTGCTGACAGCGGCGAATAGCATCCTCATACTCGGCCCAGCCGTGGCCACGATTAACCCGCTCCAGGGTTTTATCGCTGGCCGACTGCAGACCCAGCTCCAGCCACACCTCATGACCCTGCTGCTGATAGTCAGCCAGCAGATCCAGTACCGGATCCGGCACACAGTCCGGGCGGGTCCCCACGGACAGCCCCAGCACATCCGGCTCCTGCAGAGCATCATCATAGAGCTGCTTCAGGTAATCGATCGCCGCATAGGTGTTGGTATAGGCCTGAAAATAGGCCAGATAGTGACGGGCCCCGGTACGTTTTCGAATCACCCGGCGACCGGCTTCGATCTGCTGGGCCACCGTGGGTGGCTGTTTGCTGTTGGGATTGAAAGAGGCGTTATTGCAGAAGGTACAGCCACCGATGCCCTTGGTGCCATCGCGGTTGGGACAGGTAAAGCTGGCGTTGATGGACACCTTGTGGACCCGGTGGCCATAGCGATTCTTCATATGACGGCCGAAGGTATTGACCAGATCTGCCAGCTGCATAACACACTGCCCCGTAGCTGTAGTATGTATTGGGAAAGCGGGCCGAAAGACCCGATTGATATAAATCACCTGCAGTAAAAAGGGGCCGGTAAGGCCCCTTCGTCTGCGCTATACCTTCTGGTATATCTCGCTGCCCTGCTCTTTGAACTCGCGGGCCTTGTCCTCCATGCCTTTGTCAGCCTCCAGATTAATAGCGGCAATCTGGTTGTCATCCAGCTCCCGCACCTCCTGACTGATCTTCATGGAGCAGAACTTCGGTCCACACATGGAGCAGAAGTGCGCCACCTTGGCAGACTCCTTGGGCAGGGTCTCATCGTGGTAGGCACGGGCGGTATCCGGATCGAGGCCGAGGTTGAACTGATCCTCCCAGCGGAACTCGAAACGAGCCTTGGACATGGCGTTGTCGCGGATCTGGGCGCCGGGATGGCCCTTGGCCAGATCGGCAGCGTGAGCGGCCAGCTTGTAGGTAATGATGCCGGTCTTGACGTCATCCTTGTTAGGCAGGCCCAGGTGCTCCTTCGGGGTAACGTAGCAGAGCATGGCGCAACCGTACCAGCCGATCATCGCTGCACCGATGCCGGAGGTGATGTGGTCATAGCCGGGGGCGATATCGGTGGTCAGCGGGCCGAGGGTGTAGAAAGGCGCTTCATGACACTCCTTCAGCTGCTTGTCCATGTTCTCCTTGATCATGTGCATGGGCACGTGACCCGGGCCTTCGATCATCACCTGGACATCGTGCTTCCAGGCGATCTTAGTCAGCTCGCCCAGAGTTTCCAGTTCGCCGAACTGAGCTTCGTCGTTGGCATCGGCAATGGAGCCCGGACGCAGGCCGTCACCCAGCGAGAAGGAAACGTCGTAAGCCTTACAGATCTCACAGATCTCTTCGAAATGGGTGTAGAGGAAGTTCTCTTTATGGTGAGCCAGGCACCACTTCGCCATGATGGAACCACCCCGGGAGACGATACCGGTCACCCGCTTCGCAGTCATCGGTACATAGCGCAGCAGCACGCCGGCATGGATGGTGAAATAGTCCACCCCCTGCTCCGCCTGCTCAATCAGAGTGTCGCGGAACACTTCCCAGGTCAGGTCTTCGGCCACGCCGTTCACCTTTTCCAGCGCCTGGTAGATCGGTACGGTACCGATCGGCACGTGGGAGTTGCGAACGATCCATTCGCGGGTCTCGTGGATATTTTTGCCGGTGGACAGATCCATAATGGTATCGGAGCCCCAGCGGGTACCCCAGGTCATCTTTGCCACTTCCTCTTCGATGGAAGAGCCCAGCGCTGAGTTGCCGATGTTGCCGTTGATCTTTACCAGGAAGTTACGGCCGATAATCATCGGTTCCACTTCCGGGTGGTTGATGTTGGCGGGAATAATGGCGCGACCCGCTTCCACCTCGGCGCGCACGAATTCAGGCGTGATCTCCTCGGGAATATTGGCGCCGAAATCCATGCCCGGATGCTGAACATTGAGCTGCGGATTTTCTTTCGCCTCCACCAGCTTCATGTTCTCGCGGATGGCGATGTACTCCATCTCCGGAGTGATGATGCCCTGTCTGGCGTAGTGCAGTTGAGTGACGTTTTTACCCGCCATGGCCCGACGGGGCTTGCGCTGCAGATCGAAACGCAGGCTTTCCAGACTGGCATCGGCTTCACGTTCCCGACCGTAGTCGGAACTCAGACCATCCAGCAGCTCGGTGTCATCACGCTCCAGAATCCAGGCTTCACGTACCGGCGCCAGCCCCTGGCGCACATCGATACTGACCTCAGGATCGGTATAGGGACCGGAGGTATCATAGACCAGTACCGGCTCATTCTTCTCCGCAACTTCAGTGTCGCTGAAGGAAACCGGGGTGTCGGCCAGACTGATTTCACGCATCGGCACCCGAATGTCGGCACGGCTGCCTTCGATATAGACTTTCCGGGAGCCGGGAAAAGGCTTGATCGAATCCTGATCGACTCGGGCGGTATCACGCAGGTTCTGATTTTGCTGGTCACTCATCTCAACATTTCCTCCGGCATGACGCCAGTTTCCACTCAGTCGACGCTGAGGGGTTGTTAGAATTCGGAATAATGTCGTGACGGGGGAGGCAGGTTTCGGATGAGCGCCATGCTTATGTTTCAGCGGTAACGGAGCGCATCCGAAATCTTGTTTCCTACGCCGGTGTTAACCGGATCAGGTTCGCGAGTTGGTGTTTCACCTCTCATCCCACTCCGACAAAGGAGAAGGAACCCCGACAAGACGTTGGCAATACTATAGGGATAAGTGATGAAAGTGCAATAGAGCCAGAGTTCAGCAACCGATCAAGCCAGCTTAACAGCACACCGCAGAAGCGGGTCCGCCAGCTGTCCCGGGCGGACGGATGTCATCGGCGGAATCGGGACTGCTGGCGCTGCGGATCAGAGACCGAAGCGGCCCAGAATCTCTTTCTTGCTGAGCTCAATGGTGGCCAGACTGTGATAACTTTCAGCTTCGCCACGAGTGATATAGCCGTCGCTGTAGCTGTCGGTCAGCGCCGTTCTCAGGCTGTCGCTGAACCTCGCAGTGGACAGCATAAAGTAAATATCGGCGCCACTGGCCTGCTGCAGTGACGCCAGCTGATCGGCAGAGATGTTTCGGCCACCTTCCCGATCCAGAAAATCGATCACCTCCTGACCGATCTGCTGCTGGTTAAGAGTCTGTCGCAGTTCCAGCACCTCACTGAAGCGGACATTCTTGTACGGGTCGGCATTAACCAGCACCAGCACTATCAGCAGCGGCAGCACCAGCAGCCCGGTGTACCAGTAAATCTTCAGCCGTAACTCTCTCATTTCTGTGTGGTTATTCATCTGACTCCCCTCTGGATGAAACCGCATACCCTGCGATCTGTTCAGATGAAGATATTAGACACTCAGAAGCATTTGTTAAACACCCGAAATCACATCTTTATAACTTTAACTCGCTATCTGAGATGAAATTGATCGGGAGCAGTCGCAATAACGGAGCAGCTGATAAAAAGCCCGGATACCGGGCAGACAATAATCCGGCAAAAACGTGACCCGAAGGCCGCGTTTTCTCAGAAAAAGATCAGTTCTTCTCCTTGTCGACCAACGGGTTGCTGGCACTCCATGACGTCATGGCGCAGCTCGGCACCGGTCTCCCCGGTCGGATGAGCGGCGTTGTTGCGGCGTTGTTACGGCGACGGGCCCGGCAAGCGGTAGCGATGATTCTGCCGAACGAAGAGCAGCCATGAAAACGGCTGGATCACCGGTTCAGGGACAGGGGCATATCGCCACATATCCGGACGCCGGACAGGAGGCGATCGTCGGTATGGTTAGTCTCGGATTCGGCCTCGGCATGGTACCGAAGAGGGTACCGGACAACAATCCGTTCACGGACCGGGCCAGAGCATCACCTGCGGGACCGGCGCTGAACACCAGTCAGATGAGGCTCTGTGCCCTCGAGAAGAAAAAGAAGCCGCAGGTAAACGCCTTCTGACCGCAGCTTAAGAGCCTTTAAACGTCCCACCCGGATCAGCTCCGAACCCACTGAGACCAGATCGGCAGACATAAAAAACCCGCCGACCGGCGGGTTTTTCAGTATTACAGCAGTCCCCGGATCAGAGGCTCAGCACTTTCTCTCCGCGGGAGATGCCAGAAACGCCGGTCCGTACCACTTCCAGTACATTGGCCGCTTCGATCACTTCGACAAAGGCATCCAGTTTATCGCTGGAGCCGGTCAGCTGAACGGTATAGACCGAGGAAGCCACGTCGACGATCTGGCCCCGGAAGATCTCCACGTTGCGGGCGATCTCGGCACGCTGGTTACCCAGCGCCTTAATCTTGATCAGCATCAGCTCACGCTCGATATGATCCCCTTCGGTCAGGTCGACCAGCTTGACCACTTCGATCAGCTTGTTGAGATGCTTGGTGATCTGCTCGATCACCCGATCGTTGCCGATGGTGGTCAGGGTCAGGCGCGACAGCGTCGGATCCTCGGTGGGCGCAACAGTCAGCGACTCGATATTGTAGTTACGCTGGGCAAAGAGGCCGACAACCCGCGACAGGGCACCGGCTTCGTTTTCCATCAGAACAGAAATGATGTGACGCATGATTAAGTTCTCTCCGTCTTGCTCAGCCACATATCACGCATCGATGCCTTCGGCACCTGCATCGGGTAAACATGCTCGTAAGGATCAACGTGTACGTTGATAAACACCAGCCGATCCTTAATCGCAAACGCTTCCTTGAGACCACTTTCCAGATCTTCCGGACGGGAGATCTCGATGCCGACATGACCGTAGGACTCAACCAGCTTTTTGAAGTCAGGCAGCGACTTCATATAGGACTGGGAGTGACGGCTCTCATAGTTAAGGTCCTGCCACTGACGAACCATGCCCAGCGACTGGTTGTTAAGACAGAGAATTTTTACCGGCAGATCATACTGCGAGCAGGTGGACAGCTCCTGAATGTTCATCTGGATACTGCCTTCGCCGGTGATGCAGACCACCTCTTCATCGGGAAAATTCAGCTTAACGCCCATGGCGGCCGGCAGACCGAACCCCATGGTGCCGAGACCACCGGAGTTCAGCCAGCGACGGGGCTTGTTGAACTTGTAGTACTGGGCCGCAAACATCTGATGCTGACCAACGTCGGAGCAGATAAAGGCGTTGCCTTCAGTGATTCGACATAGCGCTTCGACCACATGCTGAGGCTTCATCAGCTCGGAGTCATCGGTGCGGTAACGACCACCATGACGCCCCCGCCACTCTTCGATCTGCTGCCACCAGGAATCATGGGCTTCGGTGTCCAGCTCGATCTTACTGGATTTGACCAGCTTGAGGATCTCGTTGAGTACCGATTCCAGCGGCCCGACGATCGGCACATCGGCCGCTATGGTCTTGGAGATCGATGAGGGATCGATATCGACGTGAATCAGCTTAGCTGTCGGGCAGAATTTCTCAGTGGCGTTGGTGATCCGGTCATCAAGACGGCTGCCCAGATTCAGGATCAGATCACTGTGATGCATCGCCATATTGGCCTCAACGGCACCGTGCATTCCCGGCATACCGAGGAACTGCTTATCGGTACCGGGGTAGGCACCCAGCCCCATCAGGGTGTTGATTACCGGATACTTCAGCATCTGTGCCAGCTCGATCAGCTGCTCGGATGCGTTGGCCGCAATCACGCCGCCACCGGCCAGAATCACCGGGCGCTTGGCATTCAGCAGCATATCGACCGCTTTCTTGATCTGACCGCTGTGGCCCCGGGTAACCGGATTATAGGAACGCATCTTCACCGATTTCGGGTAGTGGTATTCGTAGCGCTCGGTCGGGGTGGTCATATCCTTGGGGATATCTACCACCACCGGACCGGGACGACCGGAGGAAGCGATGTAGAAGGCTTTTTTCAGCGCCGCCGGTATATCTTCCGGCGACTTGACGCTCATATTGTGCTTAACCACCGGGCGGGTAATCCCGACCATGTCGCATTCCTGGAAGGCATCCTCGCCGATCAGATGACTCATCACCTGGCCGCTGATGATAACCATCGGAATGGAATCCATGTAGGCCGTGGCAATACCGGTGACCGCGTTGGTCGCACCGGGGCCGGAAGTGACCAGCACCACGCCGGGCTTGCCGGTTGCCCTGGCATAGGCATCCGCCATGTGAGTGGCCGCCTGCTCATGACGGACCAGAATGTGCTTAACCTTATCCTGCTGGAAAAGCGCATCGTAAATATGCAGCACCGCGCCGCCCGGATAGCCGTAGATGTATTCAACACCCTCATCAGCCAGTGAGCGGGCAATCATCTCTGCGCCGGAAAGTAATTCCACTTATATCACCCTCGATAACTTCATGCGGGAAAGCCCCGCAGAACCAGAAAAATTCACAATGAACGGGAACGTGCCAGCCATTCTGTGATCGTCGAAAAGATCCGGATTTTCGACAACCAGACTGCGATATGACTTCAGGACTGTTTTGGCAACAGTGCACAACGCACAGATGGCATAACGTTCAGGGCGTAAATCAGACATTGGGTACTCGTCCGATATTCAGGGTGAAAATAAGCTTCGGTACAGCCTATTTCAGTAACGCAGATGCCAGGGATTACCTGTCCGATCTGCTGCCGATCAACAAGGGCGGTAATTCTGACATCATCCCCCCCAGTGTTCAATACGCCCCTGTCCTGCAGGTTCCGTTTCATCCCCTCTTAACTGCAAATAAATAAACCAGAATTCAGAAAACAGGCATAAAAAAAGGGAGGCCTGTGCCTCCCTTTCTGAATTTCTTCGGACCGTCGTGTCAGGCACTGATACGTCGACGGCCCTCGCTAATCACCACGACGACCACGCTTACCAGTGCCAGAACTGCAGACAGAGCAACACCCGCCGCCCGGATACCGGTCAGCTGCTGGGTCAGGTTGCTGTTGAACAACGAATTCACTGTCTGAGTCTCTCTGCTCTCTGAAATATAACTGAACCAGAGAATTACCTGGATCACTGCCGCCTGTCAACCGCAAATCTGAATCAGCGCAATTATCTTTTATTCGGATCCTGAAAACGAAGGTCTGGGGCTGCCGGTAATTCTGGTTTATATTAGCCATTAACAACCCTTACACAGAAGAGGATCACCAATGACGGCTATCGATGTCAGAAATCGCGACCGCATCATTGAAGAGTTGCGCGTTTTCATCAAAAAGGTACTGGTGGAACCGGAAATCGTCGGCACATCACTGGGCATCACCCGCGAACTTATCGACGATGACGATGCCGATCAGAAGATTGCCGAACGGATCAGCGCCACCACCAACGTTAAAATTCCGGTCGAGCACAGCGACGCGGACAAACTGTTTATTGAGCTGCTGAAGGAAGTGGTTCGGGACGAAAAAGCACTTTACTGATCTGCTGAACACCCCGCCGGTGAACGGGTGACGCGCCCTCTGCGCGTCCCGTTCGTCGACATTCAATTTTTCCAGCGCCCCACTCCTCTGCCACCCCCCTGCTAAAACAACGGCTGATCAGGAACCGAAAATCTGTTCCGGCAGCCAGAGCGCGATCTGCGGGAACGCCACTACCAGCCCCAGCCCGATAATCTGCAGTATCACGAAAGGAATCGCCGCCTTGTAGAGGTCGTAAATGGTGATCTCCGGCGGCGCCACCGAGCGCATATAGAAGAGGTTGTAGCCAAAGGGCGGCGTCAGGTAGGCCGACTGCATACTGAGAATAAACAGCACCGCAAACCAGACGGTATCAAACCCCAGACTCTGCACGATCGGTACAAACAGCGGCACGGTAATAAAGATGATGGCAAAGTCATCAAGAAACATGCCCAGCACAAAATAACAGGCCAGCATGGCGATGATTACCCAGTAAGGCGACAGCGAGGCATCTTCAACCAGCTCGGTGATCAGCATACCGGCGCCGAGACCGATGTATATCTTCGAGAAGAACACCGCGGCGATGGTGATCCACAACAGCATACCCATCAGCTGCGTGGTACTGATCAGCACCTCTTTCAGCATCTTCCAGTTCAGGCTGCGGTAGATGGCGGCACAGACCAGCGAGCCGGCGGCCCCCACCGCCGATGCCTCCGAAGGCGACGTCACCCCCATAATGATAAAGCCGAGCACGGTACTGATCAGCAGTCCCGGCAGCACCAGCGCCTGCAGCGCTTTGATCTTGCCGACAAAGCTCACCCGCTCTTCCGGCGCGATGGCCGGGGCCAGCTGCGGCTGAGCAATGCTGCGGGCAAAGATGTAGGCCATATAGATGCCGGCCAGCATCAGACCCGGCATCAGACCGGCGGCGAACAGCTTGCCGACCGACTCCCGGGCCAGGAACGCATAGACGATCATCAGCACACTGGGTGGTATCAGAAACCCAAGCGCACCGCCGGCCATAATAGTGCCGGTCACCAGTTTTTTGTCGTACCCG
This sequence comes from Motiliproteus sp., assembly GCA_965230185.1. Taxonomy (GTDB): domain Bacteria; phylum Pseudomonadota; class Gammaproteobacteria; order Pseudomonadales; family Balneatricaceae; genus Motiliproteus. Next base: position 5,019,767 of record OZ245995.1, read on the forward strand.
CGCTTAAGCATCGACGGCAGCGCAATAATGCCGAGACTGACCGTAGCAGCACCGGACACCCCGGCCATGGCGGCGATCAGCGCGCAGATCACCACCGTGCCCATACCCAGACCACCGGGAATTCCGCCCATAACCTTGTGGATCATCTCGAACAGATCATCGGTGATCCCGGAGCGCTGCAGCATCAGCCCCATAAAGATAAACAGCGGTAACGCTACCAGCAGAAAGTTATCCATGGCAGAAAACGCGGCAGTCGCCAGCAGCTCAAGGCCATTGGGTCCCCACAGAAAATAGGCCGAACCGACGCCGACGGTCAGCAGCGCCCAGGTCAGCGGCGCTCCCATTGCCAGCAGCACCAGCATCGACAGAAACATGCCGGACGTCACTACCAGGGGATCAAGATCTAACACAACGGAATTCCTTTATTAATGGGGCCCTGATTCCACCAGCAGGCAGAAACAGAAAACGCCTGAAGGCGGACTGATCGAACAGATCCTGCGCACATTCCCATTGAGAAATGCACGCAGAACGAACGACTCAGGAGGGAGCTGACGCTTCGGCAGCCTCATCCCGGGGCGGCGTTTCCGTCCCGGAACGAACGCCGAGCAACACCTGCAGGTCACGAATCAGATGCGCAACGCTCTGCATCATCATCAACGCTATAGCCAGTGGCAGCATCGTTTTGAACGGGTAGACCGGAGGCGCCCAGGTGCTTTTCGATGACACTTCCGCCATCTGCCAGGAATCGACAGCAAAGTTGAAGGTAATCACAAAGAACACTGAGAAGATCAGCAGCCCCAGCAGCCCGGTGAGCACATCCAGAAACGCCTTACCCCGACGGGGGAAGAGGTTGTAGATCACTTCACTGCGCACATGCCCATGATGTTTATGGGTATAGACTCCCGCCAGAATACAGAAGGTGCCATAGAGCATGGTGGTGCTTTCGTGGGCCCACTCGGTGGGCGCGTTAAACAGATAACGCGCCGTCACCTCGTAAACCAGCACGCCGATCATGGCCAGGCACATCCAGGAGACGGCCCGGCCTGTGGCCTCGGATATCCTGTCCTGAATCTCAAGATATCGGGTCACCCGGCTCATCAGACTCTCCCGGTGGCCTTAGCCGCTTCGGTCAGCGCCTGGATCGCCTTCGCATTGCGGTCGGACTTGGCCGCTTCCTCTTTCCAGACATCCATCGCCGCCTGGGTCAGCGCTTTGGAATCCGCTTCCGGCAGCGCGCCGAATTCAAAGATGCCCTCGCCGTTCACATCCAGACAGCCATTAACATTCCAGGCATGCATTTCCCGGGCATGTTTGGCGACCGCCAGCTCGAGGATTTTCTGATGCTCAGGGGACAGAGAATCCCAGCGCTTCTTATTGATCAGCATGCCGTCGGCATAACCGGGATCAATCATGTTCAGATAGGTGTAGTGCTTTGCTGTTTCATGCAGCTTCAGCGCCTTGTACTCCAGCGAACCGCCATAGATCACACCGTCGATAACGCCGGTAGACAGGGCAACGTAGAGCTCCTGGCTGGGCAGGTAAACGGTAGGAATATCAAACTTCTTCAGAATGGAAGCCACGGTGGCGGTGGCACGGATCTTCATTTTTTTGAGATCTTCGAGACTGTTGACCGGCTCTTTAGTCAAGAGGTCGTAGGGGCCACCGAAGACCGGGCCGAGGTAATGCACCCCTTTTTCACCGTAGGCTTCACGTAACAGCGCGCTCAGACCTTTAGCTTCATGGACGTACATCGCTTCGTCGAAACTGGTCCAGGCGCCGGGGATACCGCTCTCGATCTTGGCGATATCCAGCTGGCCGGGCCAGTAGCCGCCGTAACCCTGACACATGTCCAGGGTGCCTTTGCTGACAGCATCCAGCATCTGATCGTTGGGTACCAGCTCGCTGCCACGGAAGCGCTGAATTCTCAGGGATTTTGAAGAGCTGGTTTTGACATCGTTGGCAAACGCCTTATAGAGGTGATCGGTTTCGGTCCCGTACAGCGTCTGCATCCGCAGGCGTACTTTATCACCGGCCCGGGCACTGGTCGCCGTCATTGCCAGAGGAGCGGCAGCCATACCGGCTGCGGCGGCTTTGATCAGATCTCTTCTTTTCATGCTGTCTTCCTTTCTTTATTGCTCTTATCGCTGTGGACAAAGGCTGTTGTTATTCCCGGCTGACACGGTTCGACGCAACCAGGTGTGCGTTATTTCTAACATTATATTTTCAAATTGAAAAGCGCATCACACCCAAAGTCTATACATAATGAACGCCCAGCTGCAGCAGAAATGGTCTTAAGAATATCGGAGAAGAGTAATAGAAGCCCGAACAAACCAAAACTCAACATGTTGTTTTTAATAATCTTATTACAAATCAACCTCAGCTGAACCAAAAGCACCACAGACAGACAGCGCTTCAACTTGAAAATTTCTAATAGGGATTCCTATTGAAATTGTTCGGAATAACGAACATTATCTCACCGAACAAATGACACAGAATGCTGAACACACAAGCTGACAATGATGAGCAGCATTTGCAGCGGCTACCTATGAGGACCCGGTATGACACAGCAAGCCAGCAAGCCGAACTTTGCCTGGGAAGATCCCTTTTTTCTGGACGCACAACTGACTGAAGAGGAGCGTATGGTCCGGGACTCCGCCCGTGACTACGCCCAGGATCGACTGATGAGCCGGGTGCTGGAAGCCAATCGCCATGAAGTCTTCGATGTGGAGATCATGCGTGAACTGGGCGAGCTGGGACTGCTGGGCTGCACGCTGCCGGAGCAGTACGGCTGCGCTGAAGTCAACAATGTCTGCTACGGCCTGGTGGCTCGTGAAGTGGAGCGTGTCGACAGCGGCTATCGCTCAGCCATGAGCGTCCAGTCCTCACTGGTGATGCACCCTATTTACAGCTACGGCAGCGAAGCGCAGCGCCAGAAATATCTGCCGAAGCTGGCCAGCGGCGAATGGATCGGCTGCTTCGGCCTTACCGAACCGGACGCTGGCTCCGATCCCGGCAGCATGAAGACCCGGGCCACAAAGGTCGCTGACGGCTATCTGCTGAAAGGCAGCAAGATGTGGATTACCAACTCGCCGGTGGCAGACGTGTTCGTGGTCTGGGCAAAGCTGGACGGAGAAATCCGCGGCTTCGTGCTGGAAAAAGGGATGAAGGGACTGAGCGCTCCGAAGATCGAAGGCAAGTTCTCGCTGCGCGCCTCCATCACCGGCGAGATCGTGATGGACGACGTGCTGGTGCCGGAAGAAAACCTGTTACCCAACGTAAAAGGCCTGAAAGGTCCCTTCGGCTGCCTCAATAAAGCCCGCTTTGGTATCGCCTGGGGAGCACTTGGCGCCGCCGAGTTCTGCTGGCACGCCGCCCGCCAGTATACCCTCGATCGCCAGCAGTTCGGTCGCCCGCTGGCTGCTACCCAGCTGGTGCAGAAGAAACTGGCCGATATGCAGACCGAGATCAGCCTTGGCCTGCAGGGCTGCCTGCGCATGGGTCGACTGATGGACGAAAACAACTGTCCGGTGGAGCTGATTTCGCTGCTGAAGCGCAACAACTGCGGCAAATCCCTGGAGATTGCCCGGGTCGCCCGCGACATGCACGGCGGTAACGGCATCGCCGACGAATTCCACGTTATCCGTCATGTGATGAACCTGGAAGCGGTTAATACTTATGAAGGCACCCACGACGTGCACGGACTGATCCTCGGCCGGGCCCAGACCGGACTGCAGGCATTCAGCTGATAACCGGATTCAGACAGGCGGATATGCTATGAAAGGAGCACTTTCCCGTTACCGGGTACTGGACCTCAGCCGTATTCTGGCCGGCCCCTGGGCCAGCCAGATGCTGGCGGACTTCGGTGCCGAGGTGATCAAGGTGGAGCGACCCGGCAGCGGTGACGATACTCGCGGCTGGGGCCCTCCCTTTATTGAGCGAGGCGACGACGACCGCGACGCGGCCTATTTTCACGCCGCGAATCGCGGCAAACAGTCGGTCGCGATCGACATCACCAGCGAGGCTGGCCAGCAATTGATCCGGCAACTGGCGGAAGTCAGCGATGTAGTGATCGAGAACTACAAGGTCGGCGGGCTGAAAAAGTACGGGCTCGATTACGACAGCCTGAAACAGGTGAATCCGAAACTCGTTTACTGCTCGATTACCGGCTTCGGCCAGACCGGTCCCTACGCACAGCGTGCCGGCTATGACTTTATGATCCAGGCCATGGGCGGCCTGATGAGCGTGACCGGGGAGCCGGACGGCATGCCGATGAAGGTCGGTGTAGCGCTGGCTGACGTAATGACCGGCCTCTACGCCACCAATGCCATTCAGGCGGCACTGCTGTGGCGGGAACAGAGCGGCGAAGGCCAGCACATCGATCTGGGACTGCTGGACGTACAGGTCGCCACCCTGGCCAACCAGGCCATGAACTACCTGGCCAGCGGTAACGCTCCTGGACGACTCGGTAACGCCCACCCCAATATCGTGCCCTATCAGGCCTTTGCAACGACGGACGGCCACATCATTCTGGCGGTGGGCAACGACAGCCAGTTCGGTAGATTCTGCGAGCTGGCCGGCGCCCCCCAGCTGATTGACGACTCTCGTTTTGCTACCAACCAGGCCCGGGTAGAGAATCGGGACACGCTGGTACCACTGGTACAGGAGCTGATGAAGACGCGGAACAGCCACTGGTGGCTGGAGAACCTGTCAGACCTCGGCGTGCCCTGCGGCCCTATCAACCGTATCGACCAGGTCTTTGAAGACCCCCAGGTGCAGCACCGCGCCATGCAGGTAGAACTCCGGGACAGCAACGGTCGAAAGGTTCCCGGCGTCGCCAATCCGGTTAAATTTTCAGCCACACCGGTGCAGTACCAGGCGGCCTCACCGGAACTGGCACAACATACCGACCAGGTACTGAAAAACTGCCTGTCACTCAGTGATGAGCAGATCCAGACACTGACCGATCAGGGTGTTATCCAGGCCAGCCGGGGATAACCGCGATTACATACCGGAGTAGAAGAATGAAACTGAACGACCCGAAACTAGTGCAACTGAATGCCTATATCGGCGGCGAATGGGTAGCGGCACCGCAGGGCAGAACCCTGGCAGTGACCGACCCGGCCACCGGCGAAGAGATCGCACAGATTGCCGACCATGACGCCGAAGGCGCACGCATGGCGATCGCCGCCGCTGAAAAAGCACTGCCAGAATGGCGGGCGAAGACCGCTAAGGAGCGGGCTGCACTGCTGCGTCGCTGGTATGAACTGGTGGTGGCCGCCAAAGATGATCTGGCCACCATTATGACCACCGAGCAGGGAAAACCGCTGTTCGAATCCGCCGGTGAAGTGATTTACGGCGCCTCCTTTATTGAGTGGTTTGCCGAGGAAGGTAAGCGGGTTTACGGCGATATCATCCCGACCCATGCTGCCGATAAACGCATTCTGGTGACCAAAGAGCCGGTGGGGGTCGTAGCCGCGATCACTCCCTGGAACTTCCCCAATGCAATGATCACCCGTAAGGCTGCTCCGGCGCTGGCAGCCGGCTGCACCATCGTCATCAAGCCGGCAAAAGAAACCCCGCTGTCGGCGCTGGCGCTGGCGGAACTGGCGGAACGCGCCGGCATCCCGGCCGGCGTTATCAACGTCGTTGTGGGCTCCAGTTCCAGTGCGATCGGTGGTGAGCTGACTTCCAACCCCGGCGTTCGCAAGCTGACCTTTACCGGCTCCACCTCGGTGGGCAAGCTACTGCTCAAACAGTGCGCCGACACTGTCAAGAAAACCTCCATGGAACTGGGGGGTAACGCGCCCTTTATCGTCTTCGACGACGCCGATCTGGATCTGGCGGTGGCCGGCGCGCTGGTCTCCAAATATCGTAACGCTGGCCAGACCTGCGTCTGCGCCAACCGGATTCTGGTTCAGGAAGGAGTCTACGATGCCTTCGTTGAGAAACTGGCCGCAAAGGTTGCGGAATTCAGAATCGGTCACGGCCTCGATGAAGGTACTGTCATCGGCCCGATGATCAACCGCGGCGCCGCCGAGGATGTCCACGCCATGGTCCAGCAGGCGCTGGAGAACGGCGCCACTCTGGTCACCGGCGGCGACTACTCCGATGCCGGCCACTGCTTCTATCAGCCCACCATCCTTACCAATGTCGATGACCAGATGCGGGTGTTCCGGGAGGAGATCTTCGGCCCGGTGGCGCCGATCTTTAAGTTCAGCGATGAGGCGGAGGCCATTCGCCAGGCCAACGATACCGAATACGGTCTGGCCGCTTATTTCTATGCTCGCGACATGGGCCGGGTCTGGCGGGTAATGGAAGGACTGGACTACGGCATGGTCGGTATCAATGAGGGCATTCTCTCCACAGAGGTGGCCCCCTTCGGTGGCGTCAAGGAGTCCGGCAGCGGCCGCGAAGGTTCCCGTTACGGCATCGAAGATTACGTCGAGATCAAATACGCCCTGCTGGGTGGTGTAAACAGCTGACAACCCGGGTGTCGACAGCGACCGACACCCGCAAAGGAGGATTACCGGTAATGACAACCAACGCGACACTGCAGGCTCGAAGAGAAAAAGCCGTTGCCCGCGGCGCAGCCAATATCACCCAGTTTTATGCCGATCGTGCGGAAAACGCTGAAGTCTGGGATGTAGAGGGCAATCGCTACATCGATTTCGCCGGCGGAATCGGAGTGCTGAACACCGGCCACCTGCACCCGAAAGTGGTGGCAGCGGTGGAGCAGCAGATGAAGAAGCTGATGCACACCTGCTTTCATGTTATGCCTTATGAGCCCTATGTGGCACTGGCGGAAAAGCTCAATGAGCTGACGCCGGGCGATCATGACAAGAAGACCCTGCTGCTCAACACCGGCGCCGAAGCGGTTGAGAACGCCATCAAGATGGCCCGCGCCGCCACCGGCCGGTCCGCCGTGATAGCGTTTAACGGTGCTTTCCATGGCCGCACCATGATGGGCATGGCGCTGACGGGGAAAATCGTACCCTACAAACAGGGTTTCGGTCCTTTCCCGGCTGAGGTCTACCACGCCCCCTACCCTAATGCCTTCCACGGTGTTGAGGTCGAGGATTCGCTGATCGCACTCAACAACCTGCTCAAGACCGACGTCGATCCGGGCCGGGTGGCGGCCATCATCATCGAACCGGTTCAGGGCGAGGGCGGTTTCTATCAGGCCCCTCCGGAGTTTATGCAGGCACTGCGCAAGCTCTGTGACGAACACGGCATGCTGCTGATCGTCGATGAAGTCCAGTCCGGCTTTGCCCGTACCGGCAAAATGTTCGCCATTGAGCACAGTGGCGTAGTTCCTGACCTGATGACCATGGCCAAGAGCATGGCCGGCGGCATGACCATCTCCGGCCTGACCGGCCGTGCCGAGCTGATGGACGCACCGGGTCCCGGCAGCGTCGGCAGCACCTACGGCGGCAGCCCGATGGCCTGTGCCGCGGCGCTGGCGGTCATCGAAGTCATCGAAGAGGAAGGGCTGCTGGAGCGCAGTAATCAGCTGGGACAGAAAATCGCCGGCCGCTTCCTGGATATGGCGGAAAGCGGTCTGGATTCGGTGGCCAACATTCGGGCCGCCGGCGCCATGGTCGCCTGCGAACTGATGAGCGACGGGCAGCCCGACGCCGAGCTGGCAAAAGCGCTGGTGGCGAAGGCGAATTCGAAAGGGTTGCTGCTGCTCTCCTGTGGCATCTTTGCCAACACCATTCGGGTGCTGGTCCCCCTCACCGCTTCCGACGCGCTGATTGACGAAGGGCTGGAGATCCTGGAGCAGAGCCTGCGCGAGCTTCACGGCTGATTTGCAGACTGCCCACCTGGTGGAGAAATAACTAACCGTGCTATGCAGGTGAGTTATTTCTCCGTTCAGTTATAATCAGATCATTGGCCTGAACAGGGTTTCTTTTCCGTGGATGTTGGTAAACGACTAAAACAGTTACGCAAGATCAAAGGCATTTCTCAGCGCGAGCTGGCCAAACGGGCCGGTGTCACCAACAGCACCATCTCGATGATCGAGAAAAACGGTGTCAGCCCTTCAGTGAGCTCGCTGAAGAAGGTACTGGCCGGGATTCCGATCTCTATCGGTGATTTCTTCACTCTGGACCTCGACAGTATGCAGCCGGAACAGGTGGTCTACCGTCAGCATGAGCAGCCGGAGATCGGCTCCAATAATGTCAGCCTGAAGCTGGTGGGAGCCGGAGTTAAAGGCCGGTTTATGGATATTCTCCGGGAAGTCTACGCCCCCGGCGCAGACACCGGTCCCGAGATGCTGCAGCATGAAGGCCAGGAAGGCGGTATCGTCATTCGCGGTGAGATCGAGCTGACCGTGGGCTTCGATGTCTACACCCTGAAGGCCGGCGACGCTTACTACTTCAACAGCAATCGCCCCCATCGTTTCCGCAATGCCGGCGACGAAGAGTGCGAGATTATCAGCTCCAATCCGTCGAACTGATCCCGGTCACACATCAGATCAGCAGCCCCGTCGACCAGCACTCCGACAGTTGCCAGCCAGCACCGGATCAGAGTCGTTTGCTGCGCCGTTTCTCCGCATACATGGCGTTGTCTGCACAGCACAGCAACTGCTCCGATGTCTCACCGTCATCGGGACAGACGGCAACGCCAATGCTGGCACCAATGGCGATTCTGCGGCCATTGCAGGTAAACGGTTCCGATACCCTTCTGGCCAGTTTATCGGCCACCATCTGAGCCTCCGCGCGACTATTAACGCTGCTGAGTATCGCCAGAAATTCATCGCCCCCCAGCCGGGCGACGGTATCGCTCTCCCGCAAACCGGCGCTGAGACGTCCGGCGACCTCTGTGAGCACCTGATCGCCGACATCGTGCCCCCGGGTGTCGTTGATCTGCTTAAAGTTATCGAGATCAATAAACAGCAGTGCGGTCCGGGTTCCGGTGCGTCTGGCCGAGGCCACGGCCGACTCCAGCCGGTCGCGGCCGAGACGCAGGTTGGGCAGGCCGGTCAACGGGTCCTGACTGGCCTGTTGCTGCAGCATCTGTTCGCTTTTGCGGCGTTCAAATACCCGCCCCAGTTCGGTACCGATATGAGCCAGCGAATCGAGGAAAGTACTGTCCGGCTCGGAAATCTGTGGCGTAAAGAATTCCAGCACCCCGACGACTTCGGTTCCGGAAATCACCGGCAGGGCAAAGCCCGAACGAATCGGCGTATCTGGAATGACTCCTGATCGGATAAAGCCGTGATCAGAATCGGTATCGGGAACCCACAGCGGTTTTCCGGTCCCCAGCACCCGACCGGGGAGCCCTTCATTGCGCCTGAAAACCAGCCCCTCGGTGATCTCACGAAAGCGTTGATAAGGCGTATCATCCTCAAAATACCAGACTTTTGACGAAATCAGCTGTCCGTTACTCTGAGGGTCAGTGAGATAAGCATGGCCGACCGGCCAGCGGGTAAACAGGCATACCTCTTCGAGGAACTTTTCCATTGCCTGCTCCGGATTCCGGGCTTCGTTGGCCACCGAGGTGAGCCGGTGCAACAGCGCCACCAGCGCTGTTTTCCTGTGCAACCGCTCCTCCATCAACTGGCGCTGAGTGATATCGCGGATAAAGGCGGTAAAAAATCGTTTCCGGCGTGCCCGGAACGAGGTCACGGTCAGCTCGATGGGAAAAAGATCTCCGCCCCGGCGCATCGCCTCCAGCTCCACCCGTTTGTTGATGATCCGGGCTTTTCCGGTCTGCAGGTAGTGACTGAAACCTTCTGCATGTCGCTCCCGCAGCGAGGGCGGAATAATCACCTCGGCGATCTCCTTACCGATCACGTCCTGCTGCCGGTAACCGAATATCTGTTCCGCCGAACGGTTGAAGCGAAGAATCCGGCCCTGCTCATCGATCATGATGATCGCATCCAGCGCCGAATTCAGGATCACTTCATGGAGCAGTTCCTCACCAGCACTCTGACCGGCGACAGCGGGGTCCAGAGCAGCGAGATCACAGGAACCACAACGAATCATGGTCTCGTGAAAACCACGTAGCTCGGCAATCAGCTCCTCACGAGTCTTACTGTCGTAATCCTGCTGCCGATGGCCCTGGTCAACCATATTATATGTTCTCCGTTTCCGGCGGAATAATAGCTCCAACAGCTCCCGATTCGATAGCAGCGAGGCCGGTAACACCCTTTGTCGGTTGAAAGAGTATAGTTGAGCCCCTCTCCCTGCTTTTACCAGACCGGGCATCAGCCTGACAGCAGCGAACCGCATCTGCAGACGGAGAGACCCCGACAGAACGGGGCCTCGCGGATCACTACCGGGGCAACAACCGACTATCTGAAATCAATCTGACCGTCGACGACCACCGCGCTGATACTGTCACCGGCGTTATAGTGCCCCTGGAGAATGGCTTCAGCCAGCGGATTTTCGATATGGCTCTGGATCGCCCGCTTCAGAGGACGAGCGCCATAGACCGGATCGAAACCCGCCTCCAGTAACCGATCCAGTGCATCGTCACTGACGCTGAAGCCGAGATCCCGGTCCTGCAGCCGCTGCTCCAGCAGTGCCAGCTGGATTTTGGCGATCCCCCGTACCTGTTCCTGTCCCAGCGGATGGAACACCACCACTTCATCGATCCGGTTAATAAATTCGGGCCGGAAGTGAGCACCCACCACATCCATCACGGCATTCTTCATCTCCTCATACTGATCTTCGCGGTTGAAGTTCTGAATCAGATCCGAGCCCAGGTTGGAGGTCATCACGATCACCGTGTTGCGAAAATCCACGGTCCGCCCCTGACCATCGGTCAGACGGCCGTCTTCCAGTACCTGTAGCAGGATATTGAAGACATCGGGATGGGCCTTCTCCACCTCGTCCAGCAGCAGTACCGAATAGGGTTTGCGGCGTACCGCTTCGGTCAGGTAACCACCCTCTTCATAGCCAACGTAGCCGGGAGGTGCGCCAATCAGCCGCGCCACCGAGTGCTTTTCCATAAACTCCGACATATCGATGCGCACCATCGCCTCTTCGGTATCGAACAGGAAACGGGCCAGTGACTTGCAGAGTTCGGTCTTACCGACCCCGGTGGGCCCGAGGAACAAAAAGGAGCCGTTGGGGCGATTGGGATCGGACAGGCCGGCTCGTGAACGACGTACGGCGTTGGAAACGGCGATCACCGCCTCCTGCTGACCCACCACCCACTGGTGCAGGGCATCTTCCATACGCAGCAGTTTTTCACGCTCCCCTTCCAGCATCTTGGCCACCGGAATACCGGTCCATTTGGAAACCACTTCGGCGATCTCTTCTTCGCCGACCTTGTTGCGCAGCAGAGTCTTGTCCAGCATCTCCGCCTGGCTGGCCATATCCAGTTGCTTCTCCAGTTCCGGGATCTCGCCGTACTGCAGCTGCGACATCCGTTCCAGATTACCGCTGCGACGGGCCACCTCCATCTCCTGACGAGCCTGATCGAGCTTCTCCTTGACCAGCTGCGAACCCTGCAGGGCCGCTTTTTCCGTTTTCCACACCTCCTCGAGGTCGGAAAACTCCCGCTGCAGGGTATCGATATTGGCTTCCAGTTCCCGCAGATGCTTGCGGGAGGATTCATCCGTCTCCTTCTTCAGCGCTTCCCGTTCGATCTTCAGCTGAATCAGCCGCCGCTCCAGCCGGTCCATCGCTTCCGGTTTGGAGTCCATCTCCATCCGGATACGGCTGGCGGCTTCATCCACCAGGTCGATGGCCTTATCCGGCAACTGGCGGTCGGAGATATAGCGGTTGGACAGCCGTGCCGCGGCAATAATGGCGGAATCGCTGATATCCACCCCGTGGTGAATCTCATAACGTTCCTTCAGCCCGCGCAGAATGGCGATGGTGTCCTCGACATTGGGCTCCTCCACCTGTACCTTCTGGAAACGTCGTTCCAGCGCCGCATCCTTCTCGATATACTGACGATATTCGTCCAGGGTGGTGGCGCCGACACAGTGCAGCTCACCGCGCGCCAGTGCCGGTTTCAGCATATTACCGGCGTCCATGGAGCCTTCCGATTTACCGGCGCCGACCATGGTGTGCAGCTCATCGATAAACAGGATGATGCCGCCCTCCTGTTTGGCCAGCTCATTGAGTACCGCCTTCAGCCGTTCCTCGAATTCGCCTCGATACTTGGCCCCGGCGATCAGCGCCCCCATATCCAGCGACAGCACCTGCTTGTCCTTCAGTCCCTCCGGCACCTCGCCGTTGATAATGCGTTGCGCCAGCCCTTCGATAATGGCGGTCTTACCCACCCCCGGTTCACCGATCAGCACCGGGTTATTTTTGGTCCGCCGCTGCAGCACCTGAATGGTGCGGCGAATCTCGTCATCCCGACCGATCACCGGATCCAGCTTACCGTCCGCTGCCCGGGCAGTCAGGTCGATGGTGAAGCGCTCCAGCGCCTGGCGGTTCTCCTCGGCATTCTGGTCGGAAACCGCTTCACCGCCACGGACTTTCTCTATCGCCGCCTTCAGCCGTTCCGTCGTACCGCCGCACTCCTTCAGCAGTTTACCCAGCGGCCCCTTGTCCTCCAGGCAGGCCAGCATCACCAGCTCGCTGGAGATGTACTGGTCGCTGTGCTGCTGCGCGTACTTGTCGGCCAGATTGAGAATTCTTCCCAGCTCCCGGGACATATTGAGCTCGCCGTCCGGGTGCTGCAACGACGGCAGGGCCTCCAGCAGCGCCTGCATACCCTCTCGCAGACGAGCGGCGTCGAGACCGGCCTGCACCAGCAGCGGCCGGATGGCACCTCCTTTCTGCTCAAGCAACGCATACGCCAGATGGACGGGCTCGATGGCGGTATGATCCCGACCCACGGCCAGAGACTGGGCGTCGGCCAGGGCGGATTGTAATTTACTGGTCAGGCGATCAATTCTCATGATGAACCTCTCAAGAAGTAGCTGCACATTCGTGGACCGACGATCGGACGCCGGGCAGGGATTGTTGCGTGGTCTGTTAAAGAAATGCGGTCAACAACCGGGAACTTCAAGGCCAGTACCAAAAACTGCTACAAAAAACAGGGTTGATCGAGTGCGGATTCAGAGCACGGTACCGGCAGATCCGATGAGAAATCAAACACCCCGGCAGCGCTGGAGAGCGCAGGCTTCAATGTCCGCCGAACAGGCATAGCCCCACTCCGGCAGCCTCTCCAGGCGATCCCGGAATCTGGCTCCCTGGTTGCTCTCACGCCCCTCAGCAAGACAAAAGCGCCTACCTTTATAACAGGCGGAGCAACAGATATGCGACACGAAATTCAATATATGGGATTTTTTTACAACAAGATATTGTGACCGTCGACCAGACCGCCTATGATCTGAATCCAGTATATAAGATTTTTTTCCCCCACCTGACCTGTCAGACCAGAACCCCAGCCGGAGAGCACCATGAGCAGAGCATTTCTGGACCACCTGAACCATCAGCTTGAAGAGTTACGGGCAGAAGGCCTGTTTAAGGAGGAGCGCCAGATCTGTTCGGCGCAGCAGCCTCAGATCGAAGTCTGCGGTAGTAAGCCGGTGGTGAACTTCTGTGCCAATAATTATCTGGGGCTTGCCAACCACCCGGCGCTGATTGAGGCCGCTGAAAAGGGGCTCAATGAACGCGGCTTCGGAATGGCCTCGGTGCGTTTTATCTGCGGTACCCAGGACATCCACAAACAGCTGGAACGAAAGTTAAGCGAGTTTCTCGGCACCGACGACACCATCCTCTACTCCTCCTGCTTCGACGCCAATGGAGGGCTGTTCGAAACCCTGCTGGATCAGCAGGATGCGATCATCAGCGATGCTCTTAATCATGCCAGCATTATCGACGGTGTACGATTAAGCAAGGCGCGGCGTTACCGCTATGCCAACAACGATATGGCGGAACTGGAGGCCTGCCTGCAGCAGGCTCAGGACGCCCGGTTCCGGCTGATCGCCACCGATGGCGTATTCTCCATGGATGGCGTAATCGCCAACCTCAGAGCCATCTGCGATCTGGCCGAAAAGTATGACGCCCTGGTGATGGTGGACGACTCCCACGCCGTCGGCTTTGTCGGTGAGCACGGCCGCGGCACCCCGGAATACCATGACGTGATGGAGCGGGTTGATATCCTCACCGGCACCCTCGGCAAAGCGATGGGTGGCGCCAGCGGCGGCTATACGTCCGGTCGTCGGGAAATCATCGCCTGGCTACGTCAGCGCTCACGCCCCTATCTGTTCTCCAACTCGGTGGCGCCGGCCATCGTCACCGCCACCCTGCGCACCCTGGAGCTGCTTAAGGAGGGCGGTGAGTTGCGCCGACAGCTGGAGGATAACAGTCAGTATTTCCGCCAGGGCCTGGAACGGGCCGGCTTTACCCTCGCCGGTGCCGATCACCCGATTATTCCGGTCATGATCGGCGACGCGGCGCTCAGTGCCCGCATGGCGGAACGATTGCTGGCCGAAGGTATTTACGTGATCGGCTTCTCCTTCCCGGTAGTACCCCGGGGCCAGGCACGAATCCGAACCCAGATCTCGGCCGCCCATAGCCGTGAGCAGCTTGATCACGCCATCGATGCCTTCACCCGTATTGGCCGGGAACTGAATGTGATCGGCAACCCCGCCACAACATCGAACAGCACGACCTGACAATCCGGGAGAATCAGAACCATGAAATGCCTTGCTAAACTGCACGCCGAGCCCGGGATCTGGCTGCATGAGTCGGAAATCCCGGAACTCGGCCACAATGATCTGCTGATTAAGATCCGCAAGACCGCAATCTGCGGTACCGATATCCATATCTATAACTGGGACGAATGGTCTCAGCACACCATTCCGGTACCGATGACGGTTGGCCATGAATATGTCGGCACCGTCGCCGGCATCGGCCAGGAGGTCAGCGGCTTCGAGATCGGTGACCGGGTATCCGGCGAGGGTCATATCACCTGCGGTCACTGCCGCAATTGCCGGGCGGGGCGTCGTCACCTGTGCCGCAACAGCGTCGGCGTGGGGGTCAATCGGCCCGGTGCCTTCGCCGAATATCTGGTGATTCCGGCGGTCAATGCCTTTAAGATTCCGGAGAATATCTCCGACGATCTGGCGGCCATTTTCGATCCGCTGGGCAATGCCGTCCATACCGCGCTGGCCTTCGACCTGGTCGGTGAGGACGTATTGATTACCGGCGCCGGTCCCATCGGCATCATGGCAGCGGCGGTCGCCCGCCACGCCGGCGCCCGTCACGTGGTAATCACCGACATTAATTCCTACCGGCTGGAACTGGCGGCCAGGCTGGGAGCGACCCGTACCGTCAGAGTCGACCAGGAGGATCTTGGCGAGGTGATGACGGAACTGGGTATGACCGAGGGCTTCGATGTCTGTCTGGAGATGTCCGGGGTCGCCGCCGCCCTGCACCAGGCGCTCGATAAGATCAATCACGGCGGTAAGATCGCCATGCTGGGTATTCCCGCTTCACATACGGCGATCGACTGGTCTCAGGTCATTTTTAAGGGTGTGACGATCAAGGGGATCTATGGTCGTGAAATGTTTGAGACCTGGTACAAGATGGCCAGCCTGATTCAGGCGGGAATGGATCTGACCCCGGTCATCACCCACCACTATTCGGTGGATGATTTCCAGCAGGGTTTTGACGTGATGCGTTCCGGCCTGTCCGGCAAGGTCATTCTGGACTGGGAGAGCTGAGTCCCCGGCACAACAATACGGATCGTACCGGGCTCAGGGCTTCAGCCAGACCAGGCTGGCCATCCGCCCGGTCACGCCGTCCCGACGATAAGAGAAGAAGCGCTCACTGTCGCTGAAGGTGCAGTATTTACCGCCATAAATCGCCGTAACACCCAGTTTTTGCAACCGCTGCCTGGCCAGCAACGGAAGATCGGCCAGCCACTTGCCCGGCTGTTCCGCTCGGGGTCGAAAAGCGGCTGCGGCCCGCTTATCGGCAGTACAGAACTGTTCGCGAACCTCGTCTCCCACTTCAAAGGCATCGGGTCCGATCGCCGGGCCCAGCCAGCACATCAGCTGTTCCGGCGGGCAGTCCAGCGCCTGAACCGTCGCTTCCAGCACCCCACCGGCCAGTCCCCGCCAGCCGGCATGGGCGGCACCAACCCGAGTGCCGGCGCGGTCACAGAACAACACCGGCAGACAGTCGGCCGTCATCACCAGGCAGGCATGGCCGCTGGCAGAGCTGACAGCGGCGTCGGCTTCACTGTTCTGATCCGCCTTTCCGGCGACCACGACGCCGGTACCGTGCACCTGAGTAAGCCACTGACAACGGATATCCTCACCGATCAGCGAAGCCAGCTGCCGACGGTTGGCAGCGACGGCGGTGCCGTCATCGCCGACGTGGTCGCCGAGATTAAGACTGTCCCAGGGAGCAACGCTGGCTCCACCAATACGGGTGGTGGCCAGAGCACCGACCCCGGCAGGCGCCGGCCAGTCCGGTTCAATCACAGAAGGATTCATCTCAGTCTCTGTCCAGATTACGGGCGTCCCGACTCAGCTCACTGATCAGTTGCTCCATATCCGCAGGCAGCGGTACCTCCCAGTTCATCAGTTCGCCACTCTCCGGATGCCAGAGTTCCAGCTTACAGGCGTGCAGCGCCTGGCGCTGAAAACCGCGCAGGCATTCCTGCAACTCAGCGGTGATTCCTTTCGGCAGCCGGAAACGCCCCCCATACTGAGGGTCCCCCACCAGCGGATAGTTAATATGGCTCATATGCACGCGGATCTGGTGAGTCCGACCGGTCTCCAGTTTCAGGCGGATATGGGTATGAGCCCGATATTTGTCGAGGACCCGGTAGTGAGTGATCGCTTCCTTACCCATCGGATGCACCGACATCTTCTGTCGGTGTTTGGGATGCCGGCCCATGGGCTCATCAACGGTTCCCCCACCGGTCATCACGCCCTGCACCACGGCCTGATACTCACGCCCCATAGAACGCTCCTGCAGCTGAGCAACCAGCTCGGTCTGCGCCTCCAGGGTTTTGGCAATGACCATTAATCCGGTGGTGTCTTTGTCGAGGCGGTGAACGATACCGGCCCGTGGAACAGTAGCGGAGCCGGGATGATGATGAAGCACGGCATTCAGCAGAGTGCCTTCGTGATGGCCCGCCGCCGGATGAACGACCAGACCGGCCGGCTTATTGATCACCAGAATATGTTCATCTTCGTAGACGATATCCAGATCGATCGCTTCCGCTTCCCAGCGCTCTTCCACCTCCAGTCGGGCCCCGACATCAACCTGTTCTCCACCCAGCAGCTTATCCCGGGCCCGCATCTGCTGGCCATTGACCAGCAGTTCACCATTTTTTATCCAGCCCTGCAGGCGCGATCGCGAATATTCCGGAAATAATTTTGCAGCAGCCTGATCCAGGCGATAGCCCCCCAGTTCCACCGGAACCTGAGCGGACAGATTGATCTCTTCGGACATGAAATACCTTAGTCAGTAACGCCTCAACGGCGGAAGCGGAAAACCTCAGGGCCTCTCTTTGGATTCGGCCAGAACTCTGTGGTTAAATAGCCCGTTCAGTATAACCGAAAGTCCCGCCAACAGCAGGCCGGGATAAACCAGGATCCAGTTCTCCATGCGCATCTGCAACGCACTTACTCTGATGTTTGTTATCTCATTCATCAGCGGCTGCTCCCTGTTCGACATCGACGTAAAGGAACCCGATATTCCGGAGCCGCAGCTTTATGAAGAGGCTCTGGAAGCGCTGAAGAATGAGACCTGGGACGTCGCCATCGACAAACTGGAGAATCTGGAGTCCCGATACCCGTTCGGCCGTTATTCCGAGCAGGCGCAGCTGGAGCTGATTTTCGCCTACTACAAAGGCGCTCGCCCCACACAGGCAATTGCAGCCGCGGACCGCTTTATTCGCCTGCACCCCCAACATGACAATATCGACTATGCCTATTACCTGCGCGGGCTCACCAATTTCGATGCCGACAAAAGCCTTACCGACCGCTTTCTGCCGACCGATCCCTCCCAGCGGGACCCCGGCGCGGCCCGCGATTCCTTCAGTGATTTTTCGACCCTGCTGAACCGCTATCCGACCAGCCAGTACGCTCCCGACGCCCGTAAGCGCATGCTCTATCTGAAGAATCAACTGGCACGCTACGAGATCCATGTGGCCCGTTACTATATCAACCGGGGCGCCTTTGTGGCCGCGGCTAACCGCGGGCGCTACGTAGTGGAGAACTATCAGGAGACGCCAGCCGTTCCCGACGCGCTGGCGATTATGGTTGAAGCTTATTCCGAACTGGGACTGCAGGACCCGGCCGGCCATGCCCGCCAGATCCTCAGTAATAACTTCCCCGATTACGGCAAAGAACCGGAGCCCATCGCCGACGAGGATCGTTCTCTGCTGAATAAAGCAACTTTCGGTCTGATTGGTGAAGACGGCACGGAAACGGAAGAGAAGAGCGAACCGGCGGAAACACCGGAGCATCTCCGCGATCCGAAAAGACGAACCGACTATCTGTCTAAGTAACTACCGAGGTGCCGGAAGTCGGGAACATGCTCCTGAATCCGGCAATGCTGCCCTCAGAAAATCAGCTCCGACAGCAGCCATCCGCTGATCCCGCTGATGTTCAGATGAAAGAGCGACAACTATGAACCGCGAACATATTATCCGTGAAATGAAGGTCCTGCCGGAGATCGACCCGGAGTTCGAGATTCAGCGCCGGATCGATTTTATCAAGAACCAGTTGCGCCTTTCCGGTCTTCGGTACCTGGTGCTGGGCATCAGCGGCGGTATCGATTCTTCTACCTGCGGTCGGCTGGCTCAGCTCGCGGTTGAACAGCTGAGCGCCGAAGAGAATGCCGACTACCGCTTTATCGCCCTGCGCCTGCCTTATGGTGTCCAGGCTGACGAGCATGATGCCCAGGCGGCACTGTCCTTTATCCGCCCCAGTGAAAGTTTCACTGTCAATGTAAAGCCCGGTGTCGACGGTATCCATTCAGAAGCGATGGCGGCACTGAAGGACCATCATCTGCTGACGGCATCGGAATCGGCGATCGATTTCGTCAAGGGCAACGTCAAGGCTCGGGCCAGGATGGTGGCACAGTATGAGATTGCCGGTCTGGTCGGCGGCCTGGTGCTGGGGACCGATCATTCCGCTGAGAACATTACCGGTTTCTACACCAAGTTCGGCGATGGCGCCTGCGATCTGGTGCCGCTGTTCGGCCTCAGCAAACGCCAGGTCCGACAGCTGGCCAGCACTCTCGGGGCTCCGGAATCACTGGTTCATAAAGCGCCTACCGCCGATCTGGAATGTATGGATCCGGGCAAAGAGGATGAAGCCGCGCTGGGCCTCAGTTATGACCAGATTGACGATTTTCTGGAAAACAGACCAGTCAGTGACGAGGTGGAATCACGGCTGATCGACATCTACTGCAAAACCGAACACAAACGTCAGCCGATCCCCACCGTCTACGACTGATACGTTGTTCTTCCGGGGCTCCATTGTTCTGGGAGCCCTTCCTGCCTGCCCGCTGTAAAAAACGAATTTCAGAGCCAGGCCGACACAGGGCCGCCTCAGCCCCACTATTCGTTTCCACCGGTCAGCCGGTGAAAGAGCGATTGTCAGTGCATCAGCTCTCCCCGCTCGGCATCCAGCCGGTAGGGCGCAGGATCGATTTCCGGATCTCTGCCCAGCATCAGGTCAGCCACCAGTCGGCAGGATGCCGGGGCCAGCACCAGCCCGTTACGGAAATGACCGGCATTGATATAGAGATTTCTGAGCTCTGGCAACCGGTCGATGTAAGGTATGCCTGCCGGGGCACCGGGACGCAGTCCCGACCACTGAGCCTCCACCGGATACTGCTCCAGCGCAGGGAGGATATCGAGCGCTGAACGGTAAAGACTCTGGTAAGCCTCTTCCGTGGCCTGCTTGCTGAAACCGCTGAACTCCAGAGTACTGCCCGCCAGAATACGACCATCGCTGCGGGGAATCAGATAGCGGCCGTTATTCAGCACCACCCGCTCCAGCAGACCCGGCCGGGCCCGGAACAGCAGCATCTGCCCCTTAACCGGCTCAACCCTGACTGAAATATCGAGCTGTTCCACCAGCTGCCCGCTCCAGGCGCCGGTGCAGAGCAGATATTGCCCGGCCGATATCAGCCCCTGTGGAGTTTCGATGCCGGTCACCTGACCGGCTTGCTGTCGAATCGACAACATCGGACAGTGGGTACGAACTTCAATGCGGGGATGCAGCTCCAGGCTGCGCTTCAGTGACTGGCCCAGCCGCGGGTTACGAATACTGCACACTTCCGGCATCCACAGCGCCTGCTCAATTCCTTCCGGCAGGCCGGCTTCCAGCTCGTAAACAAAATCACCGCTCACTCGGGTCAGCGGGCGCTGACAGCGATCGGCCCAGCTCAGCGCCTCCTGCTCATCATCCACGGCTAGCATCAGCAATCCTTTCTCCCGCAGCTCCGGATCAATTCCGGTCTCCTCCGGCAGAGTTCGCCCCAGCTCGCGGTAGATATTCTGAGACCAGCTGGCCAGTGCCGTAATGGCATCACAATAGCGCCAGGGATAGAGCGGTGACACGATCCCCCCGCCGGCCCAGGACGCTTCCGAAGCACAGTCCCCCTTATCCAGCACCACAACCCTGGCGCCACTGTCAGCCAGTGCCCGAGCCGTCATCATGCCCATGACTCCAGCGCCGATAATCAGAATATCCGGATTGCTCATACTGACTGCGATTCCCCCTGTTACTGCAGATAAGAGCTACACAATAGACAGAGCCTGCGGCCCTGGCAACAGCCAGATTTCACCCGCCCCCTGGTCCTGTACCCCGGGCACGGGAACTCGACCCGTAGCTGCATCTTCAGCGGGATCGCTGGTCATTGAGTCGGAGTCGCGTTAGTAGTCGACAACTGCCTCAGAGGGTATAGCTGCATTCGCCGCTGGTGATGCGGACGCGACCGGTATAGGGAATCTTCAGTTCCCGCCGCAGATCGGCGTCGCCGTCAACAACTCCCAGACAGAAAGTACCGTTCAGTGAATGAAGACGACCGGAGCCCTGGTAAGCGATATAGTCGCCACGGTTCCAGCGCAGAATCTGAGTACGGTTCAGGGCGGGAAAGATCCTGAGGATAAGATCGCCGCTGTCGGTATCGAGGGCGTTATCCCCATCGATGTCCACAAACATCAGCCAGCCCCCGCTCCAGTCCGGCCTGCCCGATGCACCGGAACCGGCGCACTGCTGCAGCTGATCCGAGCGACGACAGAGCACGACGCTGGCATCCCGGGTAATCGCCTCAGTGCGGGCCAGCGCCAGCGCGGTCCGCAGGCTGAGAATGGTGGTATCGGCCCGACTACCGGCAATAAACCGATCAAAACTACTGAGCCCCACGGTAGAGACCAGCACCGTAAGACCAAGAGTGGTAATCAACTCCGCCAGCGTCAGCCCCCGCTGACAGAAAAATAGTGGAACACCGGACGCACGAAGGCGCCGGGCTTCTGCATCCCTGCACATTGTCTGAACCTCCCGTCACTCCCTGACAGTGGTTTTTCTTTCTACGCCGGTATCAGCCGGGATAACAGACTGAACTCTTCCTGAGAACTGTCGATACGGCTTATCCGGCACTGCGAAATCCCATGTTACGAAGGACAAAGATAGCAGAACGACGGGGAATCGGTATTGCGGATCTTAATCAAGGGGGTAAGACAGGTAACGACCGGAATCGTGAACAGAAACGAGTATCCTATTCGCTTCTGCTAAAAAAATTGCCGAACCATCAGCAAAAAAGAAAGCCGGCGCTGAACAGCGCCGGTTTTATCAACTGCACATTTTATTATTCGGAATCACTGCCAGCAATCCGTCCCACCGGTCGCCGCTCGGGCGCCGGTTGAAGTCACCGTGAGGTTGCCACAACGATCAGATGCCTGGGCATTCTTTGGTGACGCCTGCAAAGTAAAGGACGTGGCTGTCGCGGCGGTAATATCCAGGTCGTAGTACTTGTCTGCCCCATCCAGTGGTGCTTCCGTCGGGAAGATCGTCGGATCTCCCGTGGCATTTGCACAAGTACCGGAGGTAGTGGTCCCCGCACCACAATAGGAGTCGTTGATGGTAAAGTGGCGCTCCATCGCTCCTGCAAAGGACATCAGGGTCGCCTGAGCATCGGCTCGACGGGACTCGGACAGAAACTCCTGATAGGACGGGTACGCTACCGCAGCGATGATGCCGATGACCGCCACGACAATCATCAGCTCCAGCAGGGTTACCCCTTGCTGGCTACTCCTGCTTTCATAGTTTTTCAACAATCTGAATCCTCAATATATGTCTGACCGGATCATTGCAACTGCTGCCAGGCCTGCCGGCCGCCCGGGTCATCATTGGATTCACCCAGGGCCTGGGTATTACCACTGGAGCCGCTGATAATCTTAATATCCTGAGAACCGGTTTCCAGAATCGCCGGGTTATCGATAATCCCCATTCCCGCTTTCTGAACCCCGGAAACACTGGTCAGATCGAAAGATAAGTCATTATCGAGATCGATCAGCTGGGCTTTGTCGGAATCATTAAACAGACCATCGTTATTTATATCGAACGGGGAATCTGCCAACCTGCTTCCGGACTCAGCCTCCAGCTCCATAAACCAGCTGGAGCCGCCATAATCACAGGGATCCGCATTGGGAATCAAAGTGGTAAACAACACTCTGTCTCCGCGCAATATCGGTTCGTTTGTCACTCTTTCTCCCTGGCCATTTGAGCCCGGACTCTTAAGGTTCATGTACCAGCCTTTGGTTTTACTGGAATCGGTATTATCGCTGGTCACTCGTATATTAAATCCGGACAGGGTACCTTCTGCCAGAACAGACTGCTGGACCAGCTCGCTCCGATTGCTGTTCACCTGTTCATCGTTGTAATCCCGAATACCGTAAAAAGTATGTACCTGAGGGCTGTTACCAACAATATTGTCATTGGTCTCATAATACTTACCGGTGCCAAAATAGACCATATAACCACCGCCGGAGTGCTTTCCTACCTGCGGCTTAGCGGTAATTGACTGCACCACACTGGGGGAGGCCTGATCCGTTGCGATAAAGATTGGAAGCGGTGGCTTTGGATTTCCTGACTGGACTCGGTGAGAGAAATCCCACTGATTAGTATTTGAGCTGCTGATATCAATCTTCCAGAGATTGCCTTTCAGATCACCGGCATAGATAGTATCCGCCTTGAAATTACCGTCGGTGTCTACCAACACCGGTGTGGACATACCGTTGCCTGTGGTTTCCGAATCAAAACTTTTGATCAGACTGCCATCTTCCAGGTCGACGATGTAAATGATTGCTTTACCGCTGCTACTGCCGTAGCCATTGGCGAACACGGCCGCCCAGTGCCCACTTTCTAGCTTTACAATGGTCGCCTTACCAAGGGTATAGCCAAGATCTGTGAAGTTGGTCACGGTATTGTCCAGCTCCCATAGTACACGGGCCGCACCGGTCGAAGTCGTTTTAAAATCGTCCGGCTCGGTAACATCCAGAGCGAATACGCCCGTCCCACCGGCCCCCGTCGTCGCCACCAGCACCGATCGCCAGGCATCACCTGTGCTGTAAGGATCGATATAGGCATCGCCCACATGCGGAGAACCATCGACGTAGTACTTGTGGGTGTAGTTCGGCTTGGTCAGCGCTTCGAGGTTTCCGTAGACCGACTTCGGTACAAACGCAAACACCTCCTCGCCAGGCTCAATACCGTCGGAATCGGCATCCAGAGTCCCGTCGTTGTTGCTGTCTTCGCCAACATAGAACCCATGCAACATGCCATCGTTGGCACCGACATAGAGCATCGGCTTTCTGCCTTTATAAGAACTGCTGCTTCTGAAGGTTGCATAAGCACTTCCTTCGGTTCCACCCAGCCCCTCATAACCAAAGTTTTCCGTGGAAACATAGAGCGGATCGGAATTAACGATATCGCCCAGAACCTTAGCCTGGTTGCTGATCACCGGCCGGCTGCGCAGAAGTCCGCTGTTCCGCTGCTCGTTGGTAGTGTCACCCCGCAGGTAATTCACCCTGTCCGCATCCAGTGCGGCAGCCGTGGCCTGAATAATTGTCAGATTTGAAGAGGTGGCATCAAAAACAAACCCGGCTGAGCCTGCCGGATCCCAGGAATAGATTTTTCGACTGCCATGGCTCGGTAGCTCATCTGCGGCGTTCCAGGCAACCGAGCCGAGAGATCCATCGGAGTTGACCGGGTAGGCCTCAAACTCGCCGCTCCAGTTGCCGCTGTTAAAGCTGGCCCGGAAGGCAAGGGTATTGGTGTCCAGTCGGGTGGAGTTGGTGGTAATGGCTGAAGCCGTTGAAGAACGCTCCTCGATGTCTGAAAAATTGGTGGACAGTGCCGCAACCAGCTTATCCGGACGGGACGCCAGTACATAATTATCGGGCTCACCATCACCATCCTCATCCCACTCACTGGTGACATCCGGTTCGTTATTGTTATTAGAATCGATAAAACCACCATATTTTCCGGCCAGCCACAGCATATTCATCTGACCAGTCAGCGGATCGTCACTGTACTCCTGTGTATCGATCATAAAAGTTGAAACCGATTGGGTACCCGACATGCCAGACTCCGTGCGCAGGTCGGTGGTGTTGGCGTAGTAGGCCAGTCCGGCAATGTAGTAGGAGTTTTCTTTCTGCGGGCTCGGACAAGTCCCCATCACTTCGCCAAGATCCGGAATGGTTTTGTTGGATTTGGCCAGATCACAGGTTCCGCTGACACAGCCAACGCACTGGCTGGTATTTTTCAGCCCCTCCAGCTCTCCGACTTTGTTGGTCAGGGCGGTGACATCGATATCGGAATCCGCATTAGAGGGCTCGCCGTAGTCGCCGGCCAGCAGCGTATGACCGGAAAAGGAAGCGCTGGTAAAGTGGGTGCCCGGCAGACGCTTATCCAGCCAGGGATTGGCATCGTTGATCCCGACAATAAAATTCTTCTGACAGCTGTACTGAATCGGGTCCTCCCAGCTGGTAATTGCCGGGAATCCTCCCTTTTCTGCCACGGTCAGCCCATCGGCATATTCCGGCGTACGTCCCAGGTTCTTAAAGTACCTCAGAGATTCATAATAGAGCTCGCTTGCCGGATCCAGGCTCTTATAACCCGCACCCTCATGGCTGAACTTGTTTATGTAATTGATAACACCGGAGTTGGAAACGCCGCTGGCCGTGGCATCGCTGGGGTTGGGGTTGCTGACCAGTAACCCTCCCGCAGTAATTTCAGCAGCTGTATTGGATGCTGTCCCCCCGCTTCCATCGGGCTTGGTCTGCCCGACATATTTCATATTTGCTCTGAGAATACCACCATCCCGGGTATTGTCTCCATCAAGCGAATAACTGGTGACGGCAAAGCGCATGCTATCGGCATTACGCTGAATCAAACCTTCCGGTTTGTAATAGGTTGAGCCATCCGTATATTCAATACAGTTCGACTCCAGCCCGACTGATGAATCGCAGACTTTGATGTTCAGGGAGGCTGCTTCCAGATTACTGCTTCCGCTACTGGAACCAAACTGGATTCCGTCAGCCGTATTTTCAATATAAACGGTGGAATTAGTCCAGGGTGTTACCGTAGAAGGAGTAACGTTATCTGAAGAAGAAATTCGCTTCGGAGGGAACCAGCTTGAGCTGCTGTGCTTTTTAGCCCTTTTGACGATGGTCTCTGAGCTGGTGTCCGATATCCGATTACCGCCGGTCATGGTCCAGATGAACATATCCATGGCGGTCATGGATGCCCAGTTCATAAAATTGCCGCTGTATGCCCCGCTACATTCGTGATCGGAATTTGCAGCACCGGTGGGGTAAAAATACTCCGGTGAAGCCGTACTGTTGTACTGGTAGCACTTTTTGGAATCAAAATAGCCGATATAGGTTTCTGTTTTAAAGTAGCAGGTACCGGTTCCGCTGTCCCGGCCACCACATACAGCCCCTCCGGCCAGCGTTCCCGGCTGATCATTATAGGCAGCGCCACCCATCGGCGTTTCAACGGACATATTAAACAGTACGTTGGGATCAGCGGTTGTCGCCAGATAGAGCGGAACCTGAGAGATGGTGCCACCAGAGGCGGAACAGACAACCAGCAAGAAGGAAGCGACGCCCGAAAGGAACTGTTTAAATAGCCGTTTCATAAGTGCTCTCACTTGGCCCCGAATCAGAGGGCCACTTATCTTTTGTAGATTGACTGCAAAATAACCTGCGACGTTGTGGTACCACCAACTGCACGGGCGGTAATCCGGTAATATTCATCGTTATCAACGGCCTGACCCACTTCCAGACTGGCGCTCTCAGCCACAGACTCCAGCTTTTCTATGACGTAGCGAGGTTTTTCGGCGACGCCGAGAATATCATCTCCCCGGTACTGCATGGCGGAGCTGCCCCACTGGCTGCTGCTCCAGTGATTCGGAGTGGTGGTGCTGCCGGATATCTGTGCGATAAGGCCGGTCGTAGTGCCGTCAAAGTCCGGAAGGATTACCGTTGTATTAAGATAGTCCTCAGCATCACGGAGGGCCGTCTCCCCGGCCTGAAAAGCCATATTCCGGTTCTTCATATTACCGGCCATCTTCTCCTCCATGGTGGTATCCTGGATACTACCAACACCGAGGAAGGTGATGACCACCAGAATGATCAGGCAAATGATCAGGGTCGCTCCTCGCTCACGGGGGTGATGTCGAAAGTCAGTCATCGGAACTCCTAATTCAACCGATTGCGCAGGGCTATCCGGGTGCTGAACACCTTGCGAACGCGACGATCCGTGGGAACCAGGGTATCGCCGTTATAGTTCACATTCTGGGCGGTATCGGTCAGGTTATCCCGCAGACTGCGAATAAGCAGCGACACCTGGATGCTGACCACCTGGTCCATATCGGAGACCTGATCCGCCGGAACGTAATAATTGGGAACTTCATCACCATCGGTATCCTCACCGTAGAGCACCTGCAGATTTTCCACCCCTTCCACTATTTCGTCACCATTTCGGAACAGGGCGGATTCGCCACTGGTGCCGGTGCCAATGCTGTAAGTCACATTCATAGTGGTGAATATTTGTGCATCGGTCCCATAGATCTTCTGGAAAGTCTGGGTCTGATTGCCGGGCAGGTGCTGTGTAGATCCCTCCATAATATTGCCGGTATTGTGGGTGATATTATCCTGCCCGGGCCCGCCGCCGGTTCCGGGATCGGTGGATACCTGGAAGATCTCACCATTGGAACAATCACTGATCAGTACGATATCGCCGATACTGAGCCCGCTGTTGGCCGAGACTTTTAAACTGGCTGCAGTCGTTGCAGGCACATCAATAACATTCACACCAAACTCTGTCGCTCCTCGGAGGACAATCGTATCCGGCTGGTCGGCAGCGGTATTGCCTCCGACATCGGCGGTACCATCAGTACCGTTGACCCCTTCCCCGAAACTCAGTGAGGCGGTACTGCTGGGATTGAGATGATCCTGGACCGTTCCCAACCCATTACCATTGCAGCCCCAGAAGTCGGCATTTCGAATATCCCGGGTTAAAAACTCGATGCCGAAGCGGCCGTTTTCCTGGATTCGGGAAAACTCCTCCTGAAATTCATAGGTACGCTTCAGGCTGACAAAGGTCTGCAGTACCGCGGCGGTCAGCAACAACCCCAGCACCAGAGCAATCATCAGCTCCACCATCGAGAAGCCCGCCATGGAGCCTTGAGAAGCCCTGTTTCTGCTCATAACCTGAATTCCATGGACATCACAGCATCGGATGTCGCCGAATCGCGATCATCATCCCAGTTGACGGTCACCGAGGTAATACCGCCGGAAACCGACAGACCCCAGCTGCCGGAAGGAAGTATGGTGCTGACACTGTCATCCCATTCATACAGGTCCCGCTCGGCGATCTGGGTTGCCGTACAACTGGTAGCCGCACCTGAATAACTGACGCATGAGGTCGCATGGGAAACCGCCGAGGCCGTGGTGTAATCAGCCCCCATATTGGAGCGCATCTTATCGGCAATATCGTAAATCAGTACCGTCGCCTGACTGCGCAGATAAGCTTCCTGATTATTTTTTAACGCTGCCGTCTGCAGACCGATCAGGCCGAATATACCGATGGAAAGCACCACTACGGCCACCAGCACTTCCACTAACGTAAAGCCGCAACAACTATCTGCCCTGAATTGCTTACTGTTGTGCCGCAACTGCCACCCCTCCTTCCGTTTATCAGGCAATTGGCGATGCCTATTTCATCCGCACCCGGCCTACCATGTTAATCCACAAATTCTCATCAAAGCTGGTATCACCACCGCCGTCGCTGAAGGCAAAATTACACTCCCCATCTCCACCTCCCGGCCCGGAAGATGCTCTCTCGCCACTGTCTCCGAACGTGATAAAATCCCCACAGTCAAACTGAATATCGACATCCTCATTAGCACTGTCTGTGGTTCGCAGAATCGTCCCGCCCGACATCACCTTCCAGCCATTATCATTCCAGCTGGTGCTGCCGGTTCCGGTACCACAGGTGCCGCTACTGCCCCGACAGAGCGAGATTGTCTCACCGCGCTTGACCGCCTCGGTACGGGCAAAGGCCAGACTGGACGCCAGCGCATAGCGGGCTTTATCCACCTTGCTGCCGATAATCACCGAATCGTAATTTGGCGTGGCCACCAGTAACAGAACTGCGACGATGGCCAGCACCACCATTAGCTCGACGAGGGTAAAGCCCTGCTGTGATCTCTTTTTCAGATGCGATACTGCTGTGACTGACATACGTATTACTATTCCTTCAGGTCAGATAGTCAGAAGACGAGGGCTGCCGTAATTACCGACAACTCTACAGGTTATCGGACGTGACTCCACTACACTTTAGCAGCCAGTGGCATTATGCCAGCCTTCAGTCGGACCTAGCTACCGGTAAGAATAGAACAGCCGTTTGGAATTCATCTAGCCGTTAAATTGCGCTAAGTCAATAAAACTCTATTGAGCGGCTGGAAAGAAGGGAAAAGAGAACCGGGAAGAGAGGGCCTCCGGAGCCACATCAGCTCCGAAAGCAGCCGTTATTGCACCACCTCAGGCAGCATCAACCTCGAGAATGCTGACCTCGAAGTAGAGGGTACGCCCCGCCAGCGGATGATTAAAGTCGACGGAAACCTGCTCGTCGTCGAAGGAACGGACCACCCCGGGCAGCTCGCTCTGGCCGGCATCAGCAAAGGAGATCATCAGACCGGGCTCCAGCTCCATGCCATTAAACTGGTCACGGGCGATGGTCTGGACGTTGTTGGGATTAGGCATGCCGAACGCCTGCTCCGGTGCAATACGCAACGTAGACTCGTCACCTGCTTTCAGCCCGTGCAGGGCCAGTTCGAACCCTTCCAGCAGATTACCGTCACCGACGCTGAATGTCGCCGGACTCTTGTCAAAGGTTGAATCAACAATACCGCCATCTTCCAGTTTGATAGCAAAGTGCAGGGTAACTTTTTTACCCGGTCCAATAAGCTGTTCAGACATAGTATGTTCCTGCTATTGGGTCTGCGAATCGGTACGACGACTGACGATCACCATATCCCAGATCAGCAGCACGGCCCCCAGGGTAATGGCAACATCGGCCAGGTTAAAGGCCGGGTAGTAATAGTGCTTCCAGTGCAGGGCGATGTAATCCACCACATAACCCAGCCAAACCCGGTCAATCAGATTGCCCAGGGCTCCCCCCAGCACCAGCGCCAGTGCCAGCGCCTGAAGCCGCATGCTGCGAGGCGTTTTCTTCAGCCAGATGATCAGATAGATTGACATCCCGACAGCCACCGCTGCCAGGAACCAGCGCTGCCAGCCACCCTGTGATGCCAGAAAGCTGAAGGCAGCACCGGGATTATGCAGCAGGGTGAGATCGAACACCGGCAGCAGCGCCAGCGGTTCACCATAGCTGA
Source organism: Motiliproteus sp. (assembly GCA_965230185.1). Lineage (GTDB taxonomy): Bacteria > Pseudomonadota > Gammaproteobacteria > Pseudomonadales > Balneatricaceae > Motiliproteus. Next base: position 5,049,625 of record OZ245995.1, read on the forward strand.
GAAAGGTCGAGGCCAGGTATTTCAACCCCTGATCCAGCACCACGATCAGGATGCTGAGCCAGAGCCAGACCAGACATCCCTGCTGCGATTTATTGGCGTCAGTCACTCTGATTATGCGTAAGCGCGTTGCTCACCCTCACCATCCACGTTTTCGACACAGCGACCACAGAGCTCAGGGTGCCCGGCAACCGCACCAACATCTTCACGGTGATGCCAGCAGCGGGTGCACTTCTGATTATCACTCAGCGCCACGGTCAGCTTCAGGGAACTCAGTTCCGTTTCCACCGCATCCGGTGCCGCATCGGCCAGCGCTTCGACAGCGGCAGAGGAGGTAATCAGAACAAAGCGCAGTTCATCTCCCAGCTGTTCCAGCATCGCTTTCAGCGCCGGGTCAGCATAGAGCACGATATCGGTACTCAGCCCCGACTTCACCGTGCCGGCGTTGCGCTGATTCTCCAGCTCCTTATTGACCACCGTTTTCACTTCCAGGATCTGCTGCCAGTAGTCACGACCCATCGCCGCCTCTGCATCCAGCTCAAACAGCCCCTGATACCAGGTTTCCAGATGTACGGATTCGGAACGCTCACCGGGCAGATGTTTCCAGATCTCTTCGGCGGTAAAGCTGAGAATCGGCGCCACCCAGCGCACCATTGCCTCCATGATATGGAACAGGGCGGTCTGGCAGGAGCGACGAGCCAGGCTGTCGGCCTGAGTGGTGTACTGGCGATCCTTGATGATATCCAGGTAGAAACCACCGAGATCCAGGGCACAGAAGTGATGAACCTTCTGATAGACGTTGAGGAACTGGTAGTTCTGATAGGCGTCGGTGATCTCCTGCTGCAACTGAGCCGCCCGGTCTACAGCCCAGCGGTCAAGGGCCAGCATCTCTTCCGGCGCAACGCTATGCAGTGCCGGATCGAAACCGCTGAGATTGGACAGCAGGAAGCGGGAGGTGTTGCGGATACGACGATAGGAGTCGGCGGTCCGCTTCAGGATCTCGTCGGAGACGGCCATCTCGCCACTGAAATCGGTCGCTGCGACCCAGAGGCGAAGGATGTCGGCCCCGTACTTATTCATAACCGTCTGCGGCGCTACCACGTTGCCCAGTGATTTGGACATCTTACGACCGTCCTGATCGACGGTGAAGCCGTGGGTCAGCACCTGCTTGTAGGGGGCAACCCCCTTGATAGCGATACCGGTCTTCAGCGAGGACTGGAACCAGCCGCGATGCTGGTCGGAACCTTCCAGATAAAGATCGGCCGGGAAACTGAGCTTGTCATCCTGGTCCAGCACCGAGTAGTGGGTAACACCGGAATCAAACCAGACGTCCAGAGTATCGTTTACCTTGATGTACTGATCCGCTTCATCGTCCAGCAGTTCCTGCGGTTCCAGATCAAACCAGGCATCGATTCCGGCCTTCTCGACCCGTTCGGCAACCGCCTCAATCAGTCGTGCAGTATCCGGGTGCAGCGCCTGAGTCTCCTTATGGATAAACAGGGTGATTGGCACACCCCAGGTGCGCTGACGGGATACACACCAGTCAGGGCTCTGATCGACCATCGCTTCGATACGGTTCTGCCCCCAGCTCGGGAACCACTGTACGCCTTTAATGGCTTCCAGCGCATCCTGCTTGAGGTTTTTCTCATCCATGCTGATAAACCACTGCGGTGTCGCCCGGTAGATCAGTGGCGTCTTGGTACGCCAGCAGTGGGGATAGCTGTGCTCGAATTTGTGAGATTTGATCAGGCACCCCTTCTCCCGCAACAGGGCCACCACCTCATCATCCACTTTGTAAACGTGCTGCCCGGCAAACTGACCGGCGGCCTGCACGAAGATGCCGTGGCCGTCCACCAGGTTCAGGGTTTCGATGGCGTATTTCTGGCCAACCACGAAATCCTCAACACCATGGTCAGGAGCGGTGTGTACCGCACCGGTACCGGCGTCGGTGGTAACGTGGTCACCGAGAATCACCGGTACCTGCTTATCGTAGAAGGGATGCTGAAGCTGCTGATGCTCCAGCGCCTGGCCACTGCAGCGACCGACGACCCGATATTCCTCGACGCCGTATCGACTCATGGCATCTTCCAGCAGCGCTTCAACCAGCAGAATGCGCTCTTTGCCGGCTCCCAGATCCAGTTCGACCAGCACGTAGTCGAGATCGGCATTCAGGGATACCGCCTGATTGGAGGGCAGCGTCCAGGGCGTGGTGGTCCAGATGACAGCGCTGACAGGGCCTTCACTGTCGCCATCCAGCTCGAAAGCGCCGAGGAAACTCTGCTGATCGACGGCCAGAAAACGCACGTCGATCGCCGTGGAGACCTTATCCTGATACTCCACTTCCGCTTCCGCCAGCGCCGAGGCACCGACCACACTCCAGTACACAGGCTTGTAACCTTTGACCAGATGACCGTTTTCGACAATCTTACCGAGCGCACGAATGATGTTAGCTTCGGTGGCGAAGTTCATGGTCAGGTAGGGATTTTCCCAGTCGCCGAACACGCCCAGACGGATAAAGTCTTTCTTCTGACCATTCACCTGCTTATGAGCGTAATCACGACACTTCTGCCGAAACTCTTTAAAGGTTTTTTTGGTACCCGCCTTACCGATCAGGGTCTCCACCTTATGCTCGATGGGCAGACCGTGACAGTCCCAGCCAGGCACGTAGGGAGCGTCAAATCCGGCCTGATTCTTTGATTTGACGATAATGTCCTTGAGGATCTTATTGACCGCGTGACCGATGTGGATATCACCGTTAGCGTAAGGAGGTCCGTCATGCAGAATGAACTTATCCCGTCCCTGACTGGCCGTACGAATTTTCTGGTAAAGCCCCATCTGCTCCCACTGCTTCAGCATTTCCGGCTCACGCTGAGCCAGGTTGCCACGCATCGGGAAATCAGTCTGCGGCAGGTTCAGGGTATCTTTATAATCGCTCATTACGCTTTTCACTTTTAACTACGGTTCACTTTTAACTACGGGTCGCTGTGGTTAAGCCGAAGCCGGAGTCGATCAATTTTCAGGCACCTTCCGGGGACCAGGCCCGGGCAAAGGCAATATCGTTCTGTATCTGTTGCTGCAACTGGGGCAGCCCGTCAAATTTCTGTTCATCGCGGACAAAACCTCGGAATTCCACCTGTAATCGCTGACCATAAATCTCCTGATCGAAATCGAACAGATGCACTTCAAGCAACGGGCTCTCGCCATCGACGGTCGGCCGCACCCCAACGTTGGCGACACCGCGGTAACGCCCCCCCTCCTCGGTGATTGCATCAATAACGAAGACGCCTTCAAAGGGCAGTCGTTTACGCTGCAGGGAGATGTTCGCCGTTGGCACGCCAAGCTGCCGTCCCAGCTTACGACCGTGAATCACTTTGCCGCTGAGCGTATAAGGACGTCCCAGCAACTGTCTGGCGAGTTCGAAATCATGAGACGCCAGCACCGAGCGAACTCGGGTGCTGCTGACCCGCTCGTCATCGATCACATAGGTCCGGGTGTTAACAACAGTAAAACCGTGGGTCTTGCCGGTCTTTCTCAGCAGTTCGAAATCTCCGGCCCGGTCACAACCGAAGCGAAAGTCGTCGCCCACCACAAAATACTTCACTTCCAGTCCGTTCAGCAGCAGCTGATCGATAAAGGCTTCCGCCGTCAGCGACCGCAGACGCTGGTTGAAGTGCAGACAGAATACCCGATCGATCTCATGCTCGCGCAGCAGAATCAGTTTATCGCGAAAGCGGGTCAGCCGGGGCGGTGCGTTCTGACCTTCAAAAAACTCCCGGGGCTGGGGTTCAAAGGTAATTGCCACGGAGGGCAGGCCGAGGGCTTTGGCTTTTTCACTGACCTGTTTCAGTACCTGGTGATGCCCGAGATGTACGCCGTCAAAATTACCGATGGTCGCCACACAGCCCCGATGCTGATCACGCAGATTATGAAGACCTCTGATTAACTCCATGCAGTACTGTACCGCCCCGTTAAAATGAACCGCGAATTATACCCTGGTGTAGCGCTTCAGAATACCGCCAGCCCCTATCAATAGTCGCATATCCACTGCTGTCAGTGACGCAGGTGAGACAATCGGATACCGGCTATCCATAACATCAGAAAATAGAGGCCACCACCGCCGCAGCAGAGCAGCCCCAGAGACAGGATCCGATCCCATAGCCCCCGCTCGATCCACACCCCGGTATCGGCAGCAAAACCGAGCAGAAACAGAACCATCACCAGGTTGGCCGCAACAATCTGCAGCAAAAAACGGGACCAACCGGACTGCCAGCGAAACACTTCATCACGGAGCAGCCCCCGCAGCAGCAACCCGGCGTTCAGAAAGGCGCTGAGCGAGGTGGCCAGCGCCAGCCCGGCATGCTTCAGCGGCACGATGAACATCAGGTTCATCACCATGTTGGCCACCATCGCCTTAATACCGATAGCCACCGGCGTCCGGGTATCCTGGCGGGAGAAATAACCGGGGGCCAGCACCTTAATCAGCATAAAGGCCAGCAGGCCGAGACTGTACGCCCGAAGACTGAAGGCCGTCATTTCCACGTCCCGCTCCCCCATGGCGCCATACTTAAACAGCGTCACTATCAACGGTTCAGCCAGCACCCAGAGCGCCAGCGCCGCCGGCAACCCGATCAGCAGCACCATCCGCAACGCCCAGTCCAGGGTTGCGGCAAAGGCCTCGCCGGACTGGCTGGCATGCTTACGAGACAGGCTGGGCAGAATCACTGTCGCGATCGCGATCCCGAACACCCCCAGCGGCAACTCCACCAGCCGATCGGAAAAATAGAGCCAGGAGACACTACCGGTCTGCAGAAAGGAAGCCAGCACCGTATCCAGCAACAGATTGATCTGACTGACCGAGACTCCGAATATGGCCGGCAGCATCAACCGGATAATCCGACGGACCCCCTCATCCCGGAAACCGATACGAGGATGAGGCAGCAGCCCGATCCCGGCCAGGAACGGCAGCTGCAACAGCAACTGCGAACCACCGGCGATCAACACTCCCCAGGCCAGCGCCATCACCGGCGTATCAAGCCAGGGCTGCAGCCAGAAAACCGAACCGATCAGTGACAGGTTGAGCAGCACCGGCGTAAACGACGGAACCAGAAAACGGTCATAGCTGTTAAGAATGGAGCCGGCAAAGGCGGTCAGCGAGATCAGCATCAGATAGGGAAAGGTGATCCTCAGCATATCGACCGTGAGGGTGAACTTTGCCTCATCGTTCATATAGAAGCCGGGGGCAAACAGCATCGCCAGCAATGGCGCCCCCAGCACCGCCAGCACCGTCAGCAGCATCAGGACCAGCCCGAGCGTTCCGGCCACCCTGTCGATCAGCGCCCGCACCGCCGCCAGACTCCCCTGTGTCCGGTATTCCGACAACACCGGTACGAAAGCCTGGGCAAACGCTCCTTCGGCAAACAGCCGGCGGAGGAAATTGGGTATCTTAAAAGCGACAAAAAACGCATCAGCGCTGGCACCGGCACCGAAACCCTGGGCAATAACCACATCACGCGCCAGCCCGAGCACTCTCGACAGCATAGTCATGCAGCCCACCAGCACGCTGGATTTCAGCAGCCCGGCCCCAGCCTTCTTCGGCCTGCTATCGTTGGATGACGGCGGAGTTTGCGGAGTCTCTTCCATGCACTATCTTTCCAGATGCCTGAATAACAAGAAGTTGAGAAAATCTGCGGGCTCATGATAGCGAGAGAGACAATAAAAATCCCGAATTTTATTGACACGCCCGATGGATCTATGAATAATTTCGCCTCTTTGTTTTACAACGTACCAATCGATCAGAATATTAGGGAGCCAGACCGTGGCAAATTCCGCTGGATCAAGAAAACGTGCCCGCCAGGCTGAAAAACGCCGTCAGCATAACGCTAGTCTGCGTTCCATGACTCGCACGTACCTGAAGAAAGTCGTAGCAGCAATCGCCTCCGGCGACAAAGAAGCAGCACAGGCAGCATACACTGCCGCCGTTCCTGCACTGGATAACGCTGCCAGCAAGGGTATCATTCACAAGAATAAGGCCGCTCGCCATAAGAGCCGCCTGAATGCCCAGATCAAAGCGCTGTAAGCTGCGCTTAGAATTAAAAAAACCGGCTCAGGCCGGTTTTTTTGTGTCCGCCGACAGCACCGAAGAGCCGCCAACGCTCGACTGACAGCTCAGGCCAGCACCAGATTATCCCGGTGCACCAGCTCCTCTTCCGCCACATAACCCAGCAGCTCACTGATCCGACTGCTCGGCTGCCCAATAATCTTTGCCGCCTCGGCAACATCATAATTGACCAGCCCACGAGCCACCACCTGACCCTGCTCATCCAGGCAGAGCACCATCTCGCCACGGGAAAAGTCACCGCTCACTTTACGAACCCCCACCGGCAGCAGACTGCGACCGGAGTTTTTCAGCACCCGAACCGCCCCGGCGTCCAGAACCAGCGCACCGCGCGCTTTCAGATGCCCGGCCAGCCACTGCTTTCGAGCCGCCTGCGGCGTACAATCCGGCGCCAGCAGAGTACCCAGCGACTCCCCCTGCCTGAGCCGCTGCAGCACATTCGCCTCACGCCCACTGGCAATAATCGTTGAAGCCCCCGATCGAGCCGCCAGCCTCGCCGCCCGCACCTTGGTCGCCATACCACCGCGCCCCAGCACTCCGCCGCCGCCAGCCATTTCATCAAGCCGGGGATCCCGGGCCGACGCCTCCCGAACCAACTCAGCCTGAGGGTTTTTGCGCGGATCGCAGTCGAACAACCCCTGCTGATCGGTCAGTATAATCAGGGCATCGGCCACTACGAGGTTTGCCACCAGCGCCGCCAGTGTATCGTTATCACCAAAACAGATCTCATCGGTAACCACCGTGTCGTTCTCATTGACGACAGGAACCACACCCCATTTAACCAGCGCGCCCAGAGTTCCGCGTGCGTTCAGATAGCGCTTACGATCAGACAGATCATCATGGGTCAGCAGGATCTGCGCGGTATGCATCTGATGCTGCTTGAAACAGGCTTCATAAGTCTGCACCAAACCCATCTGCCCGACAGCTGCCGCCGCCTGCAGCTGATGCAGCTCGCCCGGCCGACCAGCCATACCCAGCCGGTTCATCCCTTCTGCGACAGAGCCCGAGGAAACCAGCACCAGTTCAACCCCCTGCTGCCGCAACCAGGCCATCTGATCCACCCAGCCTGCGATCGCCTGATGGTCCAGACCACGACCATCATTCGTCAGCAGCGCACTGCCTATCTTCACCACCCAGCGCCGGGCTTTTGTCACCCTGTCTCTGACACTCATTGCATTAAACCCTAAGGCACATACTCGACATCAACATCGTAGTCGTCGTCATCGAAATCATCCCAGTCTTCATCATCGGCAGATTTACGCGAACGCATCTCTTCACGATAGCGACGCAGACGCTCCCGCGCCTCCTCTTCCAGCAGCGCCTTTCGCTGCTGTTCGGCCAGCGCCAGCTCTTCATCTTCCGCCTCAGCCTCCCGACGCTCTTCGATATAGCGCATGACCGCCTGACAGACAGCCTCGGTACCATCCTTAGAGATAGCGGCCACCCGAAATACCGGGCCTTGCCAACCAAGCGCCTCGATCACTGCATTGCAGCGCTCGTCACGCTCCTCCTCGGGCACCAGATCCAGCTTGTTCAGCACCAGCCAGCGCTCCTGCTGAGCAAGCGCAGGGCTGAACTTCTCCAGCTCACGAGCAATCTTTCTCGCGGCCTCTCCGGGCTCAACACCATCCCAGGGCGCCATATCCACCAGATGCAACAACAACCGGGTACGAGCCAGATGTTTAAGGAAGCGAATTCCCAGCCCGGCCCCTTCTGCCGCCCCCTCGATTAACCCGGGTACATCGGCGACCACGAAGCTGCGGTCCCTCTCGATACTAACCACCCCCAGATTAGGCACCAGGGTCGTAAAGGGATAGTTAGCCACTTTCGGCTTAGCCGCCGATACCGCTCGAATAAAGGTGGATTTGCCCGCATTTGGCAGCCCCAGCAGACCAACATCCGCCAACACCTTCAGCTCCAGCTTAACATTACGAGACTCACCGGCGGAGCCATTGGTGGTCTGCCTGGGCGCCCGGTTCACACTGGATTTAAAACGGGTATTACCCAGCCCATGAAAACCACCCTGAGCGATTTTTTCACACTGACCATCTTCGGTCAGATCGCAGAGCACTTCCAGAGTATCCTCATCGATTATCGTGGTACCTACCGGCACCTTCAGCACCAGATCCTGACCCTTGGCACCGGTACAGTCACGACCACGCCCGGGCTCTCCGCTCTCCGCTCGATAACGGCGCTGAAAGCGGTAATCAACCAGCGTATTACACCCCGAGTCAGCCTCAACAAACACCGAGCCACCATCACCGCCGTCACCGCCGTCAGGACCACCTTTGGCGACGTATTTTTCACGCCGGAAACTGAGACAACCATTGCCCCCCTTTCCAGCTTCAACACTGATCACCACTTCATCAACAAACTTCATGCTTTGACTCCACCACCAGAACACACCCTCCGGGCGCAGCCCCGGATTCCGGTACATCCAGAGTAGTCCTGACTCCGACGACAGACAATCGCCATAAACAAAAAAAGCCCCGCACAGGGCGGAGCTTTTTTAAAGGGTATAACCGCCGTATTAAGCGCTGACTACGCTGATGTACTTACGGTTTTTAGGACCTTTCACTTCAAACTTAACAACACCTTCGGCGGTAGCAAACAGGGTGTGGTCTTTTCCACAGCCAACGTTATCACCGGCATGAAAGCGAGTTCCGCGCTGACGCACCAGGATGTTACCAGCCAGAACTTTCTGACCACCGTAGCGCTTGACACCTAAGCGTTTAGACTCGGAATCGCGACCGTTACGAGTACTACCACCAGCTTTTTTATGAGCCATTATATTCTCCTAAAGATCAGCTCAGGCGCTGATACCGGTAACCTTGATCTCAGTGAACCACTGACGGTGGCCCATCTGCTTCATGTGGTGCTTACGACGCTTGAACTTCATGATGCGCACTTTCTTACCGCGACCGTGGCTGACCACTTCAGCAGTTACCTTAGCACCTTCGACAACAGGCGCACCGATTTTGACGTCTTCACCGTCAGCAACCAGCAGAACCTTATCGATTTCAACAGAAGAACCAGCTTCTGCCTGGAGCTTCTCAACCTTGAGAACCTCACCTTCAGTTACACGGTGTTGCTTACCACCGCTAACAATTACTGCGTACATAATCTTCTCCAGTATGTATGTTCCTTCCCGGCTACTGAAAAGTGCCTACTTCTAATGGAAAAACCATATGGTAGGGAGCAATTGGGTGGAAGGACCACAGGGGGGCGGATTTTACAGTATCTACCCTGAGCACACAAGTGGCTTTTGAGGCGAATCAACCCGGCCGCTTGACACCCCCCGGACTGGCCCGTAGCATGCGTGCAAATTATCCTGCCACCCTTCCGGAATATGCAACCACATCAATTACATCCCCAGATCAGCGAAGATTTCGAAGCGGTCAATCATTTTATCCTGAACAATCTGCATTCAGGCGTGCCGCTGGTAGAGAAGATTGGGCACTACATTATCGAAAGTGGTGGCAAGCGCATCCGCCCTCTGCTGGTACTGCTCTGCGCACGGGCCAGCCAGCAGAACCCGGAGACCCTGAGCGAAAGCCCGCACATCAGCCTCGCAGCGGTGATAGAATTTATCCACACCGCCACCCTGCTCCATGACGACGTGGTTGATACCTCCGACCTGAGGCGCGGCAAGGCCACGGCCAATGCAAAGTGGGGCAATGCTCCCAGCGTACTGGTCGGTGACTTCCTCTACTCCCGATCCTTCCAGATGATGGTGGAGCTGGGCAGCATGGAGATCATGCAGATCATCTCCAACGCCACTAACGTTATCGCCGAAGGAGAGGTTCTGCAGCTGCTTAACTGCAAAAACCCCGATGTCACCGAAGAGAACTACATGAAGGTTATCCTCGGTAAAACCGCCATGCTGTTTGAGGCTGCCGCGGAGACCGGCGCAGTCATCAGCGGCGCCGACAAACAGCAACAGGAAGCCCTGCGCCTGTTCGGCCGCCATCTTGGTATCGCCTTCCAGCTGATCGACGATGTGATGGACTATCAGAGCTCCTCCGAAGAAATGGGCAAGAACGTCGGTGACGACCTGGCCGAAGGCAAACCCACGCTGCCGCTGATCCATGCCATGCGGGAAGGCAGCGAAGAACAGCGCCAGCTGATCCGCAGCGCGATTCGCAAGGGCGGGCTGGAAGATCTGGAGCCGATCAGCCAGGCAGTAACAGCCACCGGCGCGATTGACTACACCTACCAGAAGGCCCGGGAACAGGCCCGACTGGCCAGCGACCAGCTGCAGCAACTACCGCCCGGCGACTACCGGGACGTTCTGGAAAAACTCACCGAGATGGCCGTTTCCAGACGCTCATAACCGTCGCCTCCTGCTTATTTCGGCAGACCCCTATGCGCAGCGGGGGTCTGACCGGTATAATCGCCGCAGACAACAACAGCATAAGACGGACACCCTGTTTCAATGACAAAGCCCTCTTCCTTTAACCGTGACGAACTGCTGAAATGCGGTCACGGCGAAATGTTCGGCCCCGGCAACGCACAACTGCCTGTTGACAACATGCTGATGGTTGACCGGATCACCTCCATTACTGAAGATGGCGGCCAGTTCGGCAAAGGTGAGATCCGCGCCGAACTGGACATCAACCCCGACCTGTGGTTTTTCGATTGCCACTTTCCCGGTGACCCGGTCATGCCAGGCTGCCTCGGACTTGATGCCATGTGGCAGATGGTCGGATTTTTCCTGGGCTGGAAAGGTAACGCCGGCCGCGGTCGCGCACTTGGTGCCGGCGAGGTAAAATTCTTTGGTCAGGTTCTGCCCGGCGCCAAAAAAGTCACCTATCACCTGGAGCTGAAGCGCGTTATCGAACGCAAGCTGGTAATGGGGATCGCTGACGGCTCTCTGTCTGTAGACGGACGGGAAATCTACACCGCCAAAGACCTTCGGGTCGGTCTGTTCACCTCCACCGACAACTTCTGAGCCTTATCTCCCCGCACCTGGCCAGGATCAAGATAAAGACTGGCCAAGTGCCGGTGAATATCAGAAAATATAGCCTTTGTGTGAATGCTGTCCGGGACAGTTTCATGCGATATTTCACTGTACGTAAGTTTTAGCACTGATACAGAGGTCCCTACCCATGCGACGCGTAGTTGTTACCGGCATTGGCATCACATCCTGCCTGGGATGCGATCAGGAAACTGTTCTTGAATCCCTGAAGCTGGGACGCTCCGGCATCAGTTTCCAGGAAGAATACAAAGAACTGGGATTCCGCAGCCATGTTGCCGGCGGTGTTGATCTCGATATCGAAAGCCTGATCGACCGCAAGCTCCGTCGCTTTATGGGCGATGCTGCGGCCTACTCCTATGTAGCCATGAAACAGGCAATTGAGGATGCGGGCCTCACCGAAGAACAGGTATCTAACGTCCGTACCGGCCTGATCGCCGGTTCCGGCGGCGCGTCTTCCGCCAACATCGTCGAAGCCGCCGATGTGCTTCGTCAGAAAGGCATGCGTCGGGTTGGCCCCTACCGGGTAACCCGCACCATGGGCAGCACCGTTTCCGCCTGCCTGGCCACTCCCTTTAAGATTAAGGGCGTGAACTATTCCATCACCTCAGCCTGCTCTACCAGTGCGCACTGCATCGGCAACGCCATGGAGCAGATCCAGCTGGGCAAGCAGGACGTCATCTTCGCCGGTGGTGGTGAAGAGCTGCACTGGTCGCTGAGTGTACTGTTCGACGCCATGGGAGCACTCTCCTCCAAATATAACGACACCCCGGAAAAAGCCAGCCGTGCCTACGACGCCGACCGCGATGGCTTCGTGATCGCCGGTGGTGGCGGCATGCTGGTTATTGAAGAACTGGAACACGCCAAAGCCCGCGGCGCTAAGATCTATGCTGAACTGGTAGGTTATGGTGCCACCTCCGACGGCTACGACATGGTCGCCCCGTCCGGCGAAGGCGCAGTACGCTGCATGCAGCAGGCGATGAGCACCGTTGACGGCCCCGTGGATTACGTCAACGCCCACGGCACCAGCACCCCGGCCGGCGATATGCAGGAACTGAAAGCTATCCGCGAAGCCTTTGGTGATCAGCTGCCGATTGTCTCTTCCACCAAGTCACTCTCCGGTCACTCACTGGGAGCCGCCGGCGTTCAGGAAGCGATCTACACCCTGCTGATGCAACAGAACAACTTCGTTGCCGCCTCTGCCAACATTGAGAATCTGGACCCAGAGGCCGAGGGCGTTCCCATCGCCGTGGAGCGCAGAGACGACGTCAAGCTGGAGCGGGTGATGTCCAACAGTTTCGGTTTTGGCGGAACCAATGCCTCCCTGGTGTTCCAGCGCTACAACGGCTGAGCACAGAATCTGCGATCATAAAAAAAGCCGCTGTATCAGCGGCTTTTTTGTTTTTATTGTCCCGTCCTGAATAACGTTGACACTATTTCAGGACAAGACATATAAAAACCCTGACCCAGGGTCTGTCTGTTGAAAGCTGTATCGAACGCTTCTACGAGTCGTTATCAGATTTCGGCAAGCGGAAACTGACTTCCGCACAAAAAACTCAGTGAGCTGTTTTTTCGGTTTCAGCCGCCTCTTCGGCAACCACTGCCTCTTCCTTTGTTTCAACAACTGCGCCGGAAAACTCCATCAGACGCTGCTCCAGCCAGGCTTTACTCTGCTGATGCACCTCATCAACACTCCGCCCTTCAGTTTCAATCACCGGGCCGATGACCACCCGGATCGTTCCCGGGAATTTAAGAAAACTCCGGGAGGGCCAGTATTCACCGGCATTATGGGCAATCGTCACCACCGGTACGCCGGAGGAACAGGCCAGCATCGCCCCTCCCTTATTGAAACGCCCGCGCTGCCCGGCCCGAACCCGGGTACCCTGGGGAAAAATCAGCACCGGGATCCCCTCTTTCAGGCGCGCCTTACCCTGCTTGAGGATCTGTTTCAGCGCCCCGGCACGCTCTGAGCGATCGATGGCAATCGGCTTCAGCAGAGCCAGCGCCCAGCCGAAGAAAGGAATCTTCAGCAACTCCTTCTTGAGTACGGTACAGAGCGGCCCCACCATCACCTGCAGGAAAAAGGTCTCCCACTCGCTCTGATGATTAGCCAGAATCACAAAACTGCCTGACGCCGGCAGATTCTCTTTAGCATCAATCTGAAAGCGAACACCACAGACTACCCGCGCCCACCAGAGAAAGAAGCGATTGATACCGACAACCACCGCAAAGCGAGCACGGAACGGCAGCCAGCGGGCAAACACTACACAGAATGCGGCATACAGAATCGTGGCCACCAGAAATACACTGCTGAACAGCCCCGAGCGCAGATATAGCATTAGCAGACTCTCTTAATCATGCGACCGGCCATCAGCCGCCGGTGACCGGTGGAAAGAAGGCGACCTCGTCACCGTCAGACACAGCCGTATCGATCGGACTCATCTCCTGATTGACCGCCACCAGCAGCTTTTCATCACCCAGCACCCGACTCCAGGGCTCTCCCCGGGCAGCCAGCAGCGACATAACATCCTTTACCTGCGCGACACCTTCCGCCAGCTCCAGCTGCTCTTCATCACACCCCAGCTGCTCGCGAATACTTGCAAAGTAGACCAGCTTAATCATTACTCTTCTCCTGCCGCCTGCCAGTGGCCACTCTTACCACCTTTTTTCTCCAGCAGCCGAACGCTGTGGATAACCATGCCTTTATCAACTGCCTTGCACATATCGTAAAGGGTCAGTGCCGCCGCAGACGCCGCCGTCAGAGCCTCCATCTCCACCCCGGTCTGACCGCTCAGACGGCAGACCGTCTCGATACGCACCTGATTGTTTTCCAGTTCAGGAGACAGCTCTACCCGGACCGAACTCAGCATCAGCGGGTGACAGAGCGGAATAATATCGGAGCAACGCTTGGCGGCCTGAATGCCGGCAATCCTGGCAACAGCAAACACGTCACCTTTTTTATGCTTACCCTCTACAATCATCTCCAGCGTTTCCGGCAGCATGGTAATAAACGCCTCCGCACGAGCCTCACGGGTAGTGACGGCCTTGGCGGACACATCCACCATGCGAGCATGGCCTTCAGCATCTATATGGGTCAGAGACCCTGTCTCGTTATCACTCATCTGTCAGCCCTGTGCTAGTTTCTGCTTGTTGAATACCGGATTAGCATACATCGCCTCAAAGCGCTCCCGACATTCCGCCGGCGCCGCTTCCAGCCGCGCCCGGTACTGCCTGACATGCTCCGAATCTGCGGAACCTTCTCCGGTCTGCGCTGCAATGTGATTTGAGGCGTGCAGGTGGTAGTTACCGATCACCGCACGATCGATGGCCTGAGCCAGCAGCTCGGGAGTATCATAGTCACCGATCAGCGGCTCGCCGAACGCCACATGAACATCACCTTTGAAGCCGGTGATCCCCTGAACGATGCTGTCGATATCTTCATACTGCGACTTCTGATATTCACCGGTACTGTCCAGAGCATGCAGCTCCTGAGCCTTCATGCTGTCACAGGGATCGAATTCATAAGAGATCGCCACCGGCACGATATTGAGCTGCTTAACCACCTCGGCAAACTCCAGCCCCTGCTTTTTCCGGCTCATATAAAGCATCTTCATGATGGCAGGATCGGTAAAGTCATTTCCGTCCTTGGCCCGCCCCTCCCGCTGAGCAATCCAGACGGAATTGCCGGTACTGATGGAGTGATCAATATAGGAGGACAGCTCCATATAGGCAGCCAGCTTTTCGCGAATCCCCTTTGCCGAACGATTGACGATAAAGCTCTTATTCAACCGCATCAGATCGGAAACATAGGGCTTTTTCAGCAGGTTATTGCCGATAGCAATACGCACCGTGTTCATATTGTTACGGTACAGCCCCCAGTTAACGAAGGCAGGGTCCATGGCGATATCGCGATGATTGGAGATAAACAGGTAGGCACCGTCCGCTCTGAGATTTTCCAGACCGGAATAACTGAGCGCGCCGGTGGTACGGTCGATCATCCGCTGCATATAACTGGCGATCACTTCCTGCATAGAGCGGACATCGCTGACACCGGCCAGCTGGCGCCGGAGTGCGAAGCGCACCAGCAGCGTTACCAGCCCTTCGGTATAACGACTCAGACGCGGGAATTGGAAACGCCCCAGAGCAGCGATAAATTCCGGGGTCGCCATCAGGCGACTGACGACTTCTGCCACTTCATTATCATTGTAAGGACGGATGTTCTTAAAGGGGTCTAGCTCAGTGGCCGTCATGCATATCCTCGATCGTGCATCTGTCTGACAAAGGGCTTTGCAGGATGGCAAGCGGGGTCTGCCGAGACATAAAAAGGCGCTATTTTACCTGTTCCGACATAAAATGGCAGCGCCGGGATCAAGTCCGGGGTCAGCCACCGGTCATATTCATAAAGCGAACTATCTGCGGCTCGGTATCCAGATCAAATTCATGCTTTTCCGGCTTCAGATCCATAGCATCGCGGATGGTCCGCTCAAGACGTTCCTGATCGCCCGGGTGGCGACGCAGCAGCGACAGCAGATCGACAGAATGCTCGTTGCCCAGACAGAGCAGCAGCCGTCCCTCTACAGTCACCCGGACCCGATTACATTCATGACAGAAATTGTGGCTGTGTGGAGAAATGAAACCGATACGGCTGTCTGAATCCGCCATCCGATAATAGCGGGATGGACCAGCTGTGCGCTCGGAAGCCGGCGCCAGCGGATACTTCGGCTCGATCAGCGCTCTCACTTCATCACTGGAGCAGTAGGTCTCACCGCGCTGGTGATCGATATCCCCCAGCGGCATCTCTTCGATAAAGCTGATATCCAGCCCGCGGTCGCGGGCGAACTCGACCAGATCCAGCACCTCATCGTCGTTGCGGCCCTTCATAATCACCGCATTCAGCTTAATCCGCTCGAAACCGGTCGCCAGCGCCGCGTCAATCCCCTCCAGCACCTGGTTCAGCTTACCGATCCGAGTCATGGCACGAAAGCGATCCTCTCGCAGTGAGTCGAGGCTGATGTTGATCCGACGAATACCGGCGGATTTGAGATCCCCGGACAGCCGGCCCAGCTGAGAACCATTGGTGGTGAGTACAAGTTCCTTCAGCCCGTCCAGCTCACCAAGATTGTGCAGCAGACCTTCGATCCCCCGACGCACCAGCGGCTCCCCACCGGTCAGACGTATCTTGGTGACCCCCAGATTAACGAAAGCCCGGGCGACCAGCTCGATCTCCTCAAGGCTGAGCACCTGCTCCCGCGGCAGAAACTTCATCTGCTCACTCATACAGTAGACACAGCGAAAATCGCAGCGATCTGTGACCGAAATGCGCACGTAGTCCACCCGGCGACCAAAGCGGTCGATTAATTCCGGTGAACCGGCCTCTGTTTTCGCTGTCATCGTTTTGCCACCTCGAACAACTGGCTTAGAATGTGGCGCCTAAGTGCCCCGCTCTTTATATCGGGACTTCGCCTTCAGTGAATTATAAGGATCAACTGCATGTACCTGCTGTTGAAACATCTGCATATCACCGCCGTTACCCTCAGTATCAGCATCTTCGTGATCAGGTCCGTCTGGATGCTGATGAATTCCGGGCTGCATCAGCAGCGGTGGATCCGGAGACTGTCACAGAACATTGACAGTATACTCCTTGCCAGCGCTATCGCCTTAACCCTGGTCATTCACCAGTATCCATTTACTCACGGCTGGCTGACCGCCAAAGTAACGGCATTGCTGGTCTACATTCTCGCCGGCACCGTTGCCCTCAATCGCGGCAAAACCAGATTGATTCGCAATGTTTCGCTGGCCGTAGCCATTACCAGTGTCGGCTATATTCTCTGGGTCGCCCGTTCGCACAACCCCTGGCCCTGGTTGCTATGAGTGGCAGCACTGCCGGTATTACGCTTACTCAGACCAGCTGTACAGATTCCTGACCACCTGCATCAGGCCGGTACGCCAGGCGCGCTGATGGATACCGAAATCGCGGCGTATTTTGTCACAGTTGAGTTCGGTAAAAACTGCTCGCTGATGCCGCCCCAGCTCCGATTGATGAACCGAAATAAGCTGTTCCAGCTTCAGATCTTCATATTGCCGGGCCGCTGCGATAATGGCCTCTGAGAAGCCAAACCAGCTGACAGCTTCGGTAGCACAGTAATGATAAGTGCCCCAGTTATCCACACCACAGTCCAGCTGCTTGATCAGCGCGACAACCACCCGCGAAAGATCCACCGCCGAGGTAGGAGAACCGGTCAGGCCATCGGCGACGCAAACCTGTTCGGAAGCACGGGCCTGTTCCAGCAACTGTCGAACGGCACTGCCCCCCCGGGCACTGAACAGCCAGCCTGTTCGCAGAATAATATGACGCTCCAGGGTTTCACGGACCACCTGCTCTCCTTCCAGCAGGCCCTGCCCATAATCGCCGATCGCTCCGGTTTCGTCGTCTTCCCGGTAGGCATCACTGCTTTCACCGCTGAACACCTCGGCACAGGAGAGCTGAATCAGGGCAATACCCAGCTTCCGGCAGGCCTCGGCAAGAACAGCCGGACCCTTTGCATTCACCCCTAAGTCAGACAGCGTATTGTCAGCCGCAGGCCGGCGGCCGGCGGCATTTACAACATAGCGGGGCCGCTCGGCTTTCAGCAGCACAGCGACAGCATCCGGATCCCGGACATCCAGATCCGTCGAAGAAGGGGAAACAACCTCAAAACCATCTTCCTGAGCGCGAGCGACAAGCTCATAGCCCAGCTGCCCCCGGGCACCGGTTACCAGCAATTTTGGCAGTTCAAACAACGAACATTGCTCCTTCAGTCTCTGTCAGCGGCTTCAGAATGGAATGTCGTCGTCGAAGTCATCAAATCCCGGGGTTGGCTGCTGTGGAGCCTGTTGCTGTGGAGCCTGTTGCTGTGGAGCCTGTTGCTGTGGAGCCTGTTGCTGTGGAGCCTGCTGCGGCTGAGGGCGACTCTGCGGCTGGTATGACTGCTGAGGCTGAGCCGGCTGCTGGGCAGGTTGCTGTGGCTGACCATAACCCTGGTTCTGCTGCTGATAACCACCGTCGTTACGGCTGTCCAGCATCTGCATCTGACCATTGATGTCGACAACGATCTCGGTGGTATAACGGTCCTGGCCACTCTGATCCTGCCACTTACGAGTACGCAGGGAGCCTTCGACGTAGACCTTGGAGCCCTTACGCAAATACTGTCCGGCGATTTCAGCCAGCTTGCCGAAAAAAACCACACGGTGCCATTCGGTACGTTCCTGTGGCTGCCCGGTTTCACGGTCCTTCCAGCTGTCACTGGTTGCGATCGTGACGTTCGTTACCGCATTGCCGTTCGGCATATACCGGACCTCAGGATCCTGTCCCAGGTTACCGACAAGGATCACTTTATTTACACCACGTGCCATGGTCTGCCCCGTTTTCCTGAAGAGTTTGTTATTCGGCAAAATCAGCATCACTTCGATGATGATTATCGTTGCCGTTAAGAGAAGCGATAAGGAGGGAACCTTAACAAAAATAACCGCCGGGGTCAGCAACTGACCGACCGCCTGCCGTTGTTAATTTAAGCCTTTCCGTCGATCAGAATATACTTATTTCAATCACCATCCAGGCCGGCCGATTCCAGCCCGGATCAGGACCAGGACTGGCATCAGCCGCCCCCCGACAACTGGCCCTGTACAGCTCTCCAGGATGGCAGTAGAGTCGCCGATAAGACCCCACCTGACAGACACAGACGTTCGGAAGCACACAGCAACCGACAGCGCCGCCCGGACAGCGGCCAGACCGAGGGAAGATCATGAATCAGCAACTATTTCGACAGCAGGCGTACATCAACGGACAGTGGACGGATGCGGGTAGCTCTGAGCGCCAGCAGGTATTCAACCCTGCCAACGGCGAACTGATCGGCTCAGTTCCCCTGCTGGGCGCCGAAGCAACCCGTCTGGCGATCGACAGCGCCGCAGAAGCGCAACAGGCCTGGGCCGCGATGACAGCCCAGCAACGCTCGACCATTCTGCAGAACTGGCACAGACTGATGCTGGAGAACAGTGAAGAGCTGGCTCAGCTGCTGACCCGCGAAGGTGGAAAACCGTTGGCCGAAGCGCGCGGCGAGATTCTCTATGCAGCCAGCTTTATCGAATGGTTCGCCGAAGAGGGTAAACGAGTATACGGCGATCTGATCCCCACCCATAAAGCGGATGCACGCCTGCTGGTGATCAAACAACCCATAGGTGTCGTGGCCTCGGTAACCCCCTGGAACTTCCCGTCAGCGATGATTACTCGAAAATGTGCCCCCGCCCTGGCCGCCGGTTGCTCCTTTATCGTCAAGCCGGCACCGGAAACCCCCTTTTCCGCGCTGGCGCTGGCAGTGCTGGCCGAAGAGGCCGGTGTACCACCCGGCATCTTCAACGTGGTTACCGGCGATGCCACCGCCATCGGTGGCGAGTTGACCGGCAACAGCAAGGTTCGCAAACTGAGCTTCACCGGCTCGACGCCGGTAGGCAAACTGCTGATGCGCCAGTGCGCCGACACCGTGAAAAAGGTCTCGCTGGAACTGGGTGGCAACGCCCCCTTTATCGTGTTTGATGACGCCGATATCGACCGGGCGGTGGAAGGAGCCATAGCGGCCAAGTACCGCAATTCAGGACAGACCTGTGTCTGCGTCAACCGCTTCATTGTCCAGGACGGCATCTACGAAGAGTTCACCGATCGCCTGTCTGCCGCGGTGGCCCGGCTGAAGGTTGGCGAAGGTACAGAGGAGGGCGTCAACCAGGGACCGCTGATCAACACAGCGGCTCTGGAAAAAGTGCGCAGTCACATCGAGGATGCGGTCGGTAAAGGCGCTGAAATAAGGGTCGGTGGCCAGCCTCATGAACTTGGCGGCACCTTCTTCCAGCCGACGGTACTCAGCAACGTCAGCACCGACATGCGGCTGGCCAGTGAAGAAACCTTTGGCCCGGTGGCCCCGGTATTCCGTTTTAACGACGAAGCAGAGGCGGTAGCCCTGGCCAACGATACCGAGTACGGCCTGGCTGGTTACGTTTACACTCGCGACCTGGGACGCGCCTGGCGTACCGGTGAAGCATTGGAATACGGCATGGTCGGCATCAATGAGGGAATCATCTCCACCACCGTGGCACCCTTTGGCGGAGTCAAGCAGTCAGGTATCGGCCGTGAGGGCTCCAGATACGGTATCGAGGAGTTTGTCGAAATTAAGTACCTGATGATGGGCGGAATCTGAGCCCACTTCCCCGGGGCCCGATACAGGGCCCCGACCCGCGGCAAAGGTCACTGAGCCTCCTGCCCGCTCAAGCTGCTATCACGGAATATCGCTCAATTTTTTTCCAATACCGCCTGCGGGATATATACTGCTCTGCTTGCTGTAATTACGAGGCACAAATGGAAAACATCAGCGTACGCGGCGCCCGCACCCACAATCTGAAAGATGTTGATCTGGAAATTCCCCGGGATAAACTGATCGTAATCACCGGCCTGTCCGGTTCCGGAAAGTCGTCCCTGGCCTTCGATACCCTCTATGCCGAAGGTCAGCGCCGCTACGTTGAATCGCTCTCCACTTACGCACGCCAGTTTCTGTCGATGATGGAAAAGCCCGATGTCGATCATATTGAAGGCCTGTCGCCGGCGATATCCATCGAGCAGAAATCCACCTCCCATAATCCCCGCTCAACCGTCGGTACAATTACTGAAATTTACGACTATCTGCGGCTGCTGTTTGCCCGGGCCGGCGAACCCCGTTGTCCCGATCACGACCTGCCGCTGAAGGCCCAGACCATCAGTCAGATGGTCGACCAGATTCTGGCGCTGGAGGAAGGCAGTAAGGTAATGCTGCTGGCACCCGTCATCCAGGGCCGCAAAGGGGAACATCTGCACGTCCTCAACAACCTCAAAACCCAGGGCTTCGTGCGCGCCCGAATTAACGGCATCGTTGTCGATCTGGATTCCCCCCCGGAACTGGATAAGAACAAGAAGCACGATATCGAAGTGGTTGTGGATCGCTTTAAGATCCGCGCAGACCTGGAGATCCGGCTGGCGGAATCGCTGGAAACCTGTCTCGAACTGACCGACGGTATCGCCCTGCTCAGCTATATGGAAGGAGACGGAGAGGATCTGATTTTTTCCGCCCGTTTTGCCTGCCCTCAGTGTGGTCACAGCATCCAGGAGCTGGAACCCCGGCTGTTCTCTTTCAACAACCCTCACGGCGCCTGCTCCAGCTGTGACGGCCTGGGTTCACAACTGTATTTCGATCCTAACAAGATTATCGTTGATCCCGGCCTGTCACTGGCTGAAGGAGCGATTCGCGGCTGGGATCGCCGCAGCGTCTACTATTTCCAGTTGCTGACCGCGGTCGGCGAACATTACGATTTTCGGACCGACACCCCTTTCCGGGAACTGAGCAAAAAGCAGCAGAACGCGGTACTGAACGGAACCGGCCGGGAAAAAGTCAGCTTCAAGTACCTCAGTGATCGTGGCGAAATAGCCATCAAGGAGCATCCATTCGAGGGTGTTATTCCCAACATGACCCGCCGCTTCCGGGAGACCGAGTCCCAGTCCGTGCGAGAAGATCTGGCCAAATTCCAGACTCAGCAGCCCTGCCCTTCCTGCCAGGGCTCCCGTCTTCGCCGCGACGCTCGCAGCGTATATATCGACCAGCGTAATATTTCCGACATTACCGGCATGCCTGTGGGCAGCTGCTGTGAGTATTTCGACAACCTCCACCTGACCGGAAAACAGGGCGAAATCGCCGAAAAAATCCTCAAAGAAATCCGTATCCGTCTGAGCTTCCTGGTGAATGTCGGCCTTGATTACCTGACCCTGGACCGCAACGCCGACACTCTGTCCGGCGGCGAGGCGCAACGCATCCGGCTGGCCAGCCAGATCGGCGCCGGCCTGGTCGGAGTCATGTATATCCTCGACGAACCCTCTATCGGCCTCCATCAGCGCGACAACGAAAGACTGCTGAAGACCCTCACCCACTTGCGCGACCTCGGCAACACCGTAATCGTGGTGGAGCATGACGAAGACGCCATCCGTCTGGCTGACCACGTCATCGACATCGGTCCGGGTGCCGGCGTTCACGGCGGTGAAGTTATCGCCCAGGGTACACCACAGGAGGTAATGGCCGCCGAAGCCTCTCTGACTGGCCAGTATCTGTCCGGCGTCAAGTGCATCGCAGTGCCGACCGACCGTACTGAGCACAGGGATAACCAGTGGCTGAAGCTGTTCAGCGCCAAGGGCAACAACCTGAATTCAGTCGATCTGGAGATCCCCATCGGCCTGATGACCTGCGTCACCGGCGTCTCCGGCTCCGGAAAGTCAACACTGATCAATAACACCCTCTATCCGCTGGCAGCCACGGCTCTGAACAAAGCCACCACCCTTGAGATCGCTCCCCATGATCGCATCGAAGGGCTGAATCATCTGGATAAGGTAGTGGATATCGATCAGAGCCCGATCGGACGCACCCCACGCTCCAACCCGGCCACTTACACCGGTATTTTCACTCCGGTCAGGGAGCTGTTCGCTGCCACTCAGGAAGCCCGCTCCAGGGGCTATAAACCGGGCCGCTTCAGCTTTAACGTCAAAGGCGGACGCTGCGAAGCCTGTCAGGGCGATGGCGTGATCAAGGTGGAGATGCACTTTCTACCGGATATCTACGTGCCCTGCGACGTCTGCAAGGGCAAGCGCTACAACCGCGAAACCCTGGAAATCAGATATAAAGGCAAAAATATCCACCAGGTACTGGATATGACGGTGGAAGAAGCCCGGGAATTTTTCGACCCGGTTCCGATGCTGGCGCGCCGCCTGCAGACCCTGATCGATGTGGGCCTGTCCTATATTCACCTGGGTCAGGCAGCGACCACCCTGTCCGGTGGCGAAGCACAACGGGTCAAGCTGGCTAAAGAGCTGTCAAAACGGGATACCGGAAAGACCCTCTACATCCTGGACGAGCCCACCACCGGCCTGCACTTCTATGATATCCAGCAGCTGCTCAATGTACTTCATCGACTGCGCGACCATGGCAATACCATCGTGGTGATCGAACACAACCTGGACGTCATCAAGACGGCGGACTGGATTGTCGATCTGGGTCCGGAAGGTGGCGTTAAAGGCGGCCAGATTATTGCCACAGGAACACCGGAGCAGGTGGCCGATCAGCAGCACTCCCACACCGGCAGATTCCTGCTGCCACTGCTGGGATAGCACGGGAAGAGCAGGCGATTCAGGAACGCTCTGCCGCAGCCGTTACGCACTTATTGTGCAGCAGCCCACCCTGAGGGCCTGCTCAGCAAACATCAGGCACAAAAAACCCGGCAAATGCCGGGTTTTTTAATACAACAGCCGTGACTTAGTCTTCTGCTACTTCTTCAGCAACAACAGGACGGTCAACCAGCTCAACGTAAGCCATAGGGGCGTTATCGCCGGCGCGGAAACCACACTTGAGGATACGGATGTAACCTCCGGGGCGGTTCGCGTAGCGAGGACCCAGCTCATTGAACAGCTTACCCACTGCAACTTTGCTGCGAGTGCGGGAGAAAGCCAGACGGCGGTTAGCTACAGAGTCCTGCTTGGCCAGTGTGATCAGTGGCTCAGCAACACGACGCAGCTCTTTAGCTTTTGGTAAGGTCGTCTTGATCACTTCATGCTCGAACAGGGACACAGCCATGTTCTTGAACATCGCCTGGCGATGTGAGCTTGTACGATTCAGATGACGACCACTCTTACGATGGCGCATGTTTAATTCCCTACAAAACTAAACGTTGTTCTTACCAAGACGCTCAGGAAGCGACCTTGTCGTCGCTGCGAAGACTTGCAGGCGGCCAGTTTTCCAGGCGCATGCCGAGCGACAGACCCTTAGAAGCAAGTACGTCTTTGATTTCAGTCAGAGACTTCTTACCCAGGTTAGGCGTCTTAAGCAGTTCAACTTCGGTGCGCTGAATCAGATCACCGATGTAGTAAAGGTTTTCAGCCTTGAGACAGTTTGCTGAACGAACCGTCAGCTCCAGATCATCGACCGGACGCAGCAGAATCGGATCAATTTCAGGCTCCGGTTCAGCTTCGACAGCCGCATCTGCACTCTCAAGGTCAACAAAGGCAACCAGTTGCTGCTGCAGAATGGTTGCAGCACGGCGGATAGCCTCTTCAGGGTCGATGGAACCGTTGGTTTCCAGGTCGATGACCAGCTTATCGAGGTCAGTACGCTGTTCAACACGCGCACTTTCTACCACATAGGAAACACGACGAACCGGGCTGTAAGTTGCATCAAGCAACAGACGACCGATAGGACGGCTCTCTTCTTCGCCGGTGTCACGGGCATCTGCCGGGACATAGCCACGACCACGAGTCACTTTCAACTGCATGCTGAGCTCAGCATTGTCGTTGAGGTGAGCGATCACGTGATCAGGGTTGGCGATTTCAACATCCTGATTCAACTGGATATCACCGGCAGTTACAACACCGGGACCCTTTTTGGTCAGTGTCAGAAGCGCTTCTTCACCGTTGTGTACAGTTACAGATACGCCCTTGAGGTTCAGCAGGATCTCAATGACATCCTCCTGTACACCTTCAATGGAGCTGTACTCGTGGAGCACACCTTCGATTTCCACTTCTGATACCGCACAACCGGGCATCGACGACAGAAGGATCCGTCGCAGAGCGTTGCCCAGAGTGTGGCCAAAGCCACGCTCGAGCGGCTCAAGAGAAACCTGAGCACGAGTCGCGCTCTTCTCCTGAACGTCGATCCGACTGGGGCTTAGAAATTCGTTGACTGAAGCCTGCATTCTATCCACCTGGCAATTTAAGTCTTACTTGGAGTAAAGCTCAACGATCAGCTGTTCGTTGATCTCGGCAGGCAGTTCGGCTCTTTCAGGAGCGGACTTGTAAGTACCCTCCATCTTGCCGCTGTCTACTTCAACCCACTCTACCGCGCCGCGCTGAGAAGCCAGCTCCAGTGCGTTTTTGATACGCAGCTGGGTCTTGGCTTTTTCGCGTACGGAAACAACGTCGCCAGCCTGTACCTGGTAAGAAGGAATGTTTACAGTCTTACCATTTACCAGAATCGCCTTGTGAGAAACGATCTGACGGGCTTCTGCGCGGGTGGAACCGAATCCCATGCGGTAAACCACATTATCCAGACGTCCTTCCAGCAGCTGAAGCAGGTTTTCACCGGTAGCGCCCTTCAGACGGGCGGCTTCTTTGTAGTAGCTGCGGAACTGACGCTCCAGTACGCCGTAGATACGACGAACTTTCTGCTTTTCACGAAGCTGCAGACCGTAGTCAGACAGACGACCGCGACGGGCACCATGTGCGCCTGGAGGCGTTTCAGCCTTGCACTTGGAGTCCAGTGCGCGGACGCCGCTCTTCAGGAACAGATCAGTTCCTTCACGGCGGGACAGCTTACACTTAGGTCCTATATAACGAGCCATTTTACCGTCTCCTGATTAAACGCGACGCTTCTTGGGCGGACGACATCCGTTGTGCGGGATAGGCGTCACGTCCGTGATGTTAGTGATCTTGTATCCTGCATTGCTCAATGCACGAACGGCAGATTCACGACCGGGCCCAGGGCCCTTCACGAAAACGTCCAGATTTTTAAGGCCATATTCCTGAGCAGCAACACCGGCGCGCTCGGCAGCGACCTGGGCTGCGAACGGGGTGCTCTTACGGGAACCACGGAAGCCGGAGCCACCAGCAGTTGCCCAGCTCAGGGTATTACCCTGACGGTCAGTAATGGTCACGATGGTGTTATTAAAAGAAGCGTGGATGTGGGCAAACCCGTCAACCACCTGCTTTTTAACTTTTTTACGTGTGCGAGTACCTGGCTTAGCCATATTGGAAAATTCCTGTCTCTAACACTACTTACGGATCGGCTTGCGAGGCCCTTTACGGGTGCGCGCATTTGTCTTAGTGCGCTGACCGCGAACGGGCAGACTGCGGCGATGACGAATGCCGCGATAACAACCGAGGTCCATAAGACGCTTGATATTCATGTTAACCTCACGACGGAGGTCACCTTCAACACTCAGTTTGGCAACTTCGCCACGGATGGCGTCCAGTTGCTCTTCAGACAGATCTCCGATCTTTGAGCTTTGCTCAATGCCTACTGCCTGACACAGTTGTGCTGCAGTAGTACGGCCGACTCCAAAAATGTAAGTCAGGGAGATTACCGCATGCTTATTGTCTGGAATGTTGACGCCAGCTATACGGGCCATTCAATTTACTCCGATGATCGGCCGATGCCCTGCTTCGATGCCCATCTGGCAACCGGTGAGGACAGCGGCTCGCTAGTCTTTAACCTTCCACGAAAGGCGCAGAATAATACAGGCGGGCTGCTTAAAAAGCAACCCGCTGTTTCTGAACCTTCAGCAATTATTGCACCAGGCTGTTAACCCTGACGCTGCTTGTGGCGTGGTTCAACTTTGCAGATCACCCGCACGGTACCGTTACGGCGGACAATCTTGCAGTTACGGCAGATCTTTTTAACAGATGCACGTACTTTCATGATCTACTCCAAATGGGAGAACCTAGCGGATCAGACCGCCGGTACCACCCTTGAGATTTGATTTTTTCATCAGTGACTCATACTGATGGGACATCAGATGCGACTGTACCTGAGCCATGAAATCCATGACCACAACAACTACGATCAGCAGCGATGTTCCACCAAAATAGAACGGTACGTTCCAGGCAACTTGCAGGAACTGGGGCATCAATGACACCGCGGTGATATAAATAGCACCGAACAGCGTCAGCCGTGACATAACCCCATCAATGTACCGCGCCGACTGGTCACCGGGACGAATACCAGGAATAAAGGCACCGGACTTCTTCAGATTGTCTGCAACTTCCTTAGGGTTGAACATCAACGCCGTGTAGAAATAGCAGAAGAAGATTACCGCTACAGCAAACAGCAGGATATACAGTGGCTGACCGGGACCCAGCGCCAGAGACATATCCTGTAACCAGTCCATACCTTCAGACTGACCGAACCACTGGCCGATTGAGGCCGGGAACAGCAGAATACTGGAAGCGAAAATTGGCGGAATAACACCGGCCATATTCACTTTCAGCGGCAGATGACTGGTCTGCGCTGCGAACACCTTACGCCCTTGCTGCCTTTTTGCGTAGTTGATGGTGATGCGACGCTGGCCGCGTTCCATAAATACGACAAAGGCCACTGTCGCCACCGCCAGAACGGTGATAAACAGCAGAGCCAGAATGTTCATATCCCCCTGCCGGGAAGCTTCGAAAGACTGACCGATAGCACCGGGCAGGCCTGCGACGATCCCCGCAAAGATCAACAGCGAAATACCGTTACCAATTCCACGCTCGGTGATCTGCTCACCAAGCCACATCAGGAATACAGCTCCGGAAACGAGAGTAACGACAGCGACGAAATAAAAGCTTAGGTCTGCGCTGAAGGCAATACCCTGCCCTGCGAGACCGACCGCCATACCTAAGGACTGAACGGTAGCAAGTAAAACTGTACCGTAGCGGGTGTATTGGCTGATTTTCCGTCGACCGGCTTCACCCTCTTTCTTGAGCTGTTCCAGCTGAGGGCTGACCGCAGTCAGCAATTGCATGATAATCGACGCGGAGATATACGGCATAATCCCCAGCGCCAGAATACTCATGCGCTCCAGCGCACCACCCGAGAACATGTTAAACAGGCTCAGGATGGTGCCCTGGTTTTGTTCAAACATAGCAGCAAGGCGATCCGGGTTAATTCCGGGGACCGGAATATGCGCACCGATTCGGTAAACCACTATTGCCAGAAAAACAAAGAGCAGACGAGACTTCAGCTCGCCAAGACCACTTTGGTTACCGGTTGGAATAGTTCCTTGCTTTGCCATTGAATGTTATTCCTCGACTTTTCCGCCCGCCGCTTCAATAGCAGCCTTAGCACCCTTAGTGACTTTCAGACCTTTGACGGTGACCGCCTTAGTCAGTTCGCCAGACAGGATAACTTTGGCTTCCTTGATGTCGCGACTGATGATGTTGGCCTGCTCGAGAGCAGCCAGATCAATTACGTCAGCTGTTACTTTTGCCAGTTCGTTGAGACGAATCTCAGCGCGGTAAGCAGCTTTGCGGGAAGTAAAGCCGTACTTCGGCAGACGACGCTGTAAGGGCATCTGACCGCCTTCGAAACCAGGCTTGACGCTGCCGCCGGAACGGGACTTCAAACCTTTGTGACCGCGACCCGCGGTCTTGCCCAGGCCACTACCGATACCACGACCAACACGCTTGGGTGCTTTCTTGGAACCGGCAGCCGGACTCAGAGTATTCAGACGCATGATGTGTCTCTCCACTATTCGCCTTCGACGCGGACCATATAGCTGACCTTATTGATCATGCCGCGCACTGAAGGGGTGTCTTCTACTTCAACCGTATGACCGATACGACGCAGACCCAGGCCTTTAACACACAGCTTGTGCTTAGGCAGAGTGCTGATCGGACTACGGAACAGCGTCACTTTAATTTTGTTAGCCATCGCTGATTACCCCAGGATCTCTTCCACAGTTTTACCGCGCTTGGCAGCAACTTCTTCGGGAGAGCGAACGGCCTTGAGGCCTTCAACAGTCGCCCGAACAACGTTAACCGGGTTGGTGGAGCCGTAGCACTTAGCCAGTACGTTGTGCACACCGGCCAGTTCCAGTACCGCACGCATCGCACCACCGGCGATAACACCGGTACCTTCAGATGCCGGCTGCATGTAAACCTTGGAAGCACCGTGACGGGCTTTCACCGGGTACTGCAGAGTGGTGCCATTCAGGTCAACGCTGACCATGTTACGACGCGCCTGCTCCATCGCCTTCTGGATAGCGACCGGCACTTCACGCGCCTTACCGCGACCGAAGCCGACCTTACCATTACCGTCGCCAACGACAGTCAGAGCGGTGAAACCGAAAACACGACCACCCTTGACTACTTTGGCAACACGGTTAACCTGGATTAACTTCTCCTGGAGGTCACCGTCTTTCTGTTCGTGATTTGCCATAACCTAACCTTTAGAATTCCAGGCCGCCTTCACGCGCCGCTTCTGCCAAAGCCTTAACACGCCCGTGATACTTAAATCCGGAACGGTCGAAAGCCACCTTAGAAACACCGGCGCCCTTAGCACGTTCAGCAATCAGCTGACCGACTTTTGAAGCTGCCTCGACGTTGCTGGTTGCGCCATCACGCAGGTCTTTCTCGACGGTGGAAGCGCTGGCCAGAACCTGGCTGCCGTCACCGGAGATAATCTGTGCGTAGATGTGTTGACCTGTACGGTGGACGCACAGGCGTGTAGCACCCAGCTCGCGCATCTTGATGCGAGAGCGACGGGCACGACGCAGACGAGAATCTTTCTTTACGCTCATAATCCTGCCCTACTATTTCTTCTTAGCTTCTTTACGACGCACGTATTCGTCAGCATAGCGAACACCCTTGCCCTTATAAGGCTCAGGAGGACGGAAGCCACGAATTTCGGCGGCGGCCTGGCCCAGCTTCTGCTTGTCGGCACCTTTCAGAATCACAGTGGTCTGACCGGCGACTTCAGCAGAGATACCTTCAGGCAGCTCGTAGTCGATGGGGTGAGAGAAGCCCAGAGTCAGGTTCAGAACCTTACCCTTAGCGGCAGCACGATAACCAACACCGATCAGCTCCAGCTTCTTTTCAAAACCTTCGGTGACGCCGACTACCATGTTGTTAACCAGCGCACGAGTGGTACCGGCCATGGCGTTAGCCTGACGAGAACCGCCGCGAGGTGCGAAAGTCAGCACATTATCTTCATTCTTAACTTCAACGTCCTTGTGGATAGCCAGCTCCAGCTGACCTTTGCCGCCCTTGACGTTGATGCTGTCCGCTTCCAGCTTAACGGTAACACCGGCAGGAACGCTGACAGGAGATTTTGCGATACGAGACATTTCAACCTCCCTCAGAAGACAGTGCAGATGACCTCACCACCGATACCCGCTGCGCGAGCAGCACGATCAGTCATGAGACCTTTAGAGGTTGAAATAACGGCAACACCCAGGCCACCGGAAACTTTCGGCAGCTCGTCCTTGGACTTGTAGATACGCAGTCCGGGACGGCTTACCCGCTCGATCTTCTCGATAACAGGCTTGCCTTCAAAGTACTTGAGCTCGATGCTCAGAGTCGCTTTGGTTTCATCGCTGACAGAGAAGCCGGAGATATAACCTTCGTCCAGCAGAAGCTTGGCGACAGCCGCTTTCTGCTTGGAGGCAGGCATAGCTACAGACTGTTTTTCAGCCATGTGTGCGTTACGAATACGCGTAAACATATCCGCAAGTGTGTCTTGCATGCTCATTTAATGAGTCCTCACTATTGTGCAGCAGTGCGATCGGAGATCGCCGCTTACCAACTAGCTTTTTTCAGACCTGGTACATCACCGCGCATAGCGGCTTCACGCAGCTGAGTCCGGCTCAAGCCGAACTTACGATAAACAGCGTGCGGACGACCAGTAATCTGGCAACGACGCTGTTGACGACTGGGGCTCGCATCACGAGGCAGCTTCTGCAGGGCTACCTGAGCATCCCAACGCTCATCATCAGATGAGTTTACAGAATTGATGACAGCCTTCAGGTTAGCGCGCTTTTCAGCGTACTTAGCCACCAGACGGGCACGCTTAGCTTCGCGCGCCTTCATTGATTCTTTAGCCATAGCAACTCACCGTTATTTCTTAAAGGGGAAACCCAGGGCAGCCAGCAGAGCACGACCTTGGTCGTTGTTCTTCGCCGTGGTGGTGATGGTGATATCCATACCACGCAGTTTGTCGACCTTGTCGTAGTCGATTTCGGGGAAGATGATCTGCTCTTTGACACCCATGCTGTAGTTGCCACGACCGTCGAAGGACTTGGAATTCAGTCCACGGAAGTCACGAATACGAGGGATTGAAACATCAACCAGACGGTCGAAGAATTCCCACATACGCTCGCCGCGCAGAGTAACCTTACAACCGATAGGCCAGCCTTCACGTACCTTAAATGCAGCAACAGACTTGCGTGCTTTGGTAACGACAACTTTCTGGCCGGCAATTGCTTCCATATCGGCAACTGCATTTTCCAGCATCTTTTTGTCGCCGATCGCCTCACCCAGACCCATATTCAGGGTAATCTTGGTGATACGGGGAACTTCCATTACGTTAGCCAGTTCCAGCTCATCTTTCAGCTGAGGCGCAACGGAATCTTTGTATAAAGCTTTTAATCTAGACATGGTACCTGTTCTCCTTAAGCGCCGATAACTTCGCCGTTAGATTTGAAGTAACGTACCTTGGTACCATCTTCCAGGATCTTGAAGCCCACACGGTCGCCTTTACCGGTAGCAGCGTTGAAAATAGCCACATTGGAAGCCGCAATCGGCGCTTCCTTTTCAACGATACCGCCGGGCTGACCCAGCATCGGGTTAGGCTTCTGGTGTTTCTTCACCATGTTGATACCGGAAACAACAAAGCGGTCGTCAGTAGTCACTTTCATGACCTTGCCACGCTTACCTTTGTCCTTTCCGGCAATGACGATAACTTCGTCATCACGTCTGATCTTGCGCATTTAAATTATCCTATCCTTTCCTACTACCCTCTCATGCTCAAAACGCCGAGACTCCTCAGAGAAGCCTCAGCGTTTCACATGGACACAGGTTAACTAAAACCAGGTCTTTACAGCACTTCAGGCGCCAGGGAAATGATCTTCATGAACTTCTCACTGCGAAGTTCACGCGTCACAGGGCCAAAGATACGAGTACCGATCGGCTGTTCGCTGGAATCATTCAGCAGAACGGCAGAATTGGTATCGAAACGGATGATCGAACCGTCAGGACGACGAACGCCCTTACGAGTACGAACAACAACCGCCTTCAGCACCTGGCCTTTCTTCACCTTACCGCGAGGAATCGCTTCCTTAACGGTAACTTTGATGATATCGCCAATGCGAGCGTATCTGCGGTGCGAACCACCCAGCACCTTGATGCACTGCACGCGCTTAGCGCCACTGTTGTCAGCAACGTCTAGCATTGATTCAGTTTGAATCATGGTCTACTCCATTACGCGGTGACACTGTCCGGCTTACAAACCGGACAGCACCGAAGCGAAGGCGCGTATATTACACCTTTGCAGCGCGTTCTTCAATTTTTACTAACGCCCAGGATTTTGACTTCGAGTAAGGACTGGTTTCCTTAACAGTAAC
The DNA here is from genome assembly GCA_965230185.1 of Motiliproteus sp. Taxonomy (GTDB): domain Bacteria; phylum Pseudomonadota; class Gammaproteobacteria; order Pseudomonadales; family Balneatricaceae; genus Motiliproteus. The sequence continues at coordinate 5,081,892 of OZ245995.1, forward strand.
CAGATCGCCAAGCTGGCACTCGTTCTGTTCGTCATGGGCATGAAGTTTGGTTGAACGCTTTACGTACTTGCCGTAAACCGGGTGCTTAACCTTACGCTCAACCAGCACCGTGATGGTCTTATCCATCTTGTCACTGACCACGCGGCCAGTAACCGTGCGGACTTTATTCTCTTCAGCCATGGTTAGTTACCTGCCTTCTCGTTCAGTACCGTCTTAACACGAGCAATGTCGCGACGCACCTTGCCCAGGAGGTGAGCTTGCGCCAGCTGACCAGAACTCTTCTGCATCCGCAGAGTGAACTGTTCCTTGAGCAGCTCCAGCAGCTCTGAATTAAGCTCATCCACGGACTTTTCACGCAATTCAACAGCTTTCATTACATTACCGTCCGCTTAACAAAGGTGGTTGCCACAGGCAGTTTCGCGGCAGCCAGCTCGAATGCTTCGCTAGCCAACTGCTCGGAAACGCCCTCCATTTCAAACAGCACCTTACCGGGCTGAATCTGGGCTACCCAGTATTCGACGTTACCCTTACCTTTACCCTGACGAACTTCCAGAGGCTTGGTAGTAATAGGCTTGTCGGGAAAAACACGAATCCAGATTTTACCGCCACGCTTGATGTGACGTGTCATGGTACGACGTGCGGCTTCGATCTGACGCGCAGTAATACGACCACGGCCAGTAGCCTTGAGTCCGAATTCGCCAAAACTTACAGTACTTCCGCGCAACGCCAGGCCGCGGTTGCGACCCTTCATCATCTTACGGAATTTCGTACGCTTAGGTTGCAGCATTGACGTACCCTCTACTTAGAACTTTTCTTCTTGGACGCAGCGTCCTTCTGAGCACGAACCTGCTCCAGACCGCCCAGAATTTCACCCTTGAAGATCCACACTTTAATACCGATGATGCCGTAAGTAGTGTGTGCTTCGTATGTACCGTAATCGATATCGGCACGCAGGGTATGCAGAGGAACACGACCTTCGCGGTACCATTCGGAGCGTGCGATTTCAGCACCACCCAGACGGCCGCCTACCTGAACCTTGATACCTTTGGCTCCCAGACGCATGGCATTCTGTACCGCACGCTTCATGGCGCGACGGAACATCACACGACGCTCCAGCTGACTCGCAACGCCCTGGGCTACCAGTTTGGCATCCAGCTCAGGCTTACGAATCTCTTCGATGTTGATGTGAACAGGAACGCCCATCATCTTGGAAACCGCATTACGCAGCTTCTCGACATCTTCACCTTTCTTACCGATCACAATGCCGGGACGGGCAGTGTGAATAGTAATGCGTGCATTCTGTGCAGGACGCTCGATTTCGATACGACTGACAGATGCCTGCTTTAATTTGTTCTCAAGGTACTTACGTACCTCCAGATCCTGCAGCAGGTTTTTAGCGTAGGTTGAACGGTTTGCATACCAGACAGAGGTATGATCCTTAACAACACCAAGCCGGTAACCTGTAGGATGTATTTTATGACCCATCTTGGTGTCTCCTAGCTTTCAGCAACCTTAACAGTGATGTGGCAAGAGCGCTTGAGAATGCGATCAGCGCGACCTTTAGCACGAGGCTTGATGCGCTTCATCGTCATACCCTCATCCACATAAACAGTGGATACTTTCAGCTCGTCAACATCGGCACCTTCATTGTGCTCGGCGTTTGCAATCGCAGACTCCAGCACTTTCTTCATGATTTCAGCACCTTTCTTAGGGCTGAAGGCCAGGATGTTGAGGGCCTCATCAACAGACTTACCGCGAATTTGATCAGCTACCAGTCGAGCCTTCTGCGCGGATAAGCGAGCGCCTTTTAACTTAGCGGCAACTTCCATCTTTTTATCCTCTCAGACTCAACGTTTAGCTTTCTTATCCGCAGCATGTCCGCGGTAGGTACGGGTGACAGCAAACTCACCCAGCTTGTGACCTACCATGTCTTCAGTGATGAAAACAGGAACATGTTGGCGTCCGTTATGGACTGCGATCGTCAACCCGACGAAGTTCGGGAAGATAGTGGAGCGACGTGACCAGGTTTTAATTGGCTTACGGTCGCCCTTTTCGATGGCAGTCTCAACCTTCTTCATCAAGTGAAGGTCTATAAATGGACCTTTCTTAAGTGAACGTGGCACAGCCGTTACCTCGAATTCAGTAGTTATTTCTTAGAACGACGACGTACGATAAGCTTATCGGTACGCTTGTTCTTACGTGTCTTGAAGCCTTTAGTAGGCGTGCCCCATGGTGAAACAGGGTGACGACCACCGGAGGTACGACCTTCACCACCACCGTGCGGGTGATCAACCGGGTTCATGGCAACACCACGAACGGTCGGACGAACGCCGCGCCAGCGAGAAGCACCAGCCTTACCCAGCGAGCGCAGACTGTGCTCACTGTTACAAACTTCACCGAGAGTGGCACGGCAGTCTACCAGCACCTTACGCATCTCACCGGAGCGCAGACGCAGAGTAGCGTGACGGCCTTCACGAGCAACCAGCTGAGCCGAAGTACCGGCACTGCGAGCGATCTGAGCACCTTTACCGGGCTTCAGTTCGATGCAGTGAATAACACTACCCACCGGGATATTCCGCAGCGGCAGAGTGTTACCAGCCTTGATATCAGCACCCGCACCGGACATAACCGGATCACCTGCTTTCATGCCTTTAGCGGCGATGATGTAGCGACGCTCACCGTCGGCGTACTTCAGCAGCGCGATGTTTGCAGTGCGGTTAGGATCGTATTCCAGACGCTCTACAACGGCAGGAACACCGTCCTTGTTGCGCTTGAAATCGACCACACGGTAGTGATGCTTATGACCACCACCTACGTGACGAGTAGTGATGCGACCGTTATTGTTACGGCCACCACTCTTGGACTTCTTCTCCAGCAGCGGAGCGTAAGGAGCACCCTTATGCAGATCAGAGTGAACAACCTTTACGACGTGACGACGGCCGGCAGAAGTCGGTTTACATTTTACAATTGCCATCTCTGTTAGCCCTCACCGATAAAGTCGATGTCATGACCTTCAGCCAGGCGAACGTAGGCCTTACGGATATCCTTACGCTTACCCATGCCACGAGCTGTACGCTTGGTCTTACCCTTTGCATTCAGCACACGGACGCTGTCAACTTTGACTTCGAACAGTTGCTCTACAGCCTTCTTGATCTCAGGCTTGGTTGCATCAGTCGCTACACGGAAAACAACCTGCTGAGCATCCTCAGCGACAATGGTTGCCTTCTCAGAAATGTGAGGACCTAACAGAACTTTGAAGATGCGCTCTTGGTTCATCCCAACATCTCCTCAATTTTCTTCAGGGCAGGCACAGTCACCAGCACCTTTTCGAAGCCGATCAGGCTTACGGGATCGATAGCCGCTACGTCACGCACATCGACGTGAGGCAGATTGCGAGCCGCCAGATACAGATTCTGATCAACCTCTTCAGAGATCATCAGCACATTATCCAGATCCAGCTCTTTCAGCTTGGCAGCCATCATCTTAGTCTTGGGCGCTTCGAGAGACAGCTCTTCGACAACGACCAGACGCTCCTGACGAACCAGCTCAGAGAAAATGCAGCGAATCGCAGCGCGATACATTTTCTTGTTTACTTTCTGAGAGTGGTCCTGCGGGCGCGCAGCAAAAGTAACACCACCGCTGCGCCAGATCGGGCTGCGGATAGTACCGGCACGTGCACGGCCAGTACCCTTCTGACGCCATGGCTTACGACCACCACCGCTTACGTCAGAACGGGTTTTCTGAGCACGGGTACCCTGACGACCACCTGCCAGATAAGCAGTGACCACCTGGTGAACCAGAGCTTCATTAAACTCTTTGCCAAAGGAGACTTCGGACACTTCGACAGAACCGCCGGCTCCTGCAATAGTTAAATTCATTGCCATCTCCCTCAGGTACGAGCTTTAACAGCTGCGTTAACAACAACGTCACCGCCAGTTGCACCGGGAACTGCACCTTTAACCAGGAGCAGGTTACGTTCTGCGTCAACGCGAACGATTTCCAGTGTCTGAACAGTCACACGCTCAGCACCCATATGGCCGGCCATCTTCTTACCCTTCCAAACACGGCCGGGAGTCTGACACTGACCAATAGAACCGGGAGCACGGTGAGAGATAGAGTTACCGTGTGTAGCGTCCTGCATATGGAAGTTCCAGCGCTTAACACCGCCCTGAAAGCCCTTACCCTTGGACTCGCCGGTCACATCAACTTTCTGTCCGGCTTCAAAAGCCTCAACAGTCAGCTGATCGCCAACTTTAACTTCTTCGTCACCCGCCAAGCGGAACTCCCACAAACCACGTCCGGCCTCGACGCCAGCCTTAGCGAAATGACCCGCTGCAGGCTTGGAAACGCGAGAGCTCTTACAAGTGCCAACAGTAACTTGCACAGCACTGTAACCATCAACTTCAGGCGTCTTAACCTGAGTGACGCGGTTCGGCTCCACTTCGATGACCGTGACTGGCACGGAAGCACCGTCTTCGGTGAAGATACGGGTCATGCCCGCTTTCCGTCCGACTAAACCAATAGCCATTTTTAAACCTCTTGCCAGTTGAGTACGGGGCTTTAACCCACTATGGCTGCCCTTTTCAGAGCATTCCTCTACTTTTTATATAGCGCCGAAGCGCTCGATTCGATTAGCCCAGGCTAATTTGAACATCAACGCCCGCAGCAAGGTCCAGCTTCATCAGTGCGTCGACTGTCTTTTCAGTCGGCTCAACGATGTCCAGCACGCGCTTATGGGTACGGATCTCATACTGGTCACGTGCATCTTTGTTCACGTGAGGAGAGGTCAGTACTGTAAAGCGCTCCTTGCGAGTCGGGAGAGGGATCGGGCCACGCACCTGCGCGCCGGTCCGCTTGGCAGTATCAACGATTTCCTGAGTGGAAGCGTCGATCAAGCGATGATCAAAAGCCTTCAATCGAATACGGATTTTCTGGTTTTGCATTTCGATCACAACTCCGATGGAATTTTAGTTGGCAAATAGCTGCCTACCCTAAAAAAAAGGGTACGGAATTGTACGCTTTGATATATAACGCCGCAAGGGCATTCTGAAGAAAAAACCGGCAATCCGAAAAAAAACTTCCGATCACCTGATAGCAGCACCGAGAGTGACGCACAGAGAGGAAAAACGAGGCGGCGATAATACGCCAGTTCATCATAAATAGCTACATATATATGCAGCTCAGATCAATCGCCCGGCATCGACATCCAGGGCCTCCAGCGATCAGTCGCTAAAGCGCTGATAGCAAGCATCCAGCTGTCCGATCCACCGCCGCTTCTGATCATCATCAACAAAGGCGCTTTCGAAACTGTTGCGAGCCAGCCGGTACAGATCTGCACGGGACAATTCCAGCGCCTGCTGAACCGCGATAAAGTTATCACTCATATAGCCGCCAAAATAGGCGGGGTCATCGGAATTGATCGTCGCCTTCAGCCCCAGCTCCAGCATTCGCTTCAACGGATGCCGGCTCATATCCGCCACTACCGCCAGACGCAGATTGGAGAGCGGACAGACCGTCAGCGGCATCTGCCGCTCAACCAGCTCAGCAACCAGCGCCGCATCTTCCAGCGACCGGTTACCGTGATCGATACGGTTGACCTTCAGAGCATCAAGCGCACCACGAACATATTCCGGCGGTCCCTCTTCACCGGCGTGAGCCACCGCCTTCAGCCCAAGCCCCCTCGCCCGGGCAAAAACGGCCTCAAAAAGCTCCGGCGGATTGCCCTTTTCCGAGGAATCCAGCCCCACCGCCACCAGCCTATCAAGCCAGGGCTCTGCCTGCTGCAACACCCGTTCGGCATCCGCCGCCGGCAGATGACGGAGAAACGACAGAATCAGTGAAGAACTGATACCCAACCGCTCGCGCCCGTCTCTCATCGCTCGGGTGATGCCACTGATCACGGTAGCAAATTCAACGCCTCGCTCCAGGTGAGCCTGAGGATCAAAGAACATCTCGGCATGCAACACATTGTCGACCTGCGCACGCTGCAGATACTCTATGGTCAGATCATAGAAATCCTGCTCGGTAAGCAGCACCCTGGTGCCTTCGTAATAGAGATCAAGAAAGTCCTGCAGCCGGTTAAAACTGTAGGCCTCCCGAAGCGCCTCCACGGACGGAAAGCGCAGGGAAATGGAGTTGCGCTCAGCCAGCCGGAACATCAGTTCCGGCTCCATCGCCCCCTCCAGATGGATATGCAGTTCGGCCTTCGGCAGGGCCTGAATAAAATCACGCATACTCAGGCCTCCCTTCTCAGCCCGATCGGTTACTGGGGCAGCTGCCCTTCAACACCTTCTACATAATAGTTCATGCCAGCCAGGGCGCCGTCGTCCAGCACCTGCCCGGCCGGGATAACTTCTTCTCCACCCTGCTTAACGACAGGCCCCTGGAAGGGATGCAGAGAACCATCGACGATAGCCTGCTTAATCTTTTCGGCTTCAGCCACCACCTCGGCCGGAATCGCTTCGTTGTAAGGCGCGAACGCCACCATGCCGGATTTGATGCCACCCCAGGTATCGCCGGTCTTCCAGCTGCCATCCATCACCGCACGGGTACGATCGACATAGTACTGATCCCAGTCGTCGATAATCGCAGTCAGCTGCGCCCTAGGTGCAAAGCCACTCATATCGGATGCCTGACCAACCCCCCAGACGCCACGCTGTTCCGCAACCTGCAGCGGAGCAGGACTATCGGTATGCTGGAGAATAATATCGGCCCCCTGGTCAATCAGCGTCTTGGCGGCATCGGCCTCTTTGCCCGGATCGTACCAGGAGTTAACCCAGACCACCTTTACAGTGACATCCGGGTTAACGGCACGGGCGGAGCGGGCAATGGCATTAATGCCACGCACCACTTCCGGAATCGGGAAGGAGGCTACGTAACCAATCACGTTACTTTTGGTCATCCGACCGGCAACAGTACCCACCACATAACGCCCCTCGTAGAAGCGCGCGGCATAGGTGCTGACGTTTCTGTCACGCTTATAGCCGGTGGCATGTTCGAATTTCACTTTCTTAAACTTCTTCGCCACTTTCAGGGTAGGGTTCATAAAGCCGAAAGAGGTGGTAAAGATCAGATCATGACCACTGGCCGCCAGCTTACGAATAACCCGCTGCGCGTCAGGCCCCTCTTTAACACTTTCGACATAGGTGGTTTTCACCTTATCGCCGAACTCATTCTCGATCGCCTGGCGACCGATGTCGTGCCGGTAGGACCAGCCGTGGTCACCAATCGGCCCCACGTAAACGAAACCAACCTTCGTTTCCGCCAGCGCCTGCGAGCCGATGGCCAGTCCGGTGACGGCCGCAGCCACACCCAACATCTTCTTAAAACCGAGCTTCATTATATTTCTCCCCAGGTTACAGATCTTTTTTAGTCAGGCCGGCAAACCGCTACCAGCAGCGCCACATCACTCAGGTTGAAGGCCGGAACACCCTGCCCAGCGATGACGGCGAGTTTTCCTTCAGTTTTACTTTGTCGCTGGAAATCAGCACCAGCACCAGCACCGTCGCCAGATAGGGCAGCATCGACAGGAACTGCGACGGCACCGCCAGTCCGAATCCCTGTCCGTGCAGCTGCAGAATAGTGACACCACCGAACATATAAGCGCCCAGCAACACCCGCCCCGGTTTCCAGGTGGCAAACACCACCAGCGCCAGCGCCACCCAGCCACGCCCGGCGGTCATATTCTCGGACCACATCGGAGTGTAGACCACCGACAGATAGGCCCCGCCCAGGCCGGCCATCAGACCACCAAACAGCAGCGCCATATAGCGAATCCGGATCACCGGATAACCCAGCGCATGAGCCGACTCCGGCGACTCACCCACCGCTCGCAGTATCAGCCCGCCGCGAGATCGGTAAATAAAGTAGTGCAGACCAAACACCAGTGCTACGGACAGATAGATCATCAGATTATGATCAAACAGCACCGGCCCCAGCAGCGGTATCTCCGACAGCAGCGGCAGCGGCAGATTGGCCAGCGGTTCGACGGTGGTTCCGACAAACTCACTGCCCGCCAGGGCACTGAGACCGACCCCAAACAGCGTTATCGCCAGACCGGTGGCCACCTGATTGGTCAGCAGCGACAGGGTCAGCAGACCGTGCAGCCCCGCCAGCAGCATCCCCCCCAGCGCCCCCAGCAGCACCCCCAGATAGGTACTGCCGGTCACAATCGTGCCGATAAAGGCGCAGACCGCGCCGATCAGCATCATGCCCTCAACCCCCAGGTTCAGCACTCCGGAACGCTCGGTCACCAGCTCACCGAGGGCCGCAAACAGCAGCGGCGTCGCTGCACCGATGATGGTCAGACAGGCCGCCTGGAAGATCACCAAAGCTTCATTCATTACGATTTATCCCCTCAGGCTCTGGCAGTCTTAAATTCAAAGCGGTACTTGATCAGCACATCGCAGGCCAGCAGAAAAAACAGCAACATGCCCTGGAACACGCCAGTGACGGCCTGAGGCAGGCCCATCTCGATCTGCAGGTTCTCGCCACCCAGGTAGGACAGCGCCAGCAGCATCCCGGCAATGGTCACACCCAGCGGATGCAGCCGCCCGACAAAGGCAACGATAATGGCAGTAAAGCCGTAGCCGGGAGAGATCTGCGGCACCAGCTGACCGATCGGCCCTGAAGCCTCGATCATTCCCGCCAGTCCGGCCAGCGCACCGGCCAGCAGCAGACAGAACCAGACCAGCACTTTCTCCCTGAAGCCGGCAAAACCAGCCGCCCTCGGTGCCGCACCAACCACCCGCACCTGAAAGCCGATCAGAGTCCGACTCAGCATCACCCAGGCGGCGACCACCACCGCGATGGTCAGCAGCAGTCCGATATGCAGCCGGGTCCCCTCCAGCAGAATCGGGATCACCGCCGAGTCGCTGAACATTCGGGATTCAGGGAAATTAAAACCCTCAGGGTCCCGCCAGGGGCCGTGCACCAGATAACTGAGAAACAGCAGCGCTACATAAGTCAGCATCAGACTGGTCAGAATCTCGTTGGCGTTAAAGCGGGTCTTCAGCAGCGCCGGGATCGCCGCCCAGAACATCCCCCCCAGCATCCCCAGCAGCGCCATCGCCGGCAACACCCAGACACCGTCGCTCTCATGGGCGAAGATCGCCAGCCCGCCGGCGGCAACAGCCCCCATGGTCAGCTGCCCTTCAGCGCCTATATTCCAGACGTTGGCCTTAAAACCGATCGATAGTCCCACCCCGATCAGAATCAGCGGAATCGCCTTAACCAGCAGTTCACTGAAGCCGTAAAGATCGACGACCGGGCTGATAAAGAACGCTTTCAGCGCCGCCAGCCCCTCTATACCCATCAGGGTAAACATGACAAAGCCACTGATCAGCGTCAGTATCAGCGCCAGCAGCGGCGACAGATAGACCATTGACTTCGAAGCCTCCGGCCGCGGTAACATCCTGATCACGGCGTAACCTCCGCTACCTTCTGCTCACCGGCTTCCAGCGCCACTCCGGTCATCAGCAACCCTACGTCCTCTGCATTCACCTGCTCTATGGGATAGATTCTGGACAGCGCACCGGCACAGATCGCTGCAATGCGATGGCTCAGCGTCAGCAGCTCGTCCAGATCCTGAGATACCACCAGCACCGCTGCCCCTTCAGCCGCCAGCTGCTGGATCGCTTTATGGATAATCGCCGCCGCGCCGGCGTCAACACCCCAGGTCGGCTGAGCGATCACCAGCACATCCGGGCGCTGCTCCACTTCACGCCCGACGATAAACTTCTGCAGATTACCTCCGGACAGACTGGCCGCAGCCGCTGCCTTACCGGTGCAGCGCACATCAAAGCGCTCGATCACCGACCCGGTAAAACGCTGCACCTCCCCGGCCCGGACAAAGCCACGGTTGAGGAAAGGCTGACGGACATAACCGCTGAGCAACGCATTATCCACCAGACTCATATCTGGTACGGAACCATGCCCCAGACGCTCTTCCGGTACAAAGCAGAGCCCCAGCTTTCGGCGCTGATGCGGCCTGCGGCTTCCCACCGGCTGACCGTTCAGAAAAATGCTGTCGCTGGCAACCCGTACCTCACCGCTCAGCACCGACAACAGCTCGGCCTGACCATTACCGGCCACACCGGCGATGCCCACAATCTCGCCGGCATGAAGGTCCAGATTGATATTCTTCAGATCGATGCCGAAGGTGGTGTCGGCCTGCAGACTGAGACTCTGAATGGCAAACTTCAGCTCCCCCCGTTGTACCGAGCCGGAGGCCGTCGCCGCCGCCAGCTCTTCACCGATCATCAGCGCCGCCATACTGGCAGCCGTTTCTCTACGGGGATCGCACTCACCGACATTACGACCGAGGCGAAGAATGGTTGCCCCCTCGCACAGCTGACGCACCTCATCCAGCTTATGACTGATATAGAGAATGGAGCAGCCTTCGGCCGCCAGCTGACGCAGGGTCACGAACAGGGTTTCGGCTTCCTGGGGAGTCAGCACCGAGGTGGGCTCATCCATAATCAGCAGGCGGGGATTCTGCAGCAGACAACGGACGATCTCAATGCGTTGTTTTTCGCCGACAGAGAGGCTGTGAACAGCCCGATTCGGGTCCAGCGGCAGGCCGTATTTTTCCTCGACCTCAAGAATCTGTTTTTCCAGCTCCGCCATCGGCGGCGGATTACTCATCCCCAGCGCGATATTTTCCTTAACGGTCAGGGCTTCAAACAGCGAGAAATGCTGAAACACCATGCCGACACCAAGGTTTCGGGCCTCCGCCGGACTGCCGACCCTGACCGTCTCACCTTCCCAGCACATAGTGCCTGAATCCGGCTTCAGCAGACCGAAGATCATCTTTACCAGAGTGCTCTTACCAGCGCCGTTTTCGCCGAGCAGGGCGTGAATCTCGCCGGGCCTGATGGTCAGATCGACACGATCGTTGGCAAGACAGCCCGGGAAGGCTTTGACGATCTGTCGTAGTTCCAGTCGCGGATGTTGCGACTGCGGTACTGATTCCTGCATGAAACCTCTTTTCGCCTGCTGAGTTCTGACCTCTGCTACCGCCCGGCCTCGGACCACGATGCCGCCGGTTCAGCTGAAAAACCAAACACGAACACTCAATAGGATAGGCGCTGGTTCCGACCCCTGAAAACAAAAAAACCGGGGCCCCGGCTGGTTTCAGGCTAAAGAGCGATCATCCTTGAAAGCAGCCGTAGCGGCCTATCGCAAAAATCGCCCTATAATGCCCGAATAAGAGAAAAATTTATACTATCGGTCGGTTTTTTGGCTGATGCCGCAACCTCTGAAGATGATCGACACCACCTGATCGGTAACCCTCTCAAGGTCCGCCGCAGTCAGCGACTCCTGCTCCATCAGCGCCAGCACCTGAGCCTGGTAATCGGCGTAGTGCTGGGTCACCGACCAGATCATAAAAATCAGCTGGACCGGATCCACCGGATCCATCTTGCCCAGCCTGATCCAGCTGTTGATGACCTCCGTTTTATGGCGCAGCCAGGCTTTCTGGCCGTCCAGCAGATGGGCTTTGAGCACCGGTCCGCCGCGCAGCACTTCGCCGGCAAAGATCTTTGACAATGCCGGCCGCTCCCAGGAGACCCGCAGCTTCTCACGGATATACGCCTCCAGTACCTCGGCCGGCTCATCCTCAGCGGTGATACCTTCCAGCGGGCAGTTCCACTGATCGATAACGGTCAGCAACAGCTCCCGATAAAGATCTTCTTTGCTGGGGAAGTAGTAGTGCACCTGCGCCTTAGCCAGCCCCGCGGTGCGGGCGATCGCGCTGGTACTGGTACCCCTGTAGCCGTTGATGGCAAACTCCTGCTCGGCCGCCGCCATTATTGCCGCCAGCCGTTCCTGTCGGATACGCCCTCCGGCCGGCTGTCTGCGGTTCTGCTGCTCTGAATCTGCCATCGACAATCCCTCTGCCTGGTTAGCAATACTCTTAACTCTCAGACCTCGGCGGTCTTCGCTTTACTCCACTGTATCCCGATCGCGGAAACCGATAAGATAGAGAATACCGTCCAGACCCAGGGTCGAGATCGCCTGCTTGGCACTGCGACGCACCAGTGGCTTGGCCCGGAAAGCGATACCGAGACCGGCAATACTCAGCATCGGCAGATCATTAGCGCCATCGCCGACAGCGATAGTCTGCTCCAGCCCCACCCCTTCCCGTTCGGCGATTTCACGCAGCAATTCTGCCTTGCGCTTGCCATCCACCACGGTACCGGTGACACGTCCGGTCACCTTGCCATCTTCGATCTCCAGCTCATTGGCGTAGACATAATCAAAACCGAGTTTCCGCTTCAGGTATTCACCGAAGTAATTGAAGCCACCGGACAGGATCGCCGTTTTATAGCCCAGTCCGTGCAGATTGGAGACCAGCGCTTCCGCGCCTTCGGTCAGCGGCAGACGCTCAGCGATCTTCGCCAGAACCGCTTCATCAAGCCCCTTCAGCAGCCCGACCCGACGCTGGAAGCTCTCGGTAAAATCGATCTTACCCTGCATCGCCTCTTCCGTGATCGCCGCCACCTGTTCGCCGACACCGGCCTCCTTGGCCAGCTCATCGATTACCTCCGCTTCAATCAGCGTGGAATCCATATCGAAGACCACCAGCCGACGATTACGACGGAAGATATCATCCTTCTGGAAGGCGATATCCACATCCAGCTCACTGGCGGCCTTCATAAACTCTTCACGAAGATCGTCTGAAGGTCGGCCCCGCACCGAGAACTCCACACAGGAGCGGGTGCTGCCTTCCACTTCATCCAGGTGGATTCGGCCGGACAGGCGGCTGATGTTGTCAATATTCAGGCCATGATCGGCGGCAATACGGGTCACCTTGCCGATATGTTCGGCCGTCACCCGGCGAGCCAGCAGCGTAATGATGTGGCGGGCTTTGCCCTGCCCCTCAACCCAGCGCTGGTAATCTTCCATGGGTACCGGTTCAAATCGGGTATTCATCCCCAGTTCGTGCATACGGAAAAGCACGTCGCTGAGAATAGGTGAGGATTCCGCTTCACGGGGAATTTCAACCAGAATGCCCAGTGACAGATTGTCATGAATCACGGCCTGGCCGATATCGAGAATAGTGACCTTATAGCCGGCCAGAATGCCGCTGATAGTGGAGGTAACACCGGGCTTATCGTCGCCGGAGATAGTGATCAGAATAATTTCCTTCACGGACCTTTACCTGTGTCACGGAATCATAAACAGAGCGACCGTCGAGTACTGCTCTGATTCGCGGTTATCAGACGCCAGCAACACCGGCACCTGTTAAGAATAGGTGTATATTTCTGTTCCGATCCGCTATGAATACGCCCGGTCATCAGCGTTCCCGTTCAGCGCAGGCCGGAGCCCGCTATTCTACCTGCTGCAAGTGACAATGGTTAGGGGATTGATCGGTTTCTCTGTAACTTGCTGCTGACAAGGGCCAGAATATACAACTATGACCGAACTGATCAGCACACTCACCGAATGGCTCAGCCAGCACCCGGAACTGATCGTAACGGCGATTGGTCTGATGGCCTTTGTCGAATCACTGGCGATGATCGGCATTATTGTTCCCGGCGTCGCCCTGCTGTTTGCCACCGCGACACTCGCCGGAGGACTGCAGTTCGAACTCTGGCACTGCCTGCTCTCGGCCATGGCCGGTGCGGTCGCCGGCGACCTCTTCAGCTTCTTCCTGGGTCGTTACGCCCATGGCCCGGCATTGCGGGTCTGGCCGTTTCGTCAGCACCCGCTCTGGATCGAACGCGGCGAACAGTTCTTTCGCCGATACGGGATCTTCTCGGTGGTGATCGGCCGCTTCGTCGGCCCCATAAGACCGGTACTGCCCTTTGTGGCCGGCATGCTCAGTATGCCGCCGTTGCAGTTCGTCGTCGTTAATCTGCTGTCCGCACTGGCCTGGGCACCGGTTTATATCCTGCCGGGCTATCTGGTCGGCAGTTCCACCCGCAGTGGCGCGCAGCTGGTCGACTGGAGCCAGCAGCAGATCGTCGGCAGCGCCGTCTCTGTTCTGACCCTGACCGGCCTGGTGCTGCTGTGGCTGGTTCACCGTCAGCTGCGTCCAGCTCCCGAACCCGGTACGGAGGAAAGCCTGCCCGGCAACGGTTTCAGCCGCTGGCTGCGACAACGACAACTCCCCGTCACCTGGTCACTGTTACTGCTGATTTGCGTACCGACTCTGCTGGCGTTATCGCTGGTGGTGACGCAAACCGGCTGGCTGGAAGCCACCGATCGGGCTGTCAGCGACTGGCTGTTTGCGCTGCGCTCGACATCCACCGACCAGCTGTTTATTCCGGTCACCCTGGTGGGCGACGGCCTTATCCTGCTGATTCTCAGCCTGATCAGTTGGGCCTGGCTGTGGCTGAGCGGCCGCTCGCAGGCAGCACTCTGCTGGCTCGGCGGCCTGGTCGCGGTGATTGCGGTCAATCAGGCAATGAAGTACGGGCTGGCCCTGCCCCGACCTGAACTGCTGGCCACCCCACCCCGCTCCTGGTCCTTTCCCAGCGCCCATACCAGCAACAGCGCTTTCTTCCTGTTTATGGCCTCAGGCCTTATCGCCCGCGGCGTTCGCTGGCAGCGCCGCTGGTGGCTGTACGGCCCCGCTACGATCGCCGCCGTTATGGTGGCGTTCTCCCGGGTCTACCTGGGCGTTCACTGGTTCAGCGATGTCGTCGGTGGACTACTGCTGGCTGCTGCGGTTGCCGCCGCCTCCCAACTGGTCTACGCCCGCCTCAGCGATGGCAGCGACAGCATTCCGCTGGACCGGCGAACCGGCGGCTGGGCTTTGTGCCTGACGATCGCGGCCGCTCTCTATCTGATGCTGACCCTGCCTACGGCGATCATCTTCTACCAGCCACTGACAGGGGGCTGATAGCAGCGGCGGCGACAGACCGCTGAGACACAAGGATTGTCGGTACATTCTTAAAGAGAGCTGAGAAAAAAGTGTCGACGTCGCCCCGTAACCTGAACGCTGGAGTCACTCAGGATCCTCTGTGTAAGACGACGTCGACACTGATCAAACGGTTACCGACCCGGCAGAGCCACCCTGACAGGCAGCGGGGTCAGTTCTGAGAGAACAGGTAAAGCAGTAGCAGAAATGTGAGGAACCAGAACCCGGACAGCAGCTTCCAGAACACCAGGCTGCTGGCACTGCTTTCGGAAACCGGGTCGGTTTTCAGAAACTCCGGGTTGGGCTGCGTCAGGTCGACCAGCAGCTCATCGACGGTGTTGTAACGCTGATTCAGATCGAAGGCCAGCCCCTTCTCCAGCGCGCTGTCGAACCAGACCGGAATAACCGGGTTATGCAGGGCGGCACTCTGATAGCGCAGACGGTCATAGTCAAAGGCGGTCCGACACTCCTCGACACCGTTACCGTAGGGCAGTTCGCCGGTAAACATCTCGTAGACGATGGTGGCGAGCGCGTAGACATCGCCCTGGATGCCCGGGTTTTTACCCATCAGATACAGGGGATCGGAATAACTGGCGGTGCCCAGAGCGCCCTCGTGCACCAGCGGTCGCTGCAGCTCGGCGAGGCCGGCCACATAGACCGAACCGAAATCGACGATCACCGCTCGCTGGTCTTCGGTGATCAGCACGTTGCCGGGCTTCAGATCCTGATGGATCGCTTCATTTTCGTGAAATGCCTTAAGTCCTTCGGCGATCTGCTGAACGATGGCGATCGCCTGCTTCGGGCTCGGCGGCTGATGCTCCTCCATCCAGCTGTCCAGCCCCTCACCGACCACATACTCCATCAGATAGTAGAGATAGGTACGGGGCCGGGTCTGACGAATAATACCGACCACATTGGGACCGCTGATGCGGCTGCCCACCCACTCTTCCTGAATAAAGCGATCGATATAGCTGATATCGTCCTCATAGTTCAGAGAGGGCGTCTTCATTGCCATCTCTTCACCGGTTTCGCTGTCACGAACCAGATAGAGCTGACTGCGGCTGGAAGCGAACAGCTCGCGAACGATCTCGTAGCCGTCGATCTTCATTCCGGGTGTCAGTTCCGGCGGGAACGGCAGCCGGGTCAGCTTGACACTGTAATCATCAAGGCTCTCTTCCGGCAACCGGTTAACGCAGGCAACGGTAGCGCTGACATTGTCATCGCTGTCGTTGGCCAGCGCCGTATCCACCAGCTCCCGGCTGATCTCATCGGCGGTCTTATCCTGAGCAAGAATTCGGATCAGCTCCGACTCATGAATGAAGTCATGGACACCGTCGCTGGTGAGCAGCAGCCGGTCCCCCTCCTCCAGTGGCACCCGGCCGTAATCGACATTGAGGCGGTTGTCCATACCCAGCGCCCGTGAAAGGGTCGCCCGGTTCTCGCCCATTACCGCCGTATGATCGCGGGTCAGCTGGGTCAGCTGCTGCTTTCCCTCCTCATCACAATGCAGGCGAAAGATGCGGCTGTCGCCGATATGGAAAAAGTGAGCAGTCCGGCTTTTGACCACGGCGGCACTGAAAGTGGTCAGATACCCCTTACTTTCGGTGGCGAACTCATGGCTCTTGCGGTAGAGACGAAGATTGATGGTGGAGAGTATTTTCTCGCCGCAGTGGCCGGCGGACCAGGTATCCGGCGTCTGGTAATACTCTTCGATAAAGCGGGTAACGGCAGTATGGCTGGCTTCCTGGCCGGCTTCCGCCGAGGAGACTCCATCGGCCACCACCAGAGCGATTCCCTTGCTCAGCAGCAGGTATTCGTCTTCCGGGGTGTGAACACCGGCACAGTCTTCGTTATTAATCTTGCGGCCCGGTGCTGAACACCAGGCCGCGTCGAGTTGCAGATTTTCAGTATCCTTTTGAGTCACTGCAGATTCCCTGAAATTGTGGGATTATCCTACGTCAATCATCTGAACAGTGCCGTCAGGAAGTACTTCAGAGATCTTACCCTTGGGCTCGCTGAGCATCATCGCGATAAAGAAGATGATTGCGGCAGACGCACCGATGATCATAAAGAAGGTACTGTAGTCCACAAAGCTCAGAATAGTCAGGTAGGTTACCGCACCCACGTTACCGTAGGCACCAGCCATACCGGCGATCTGGCCAGTCATACGGCGCTTGATCAGCGGTACGATGGCGAATACCGCACCTTCACCGGCCTGTACAAAGAAGGAACAACACATGGTGGCGATAACCGCCGCAGGGATCCACCAGCCGGAGTCGATCTGACTGAGGACGAAGTAACCACAGGCCAGGCCACCGATCAGAATCATCAGCGCCTTGCGACGACCGAAGCGATCAGAGAACCAGCCACCGGTAGGACGAGCCACCAGGTTCATGAAGGCAAAGCCGGATGCCAGCAGACCCGCTTTAACCGGATCCAGTCCTTCGAAGGTTTCCAGGAAGAACAGCGGCAGCATGGAGACAACCGCCAGTTCGGAACCGAAAGTAACGAAGTAAGACCAGTCCAGGATCGCCACCTGCTTGAACTCATACTTGTCCAGCTCAGGTACGCCGTTGCGCAGGTTGTCTTTGTTGACGTTCCAGATGGAGTAGGTCTGGAAGATATACAGGGCAACCAGGACACCCCAGATACCGTACATGGCTGTTTCAGTCAGCAGACCAACACCGGAGGGAGACAGTTTCCAGGCCAGAACCGCCAGTGCCAGGTACATGGGGATGTTCATACCCAGGTACATGTAGAAGTCTTTCCAGCTGGTAACTTCCAGACCACCCGCCTTCTTGGGCTTGAAGTAGGTGGAACCTTTCGGCGTGTTACGAGCTACCCAGTAGTAGAAGATACCGTAGACACCGGCGATCACACCAGTAGTCCCCAGGGCATAACGCCAGCCATCTTCACCACCGTAGATCATCGCCAGTGTTGGCAGTGACATTGCCGCAGCGGCGGAACCGAAGTTACCCCAGCCACCGTAGATGCCTTCAGCGACACCAACGGATTTGTGAGGGAACCACTCACCAACCATGCGGATACCGATTACAAAACCGGCGCCCACGAAGCCCATCAGGAAGCGCATCATCGCCAGCTGCTCATAGGTCTGAGCGAAAGCGAAGGCCAGACAGAGACCGGAGGAGATAATCAGCAGACCACTATAGACCTTACGGGGTCCGAGTTTATCCACCAGAATACCGATCACAATCCGCGCCGGTATGGTCAGGGCGACGTTCAGAATCATCAGCGCCTTGACCTGCTGGGAGGTCATATCGAAAGCTTCTTTCATGAAGACCAGCAGCGGAGCGTGGTTAAACCACACCACGAAGGTCAGAAAGAAAGCAAACCAGGTTACGTGCAGCGTTTTTATCTTTGGATCGCCGAGGGCGAAAAGATTAATTTTGTGATCATCGGACATGGTGTCCTCCATTACGATCTGTCATGGGTAGTAACTGGGTTGGCAACAGTCTCTACCTTTCTTACCAAAGACGAGTTGACTTGTATCAAGAATGGTTTTTTACGGTTGATCTTGGTCAAGCGAGGGGTAATGATTTCTGGCTGAAATTCCGCCTATCACCTTCGAATAAATCCGCTTGTACCCCGCATGATATAGGCTTTTCAGCCATTTCTACCACTTTATAGGTAGGGCTGTTTAAGTTGCTGAAAAACGGTTATTTCAGTAAAAAAACAGGGCATATACCACCGGCTCGAATTACATTAGAGTAAGCTGTAGCAGGCCCGGACAGCGACAACTATCGGAAAAAAGAGAATGAGCATCAGACTCCCCACCAGCGGTGCCAACAGAGCCCTGACCATGGCGACCCTTGCCTTTGCCGCCAACTTTTCAGTGTGGATACTGTACGCCGTGTTCGGTCTGGAACTGGAGAAATCCATGAATATGACCGCCACTGAACTGGGGGTCTTTTTTGCCGCGCCGATGCTGACCGGCGCCCTGGTCAGGATACCGGCCGGGGTGCTGGCCGATCGCTACAATCCCAAGCACCTGTTTATTGCTCAGATGTTGATAACGACGCCGGCGCTGTTTCTGTTGCCCTATGCCGAAAGTTACGACTCTTATCTGCTGCTGGGCTTCTGGATCGGCATCAGCGGCGTCTCCTTCACGCTCGGCATCAGCTACATCTGTGACTGGTTTGAACGTAACCATCAGGGCACGGCGATGGGTATCTTCGGCGCCGGCAATGCCGGCGCCGCGATCACTCTGGTGCTGACACCGATTCTGGTCAGTCAGTGGGGATGGCAGAGCGTCGGCCCCTTCTATGGCGGTGGCCTGATTCTGATCGCCCTGCTGTTTGCAGCACTGGCCCCGTCACGGCCGGCGAAGGTGGCCGCACTCGCCCGCAAGGAACGTCGCCAGCCGGTGGCCTCCCCCTTCAGACAGCTGCAGGTCTGGCGCTTCGGCCTCTATTACTACTTCGTCTTCGGCAGTTTCCTGGCACTGATTATGTGGCTGCCGCAGTATTACGCCAATGTCTATCAGTTGACCCCCAGTCAGGCCATGGCCTACACCCTGTTTTTCGCCGCCACCTCCAGCATGGTGCGGGCACTGGGCGGCTGGTTCGCCGACCGTTACGGCGGCAGCGCGGTCAACTGGATGGTGTTCTGGATCTGTCTGGTATGCCTGTTTTTCCTCAGCTACCCCTCCACCACCATGACTATCCATGGGGTCCACAATGATGTAAACCTGAAGATCGAGGTCAATATCTGGCTGTTCACCCTGCTGATTTTTGTTATCGGACTGGCCCAGGGGTTCGGACGTGCCAGCGTCTACAAGACCATTCACGATTACTACCCATCACAGATGGGCAGTGTTGGCGGCTTTGTGGCGGCGCTGGGTGCGCTGGGCGGCTGTACCCTGCCGATCGTGTTTGGTCTGGCCGTCGACTACGCCGGATTCTACAGCGCCTGCTTTATGGTGCTATACAGCGTACTGGCCTGCTGCATGATCACCATGTACTTCGCCAACAAGGCGGATCGCTTCCGTCGCCGTCTCGATCACGCCCAGCAGCATAACTTCCTGGAGCTTGACTGATCACCAACAAGGGGTTATGTCGCCCGGCTGGTGATCAGACCTGAGAGCTATGGAACAGGTGCTCCGAAAGACTCTTCGGACCGCCTGGGCATTGCCGGACACCAGCTCCGCCACTGACGGAACCGGTGTAATCAGAGCGGCACCCTGAGAGAGGCCACGAAGGAAGGCACAGAATCAAGCGTACTCTGCCGCTTAACGGGGCCGCTTAACGGGCCTGACGCCCGCCCCTGTACTTACGGTTACCGCCTCTGCCTCCCTTCTTTTTCACTTTTCGAACAGGCTGCACCAGTTCGAAATCGATTTTCCGCTCATCCAGATCGACCCGAACAACCTTGACTCTGAGCTCATCGCCCAGTCGATAAATCGTACGGGTTCGTTCACCGACCAGACGCTGTTTCGCGGCATCAAAATGGTAGTAATCTCCGGCAAGGGCTGTTACGTGAATCAGGCCTTCGACATAGATCCCTTCCAGTTCGACAAACAGCCCGAAAGCGGTTACCGAGCTGACCACAGCATCAAAGTCATCGCCGATGCAATCCTGCATAAACTCGCTCTTCAGCCAGGCAACCACATCCCAGGTCGCTTCATCGGCACGTCGCTCAGTCATCGAGCAATGCTCACCCAGCTCGGCCATTTTTTTAGCATCGTAGGGATAGTTGTCAGCCCAACTGACCCTTGGCGCCCCTTTGACCCGTTGCACGGAGTCTTTGGGCCCCTTGCGGCCAATCATGCCGCGAACCGCCCGACTGACCGCCCCCTCGCTCTTCTGGGAACGAATCACAGCCCGAATCAGCCGGTGAATCATCAGATCGGGATAACGGCGAATGGGTGAGGTGAAGTGGGTATAGGCGGCGAATCCCAGACCGAAATGCCCCTCGTTCTCCGGGGTATAGACGGCCTGACTGAGAGAACGCAGCATCATCGTCTGAATAACATGGGCATCGGGCCTTTCCTGCACCTGCTCAAGCAACTGCTGATAGTCGGCCGGCTCCGGCTTATCGCCACCACCGAGGCTGAGCCCCTGCTCACCCAGGTATGCACGCAGGCTCTCCAGCTTTTTCGCCTTCGGTCCCTGGTGAACTCGATACAGCCCCGGCTTCTTCAGTTTCTCCACAAACCGGGCGGTGGCCACATTGGCACACAGCATACACTCTTCGATCAGCTTGTGAGCATCGTTGCGCACCACCGGTACGATCTCTTCGATCTTGCGATCGGCGCCAAAGATGATACGAGTCTCCGTGGTTTCGAAGTCGATAGCGCCCCGCAGTTTTCGCGCTTCGCGCAGGGCCTGATACAACCAGTTGAGCTCATAAAGATGGGGAACCAGATCAGCATACCGCTGACTGACCTTCATCCCGATTCGGGACTCCGGCTCTTCCAGCAACGCTCCAACCTGGGTGTAGGTCAGCCGGGCATGGGAGCGAATAACCGCCTCGTAGAACTGATAACCACTGAGCCGGCCTTTGGCACTGAGGGTCATTTCGCAGACCATCGCCAGCCGATCCACATTGGGATTCAGCGAGCACAGGCCGTTGGACAGCGCCTCCGGCAGCATCGGTACCACATGCTCCGGGAAATACACCGAGTTGCCACGCTTCAGCGCTTCCAGATCCAGCGAGCTTCCCGGCTTAACGTAGTGAGAGACGTCGGCGATGGCGACAAACAACCGCCAGCCGCCGCTTTTCTTGCGTTCACAGTAGACCGCATCGTCGAAATCGCGGGCATCTTCGCCATCGATGGTAACCAGCGGCAGATCGCGCAGGTCGACCCGGTGGGCCTTATCGGCTTCAGCGACTTCAGCGCCGAAACGACCGGCTTCATCAACAACCTCATCCGTCCATTCGTTGGGAATATCGTAGTTGCGAATAGCCACCTCGATCTCCATACCCGGCGCCATATGAGCGCCAAGCACTTCGATAACCCGACCACGAGGCCGATGACGTGGTCCCGGCTGCTGCAGGATCTCTACCAGTACATAGTCGCCATCGTCGGCATCGAGGTCATCCCCCGCCGCAACGGCGATATCGACACTGATCTTCTGGTTTTCCGGCACCACCGCGCCGACACCGCCTTCATAGTAGAAACGCCCGACCAGCTGCTGGGTGTTACGCTCCAGCACCTCGATGACCTTGCCTTCGAGCCGCCCCCGGCGATCCATCTCACCGGGCCGCACCAGCGCCCGGTCGCCATCGAACAGCTTGCGCATCTGGCGGTTGTGGAGGTAGATGTCCTCGCTGCCGTCATCGGGAATCAGAAAGCCGTAGCCGTCGCGATGGCCGACTACCCGGCCGGCCACCAGATCCATATGATCCACCAGCCCGTAGCCGCCCCGGCGGGTGTGCATCAGCTGACCATCCCGCTCCATCGCCCGCAGCCGACGTCGCAACGCTTCGATCTGCTCCTCGCTGACCAGTCCCAGCTCGGTACAGAGCTGAGCATGGGAGAGCGGACGACCCTGATCCTTCAGCGTTGATTGAATAAACTCGCGGCTGGGGATAGGATTCTCATAGTTGTCAGCTTCCCGCTGAGCGTAGGGATCGTCGGTGCGCAGGGCCATTGCGGAGTGTGCTCCAGAAGGGTCGTTATTATTGTCCAAAGTTATTTTCAGTCCGTATATTACTTATCTGCTATTGCATTTATAGCCCGATTTCCGGGCACTTATCGTCTGTTTGCGGTGGATCAGTAAAAAACCCGCAATCCGGCGCTCGGAGATCGCTCTTTCAGGCAGCAGTACCGGGAGCCGAAATTTTCTGTTCTTCCTACGTGCTGTACATCGCCACTTCCACCTTCCCTGGTTCTCGCGGCATAAGTACTTCCTGTACATAAAAAAACGCCGGCCGAAGCCGACGTTTTCAAGCTCACTCTGACAGTGTAGCCGATCAGGGCATTTCGTCCTCGACCTCTTCCTTCGCCGGCGGCAGCAGGTCTTCGCGGGTGACCTTCATCGCCAGCAGTACGTTACCGGCGACGTAAACGGAGGAGTAAGTACCCACCAGCACACCCACCATCAGGGCGGTGGCGAAACCATGGATCAGCTCGCCACCAAAGAAGAACAGGGCTGTCAGCACCAGCAGGGTGGTCAACGAGGTCACCAAAGTCCGGCCCAGGGTCTGGGTCAGCGAGATATTGATGATCTCTTCCGAGCTGCCCTTTCGGACGATCCGGAAGTTTTCACGGATACGGTCACAGACGACGATGGTGTCGTTGAGGGAATAACCGATCACCGCCAGCACCGCCGCCAGCACCGTCAGGTCGAAATCCAGCCGCAGCAGCGAGAAGAAGCCCAGCACGATAAGGACATCGTGGGCCAGCGCCACCACCGCGCCCACCGAGAACTTGATCTGAAAGCGGAAGGCCACGTACAGCATCACGATACCCAGTGCCAGCAGCATACCGAGACCGCCCTGCTCGCGCAGCTCGTCGCCCACCTGGGCACCGACGAACTCGGAGCGGCGCAGCTCAATCTCCTGATCGCTGCCGGAACGCAGAGCCGCCAGCACCTCATCCCCCAGTTGCGAGGTATGATCCTGCGCCAGTCGTACCAGAATGGCGGTGGGCGAACCGAAGGTCTGGACCACCACATCATCGTAGCCGGCCTGTTCCAGCGTGCCGCGAATTTCGTTCAGCGGCCGGGGCTCGGCGTATTCCACCTCCACCAGCGCGCCGCCGGTGAAGTCGAGACCGAACTGCAGCGAATTAAATGCCAGCGAGCCGACGGAAACGGCGAGCAGTACCAGCGAGAAGACGGCTGCGATTTTCCGCAGCCCCATAAAGTTGATCACTTTAGCTGTTGCGCTCATCGACTTACACCTCCCAACCGATCGACAGTTTCTTCACCAGACGACCGCCGTAGATCAGGTTAACCAGCGAACGGGTCACCATAATGGCCGTAAACATGGAGGTCAGGATGCCGATGGACAGGGTCACCGCAAAACCTTTGACCGGCCCGGTACCGACAGCAAACAGAATCACCGCCACCACCAGGGTGGTGATGTTGGCGTCGAAGATAGTGGAGAAGGCGCGCTCGTAACCGGCATGGATCGCCGACTGCGGCGGCAGGCCGTTTTTAAGCTCCTCCTTGATCCTCGAGAAGATCAGTACGTTGGCATCCACCGCCATACCGACCGTCAGTACGATACCGGCGATACCGGGCAGGGTCAGGGTCGCCGACAGCATCGACATCACCGCCACCAGGATCGCCAGGTTCAGCCCCAGCGCCACATTGGCCACCAGCCCGAACAGCTTGTAGTAAACCACCATAAACAGCAGCACCAGCGCGAAGCCGATCTGTACCGAGGTCACACCGAGATCGATATTCTGCTGACCCAGGCTCGGGCCGACGGTCCGCTCTTCGACGAAGTAGATCGGCGCGGCCAGCGCACCGGCCCGCAGCAGCAGCGCCAGTTCTGAGGATTCACCCACGCCGTCGAGGCCGGTGATCCGGAAGCTGGTGCCCAGCGCCGACTGAATGGTGGCCAGACTGATGATCTTCTTCTCGACGTAGGGAATGCGCTTCTCAACTTCGACGCCGTCTTCCATCACGTAACGGGTGCGACTCTTGTGCTCGATAAACAGGACCGCCATACGACGCTTGATGGCGTTGCGGGTGATCCGGTTCATCATTTTGCCGCCCTTAGCATCCAGGGTAATGGATACCTGAGGCTGGCCATTCTCGTCAAAATTGGCCTGGGCATTAGCGACACTGCTGCCGGTGATGATGATATCTTTTTCGATGGTGGCGTCGGGACGGCCGGGCTCGCGGAACTCAAACATTTCAGTGCTGCTGCGCGGCGCGTCTGTCTTCGCCTCCAGACGGAACTCCAGATTGGCGGTCTTACCGAGGATACGCTTGGCCGCGGCGGTGTCCTGAACACCCGGCAGCTGAATCACGATACGGTTGCGGCCCTGACGCTGGACCAGCGGCTCTGCCACACCCAGCTCGTTGACCCGGTTACGGATGGTGGTGAGGTTCTGCTTGATGGCATAGTCCTCGATCTCACGCACCCGCGCTTCGGTCAGACTGACGCTCAGCAGGAATTCACCATTAATATCTTCCGGCGTCAGCAGGAACTCAGCATACTCACGACGCAGCAGAGAGCGGGCATTATCCCGATCTTCAGCGGTTCTGAACTTAACGCTGAGGCTGCCGTCAGCCTTTGAGGAGACACCCCGGTAGCGCAGTTTCTCGCTGCGCAGCCGCTGCTTAATCTCGCTGACGTAGACATCCAGGCGCTGTTTAAGAGCCGCGGCCATATCCACTTCCATCAGGAAATGAACGCCGCCACGCAGGTCCAGGCCCAGCTTCATCGGCCCGGCGCCGATGGAGGTCAGCCAGTCAGGAGTGGTCGGAGCCAGATTCAGGGCGCTCACATAATCATCGCCCAGCGCCCGGGTGATGACAGTCCGTGCTTTCAGCTGCTCTTCGCTGGAGCCGAAGCGAACCAGCAGGTTCTTGTCAGTGAGCTCCCCCCCTAAGAAATCAACGTTCTCTTTCTTCAGAGCCCGCTCGACCCGCCCCATCAGGGCCTGATCGACACGAGTCGTGGTACTGGCGCCGGACACCTGTACCGCATAGTCATCGGGATAGAGATTGGGAGCTGCGTAGATTGCGCCGATCACCAGCACAAAAATGATGATGAGGTTTTTCCACAACGGGTATTTGTTGAGCATGCCGATGCCCTGTATCCGGTCACTGCCACTACAAAGCAGAAGCAGACAGCAACCCTGGGTTCGAGAAATAACAAAACGCCACTACGAATGAGTGGCGTTTTCGTGCGTTCAGTTAAGAACCTCAGATATCCTTGATGGTTCCCTTGGGCAGGGCAGCCGCCACGTGTCCTTTCTGAAACTTCAGTTCGGTATTTTCGGAGACGCTGATAACGACGTAGTCATCGTCCACCTTGGTGATCTTACCGATCAGACCACCGCTGGTTACCACTTCGTCGCCCTTGGACAGGCCGGAGATCAGCGCTTTGTGCTCCTTGGCACGCTTGCTCTGGGGACGCCACATCATGAAATAGAAGATCAGCGCGAAACCGACCAGAAAAATCAGACTGGAAATTTCACCACCGGGAGCTGCACCACCTGCACCTTCAGCCATCGCTGGCGAGATAAAGAAACTCATTGTCCTCTCCTAAAATACTTAAAAAATACGCGTTATCTTAACAAACACTCAAACCTGACCTCAGCTCAGCCCAGCGCCGGCGTCTGCTGGCCACGTTTGCGGTAGAATTCGTCCACAAAGTCGCTCAATTTACCCTGTTCGATAGCAGTTCGCAATCCGCTCATCAGGTTTTGATAATGGCGCAGATTGTGGATGGTATTGAGCTGTGCGCCCAGCATCTCCTTACACTTATCAAGATGATGCAGGTAAGCACGGCTGAAGTTCTGGCAGGTGTAGCAGTCGCACTCCGGATCCAGCGGACTGTTGTCATGCTTATGGGCGGCGTTGCGGATCTTAATCACCCCCGTTGAGACAAACAGATGGCCGTTTCGTGCGTTACGGGTCGGCATCACGCAGTCGAACATGTCGACGCCGCGACGCACCCCTTCCACCAGGTCCTCGGGACGCCCCACTCCCATCAGATAGCGGGGACGATCCTCCGGCATCTTCGGGGTGGTATGGTCGAGGATTTTCATCATTTCATCTTTCGGCTCCCCCACCGACAGACCGCCGATGGCATACCCATCGAAGCCGATCTCGGTCAGGCCGGCCAGCGATTCATCCCGCAACTCCGGATACATACCGCCCTGAATAATGCCGAACAGCGCCGACGGATTATCGCCGTGAGCGTCCTTACTGCGTTTTGCCCAGCGCAGCGACAGCCGCATCGAGTCCGCCGCTACCGGTTCACTGGCCGGGTAAGGAGTGCACTCATCGAAGATCATCACAATATCGGAGCCCAGATCCCGCTGCACCTGCATTGAGATCTCCGGACTCAGCTTCACCGGCGAGCCATCCACCGGTGACTGGAATCGGACCCCTTCTTCGGTGATCTTGCGCATCGCCCCCAGGCTGAACACCTGGAAACCACCGGAATCGGTCAGGATCGGTCCCTTCCACTGCACAAAGTCATGAAGGTCGCCATGGGCCTTCACCACTTCGGTGCCCGGGCGCAGCATCAGATGAAAGGTATTGCCGAGAATAATGTGGGCACCGGTCTCTTCGATATCCCGGGGCAGCATGCCCTTAACCGTGCCGTAGGTACCGACCGGCATAAAGGCCGGGGTCTCGACATCGCCACGGGGAAAACTCAGACGTCCACGACGCGCCTTGCCATCGGTGGCAAGCAGCTCGTAGGACATAAAACATTCACGTGTCACGGATAGCTCCTGAACCTGTTAACCGGCTGGCTGGTCGTCACCAGCGCCGCTATTCACGCCGTCCGCACACGTGCGGCGGGTAATGTACATGGCATCGCCATAGCTGAAGAACCGATACTTCTGCGCTACCGCCTCAGCATAGGCCCGGCGAATATGTTCGCTGCCGGCAAAGGCGCTGACCAGCATCAGCAGTGTCGACTCCGGCAGATGGAAATTGGTCACCAGCGCATCCACCACCCGATACTGGTAGCCGGGATAGATAAAGATGCTGGTTTCGCCGCGGTAGGGACGAATTCCCCCCGGCGCATCTTCGGCATCACGGGCGGCGCTCTCCAGCGAACGCACACTGGTGGTACCGATGGCAATAACCCGCCCACCCCGGGCCCGGGTCGCCGCCACCTGGTCACAGACCTGCTGCGACACCTCGACATACTCCGAGTGCATCTGGTGATCCTTAATGGAATCCACCCGTACCGGCTGGAAGGTACCGGCTCCCACATGCAGCGTTACGAAGGCCTGCTCGACCCCCTTCTCCCGCAAAGCCGCCAGCAACGGCTCGTCAAAATGCAGACCGGCCGTCGGCGCCGCCACCGCACCGGGACGCTGATTGTAGACCGTCTGATAACGCTCGCGGTCCTCCTGCTGATCCTCCCGCGCCATATAAGGTGGCAACGGCATATGGCCGCAGGCCTCCAGACACTCGATCACCGGCCGGGAATCTTTAAAGCAGAGCTCGAACAACGCCTCCTGACGACCAAGCACCTCAACCTCGATACTGTCCTCAAACAGCAGACAACTACCCGCCTTAGGCGCCTTGCTGGCCCTCAGATGGGCGAGCACCCGGTGCTCATCCAATACTCGCTCCACCAGCATCTCCACCTTACCGCCGCTCTCTTTGCGACCATACAGGCGGGCCGGAATAACCCGGGTATCATTAAATACCGCCAGATCACCGGGCTGCAGCAACTCAAGGATATCGGTGAACTGACGATGCTGAAGCTCACCGGAGTTTCCATCCAGACAGAGTAATCGGCTACCGGTCCGCTCGGGGGTCGGAAAACGGGCAATCAGCTCATCTGGAAGATCAAAATGAAAGTCTTTTACGCGCATGAATTCGTTGAATTACTACTCAGAATCAGGGGGCGAACAGCTTACACTGAACAGGGTTATTTTGCAGATTTTATCGGCTCTCTGCGCAGCCCGAACGCAAATGAATTGCGTTGACCTGCGGAAAAAGGCGCTTATAATAGCACGCTCTTTTGTGCCAGTGTGGTGAAATTGGTAGACACGACGGATTCAAAATCCGTTGCCTTTGCGGGCGTGCCGGTTCGAGTCCGGCCACTGGTACCATGACAGATATAAAGAAAAAGGGTCCCTGATGGGGCCCTTTTTCTTTATATGCGCCAACGGCGCTGCCGGGCGAGAGCCGGAGGTTCGACAAACTGCGACCACAGGAGCGATTTGAGACCAGGCGCCACGCGCCGAAGCCCCGCAAGGGGCGAAACAGCCAGAAGCTGTTTCGATCCGTCCGGCCACGGCAACCAGACACCCGCCCCCTATTGAGCCTCCCGACTGGCCCCTTTTTCTTTATATGCGCCAACGGCGCTGCCGGGTGAGAGCCGGAGGTTCGACAAATTGCGACCACAGGAGCAATTTGAGACCAGGCGCCACGCGCTGAAGCCCCGAAGGGGGCGAAACAGCCCAAAGCTGTTTCGATCCGTCCGGCCACGGCAACCCCACTCACTTTCAGCTATCACTTACCAGGCAACAATTACAGCGCTGATATGCCCATGTCTCACGTAGAAATCGCGGTCTGTCCTCACCCCCTCTTTTTAGAATCTCCTGAAAATCATCAAATACCAGACAACCTGCTTCACTACCGATTTGGCGGCATCTCACCTGTTTTCGTAACTGCACCTGGCGGATATCCGCCAGCTCGGACAGTCTTCGTCGCCAGGCACCTATAAAATAAAGCCACACGCCGTTCGGCACACCCGACAACCCACCATAATTCGCTTTAATATCATCCAATTACCAACAACAGCACTGCTCACACCAAAAGCGGCTTGCTTTTTGCCTTTAGTAGTTTATTCCCGGATTTAAGAGGCCGGCAGTCACGGTTCCGACCCGAACGGACGAGAACTGTTCGATAAGCCTTTTACGTTTTCTGGTCGGAAGGGTAGCGAACTCCTGTTTCTTTTCACTTGCCCGCCCGGAGATGAACCCGGCAATTACCGGAACACCTTATAACTCTGTCATTTAAAGAGGTAAGCCAGCTGTGACAACGGATAAACAGGGCGTCCATGCCCATGACGAAGATTATCTGACACCGGGCGACCGGCGCGATCCAGATTACCAGAACCGCCCCGAGCCAGCGGGAACGCCGGTGGGCGGATTACGGCTGGCCGGGCTGCTGGGAGGCCCGATTGCCGCCTTTCTGATCCTGATGTCATCCGCTCCCGAAGGCATGCCGCTGGAAGCCTGGCGCCTGGTGGCGATGGCCACCTGGATGGTGATCTGGTGGCTGAGCGAAGCGATTCCAATCCCAGCCACGGCACTGCTGCCCCTTATCCTGATGCCGCTGCTCAATATCGACAAGATCAAGCCGGTGGCAGCCAATTACGCTCACCCGCTGATCTATCTGTTCCTTGGTGGATTCCTGCTGGCAGCGGCCATGCAGCATGTCGGTCTGCACCGCCGTATCGCCCTGCAGATCGTCAGTCGGATTGGCACCTCGCCGTCGCGGATTATTCTGGGATTCATGCTGGCCACCGCGTTTCTGTCAATGTGGATCTCCAACACCGCGACCACCATCATGATGTTTGCCGTGGGCCTGTCTGTGATCGACTTCATCTCCCATCAGACCAGAGATGACAAAGTAGTACGTAATTTCGGTGTCGCGCTGATGCTTTCTATCGCTTACAGCGCCTCGATTGGTGGCGTGGGTACGTTGATCGGCACCCCGCCCAACGCCCTGCTCGCCAGTTTCCTGCAGAACACCTATGACATTGAGATCAGTTTCTTCAACTGGATGATGCTGGGTATTCCCGTGGTCGCCGTAATGCTGCCGACCACCTGGCTGATTCTGACGCGCCTGCTGTTCCCATCGCACCAGATCGCCATTGAGGATCCCGGGAGCGTGGTCAAGCGCGAGCTGGTTGCCCTGGGGCCGATGTCCAGAGGTGAAAAGCTGGTCGCCACAGTCTTCCTCTGCGCGGCGCTGGGCTGGATTTTCCGCAAGCTACTGGTTGATCTGACCGGACTGCCGATCAACGACACAATCATCGCCCTGCTGGCAGCAATGGTGCTGTTCGCGGTACCGATCTCACGCTCAAGAGGCGAGTTCGCGCTGGACTGGGAGGCCGCGCGCAACGTCCCCTGGGGCGTGCTGCTGCTGTTCGGCGGCGGACTGGCGCTGGCCGGTGGATTCAAGGGAACCGGGCTGGCGGAATGGATCGGCAACGCTGTCGCCGATGTCGAGATCAGCACCCTGGCGCTGGTGTTGCTGGTGACCGTGGCGATCGTCTACCTGACAGAGATCACCTCAAACACCGCTTCCACGGCGACCTTCCTGCCGATCCTGGCGGCGGTAGCCGTTGGCCTTGAGCTGGATCCCATTGTCCTCTGCGTACCGGTTGCACTGGGCGCATCAATGGCATTTATGATGCCGGTCGCCACCCCGCCCAACGCAATCGTATTCTCCTACGACAGGATGGAGTTACGCGACATGGTACGAGCCGGCTTCCTGCTTAATCTGCTGGCAATCGCCGTAGCCTTCAGCCTGTTTACTCTGCTCGCGGACCTGGTCTTCGGTCTGGATCTATAGAACCGCTATTGTGGGACAGGGCCTGATTAACTACGCCGGGCCCTGAACCATCCATCTGAGCCGAAAGCTGACGGGCAGGACACCCGTCGATTTCAGCAGAATAATCAACCCTGCCCTTCCCCTGCCTCCTTCCCGGATAGTGCCAGTACCCCCCGAGTTCGGGTCAGACTCCGGCGAATCCATCACATATCAGCGTGATATGTGCTGGTGAGCGGCTGGCGTCTATAGTAACGCCAGAACGGATAACCGTTGTGTCTGCAGGCAGCATGGCTGCGAATCAGACGAAGGCAGCAGCCATATATCGGACATCTGCGGAACGAGTGCCGCAAAATAAAGGAACAATACGGCTGCCTCTTACGGTCAGCCACTCAGATTCAGGGATGATAAACAGATAGCGGAACAGTCAGACGAGAGTGTGGCCTGATGCCGAATGCGCATCCGGCATAACCCCTGAAGAAAGCGCCTGGGGACCACCTTGATACCGGCGCCGCTATCACCGACCAGCTCTGACTGACAGGGTCTGCTCCCGAGCAGAGCGACCACGGTGCAGAGCCCCTCCAGCAGGCAATCACCGACGTGAACTGGAGGCACGACTGCAGCAACCGAAGCCCGAATGTCGAAAGCTGTCCGCTCAGGAACGGGTGTTCGCCCGGGTCGAGCCCCGGCAGAAACAGCAACTGGTGGAACAACTGACGCGTCAGGGCGAATTTGTCGCTGTGACCGGAGACAGGGGTCAACGATGCCCTCGCTCTTCGTCATGCCCAAGTCGGCATCGCCATGGGCAAGCAAGGTACCAATCTGGTCCGGGAAAGCGCCGACCTGATCCTCGCCGAGGATAACTTCGCCTCGATTATCGAGGGGGTACGTCAGGGATGACTGGTTTACGCCAATATTCGTAAGGTCGTGTTTCTGCTGATATCTACCGGTGCGACAGATATCCTGCTGTTTATCCTTTCGGTACTGCTCGGTCTGCCATTACCGCTGCTGCCGATTCAACTGCTGTGGCTGAACCTGGTGACCAACGGCATGCAGGATGTCGCTATGGCTTTTGAACCGGCGGAAGGCCATGAACTCGACAAACCATCGCGCCCACCCGGAGAACCGATGTTCAACCGGCTGATGATCGAGCGGGTGCTGGTCAATGCTCTGGTGATGGGGGGAATCGCCTTCGCTCTCTTTGTTCAGGCGATGCAGATGGGTCTGGACGAAGTTGAGGCCCATAGTCAGACCCTGCTGCTGATGGTTCTGTTTGAGAGCATTGATGTCTTCAACAGCCGCTCGGAGACGCTGTCCGTCTTCGGGCAGCCGTTTTTTGGCAATCGGTTCCTGCTGATCAGCATGCTCAGCGCCGCCGCCCCCTGAGACTGTTGGGCAATACCAGACAACCAGAAATAAACAGCCTGCTCGGGACCAACACCCATGGTCAGAAGAAAATCCCCCTGAACCTCCCGCAAGGATCATCACCACTCTTTTTTATCTTTACTTTTCTGACAATTAGAAATAATCCGGCATAGAAAAACCGAAACTGGTACGGCCTCTGCATCTACCCCTGTGTTGAAACAAACCCGCGGTATCAGCCCTCCGATATCGCCACCCTGAGCGGAGACCGACCATGTATGATTTTTCCCTGACTCCCAGTGTATTTATCCAGGAAGAAGAGCTGCTGTGCCCGGCTGATCTGTACGAGAGCCAGGACAGCTGGACCCTTGAGGACTTTGAAGACCTGATCGAGCTCGACCAGTTCTGAGTCATCCCCGAATAGCGTCGTAGCGAATCTTATGGAGAACACCATGCCCCCTGCAGATACGCAGAGCCGTTCGGCCACCGCCATCCCCGCCTGTATCAGACTCAGCTCCCGCAAACGATTTTTGTGGGGCGGTCTGGGAGCGCTGGCGCCGATCCTGCTTTCTCTGACCATGCTGGATATCAGTACCCTGGAGCGATACGTCAACGAACTCCATGGCGCGGAAATGCAATTGCGGCTGGCCGGTTACAGCATACGTCTGGTGCTGCTGTTCCTGCTAGGTGGTATATGGGCCTCTCTGCACAGGCTGGAAAACGATCCCAGGAAGCTGTTTCAGCTGGGAATCGTGGCACCGGCGATGATTACCGCCATGATCAATACCAACAACGCTATTCCCGGTAATACCGAGGTGGCATATCTGCCGGCGACAAATTTCAGTATTTCACTGATCCCCTCGGCCCACGCCAGTGATGAGATCGAAAAAGCACCGGAACCCGGTCCGATCGACCTGATTCTGAAAGGTTTTCTGGGCCGATAATCCTCCTCCCGATCCCATAGACCAGCCCTTCGCGGCTGCGGGCCCTGGCAATCACTGCGTGGCCCCGCGCTCTGCGATCAGCTGTCGGCGGCAAAAGAGGCGGGCTTCAGGTACGGGTATCCCGTTGCAACCAGCCTCAGTCGCGTTACCCACGAAGTTCAGATGCTCCGATGATAAGGAATCGCCTGCAACAGCTGCGGCTGTCCGGCACAGGTGATCGACCGGGCTGATTCAGAGTTCAGAAAACGAATGCTGACGTCATGGATCGCTGGCAGATGGCGAGCCGGTTCAGAGAAAGAACGCCTGATACTGTTTCGGCGTAACCGCCACCCGTTTCTTGAAATGACGCTGAAAGTGGCTCTGATCGGCAAACCCCAGCTGACTGGCGGTATCCGCCAGACTGCGGCCCGTCTGCAGCATAAGCCTGGCCTTCTTAATGCGCTGGTCCAGCTGAAAGGCGTGGGGCGACTGACCGTATTTATCTTTGAAGCTGCGGATCAGGTGGTAGCGGCTCAGACCGCTGTGTTCCGAGAACTGCGCCAGCGTCAGATTGCTGTCCAGCTGGTCCATGATCAGCTCTTCGACCCACCTGATTCGCTGTCCGTCCGGTTTTTCACAAGGCCGGCTCTGCTTCCGCGAAGTCAGAAAGCAGCGCTCAAGAAAGCCGATCAGCAGGCTCTCGGCGGCCAGCGGGCTGGTTTCTGTCAGCAGGCAGGAGAACAGCCGGCTGAAATCGCTATAGCTGCGACTGTCGCTCAGCAGCAGTTCCGGAAAGGCCAGGTAGTCCTGGTTATGACTGTTCAGCATCTCCTGCTGCAACTGGCCGACCCAGCGGCTGTCGACAAACAGCATCCGGTAAGACCAGGCGCCGTCCTCGGGATTGCAGGAGTGTGAATCACCGGGATTGATGGTCACGGTGGTACCGGCCCCGATCCGGTTGCGAACTCTGCCGTTGACATACCCCGCCCGCCCCTCGTCGATCACCCCGAAGGAAAACTCGTCGTGAGAGTGGGTGTGATAGCAGGCGCCGGAACGGTTGGCGCGACGCATCTCAACGAAAGGCAGCAGCTCGCTTCTGCTGAAAAAAACGCTCTTATCCCGGGTCATCGGCACACTCTCAGGCTTGACTGCTGAAAATTGTGACCACGGTGCTGCTCAATAGCAATCCCATCACCACATTAAAACCGACCTGACGGCGCCTGCCGGTCAGGAAGCGGCTGATCAGATGACCGGCCGCCGCCCAGCTACCGACGCCGAGCAGGCAGACAACGAAGGAGATCAGGCAGAACACCAGCAGATAGAACATCATCGGCGTGTTAGCGGTCACGAACAGGCTGACACCCGACATCGACACCAGCCAGGCCTTGGGGTTGAGCCCCTGGGCCAGCGCCCCCGCAACCATGCCCGGCGGTCTGGTTACCCCCTGCAAGTCACTCAGCGGCTCCGCGGTGGCGATTTTCCAGGCCATCCAGAGCAGGAAGGCGGCCCCGGGATACTGCAGTGCAGTGGTGATCTGCGGATACGCCTCCAGCAGCCCGCCGAGACCGATACCGACCAGAAGAACAATCAGGGTATAGGCAACGGTCGCCCCCAGCACATGGGGAAAGGCCCGCCGGAATCCGAAACTGGCACCGGCCCCCGTGGCAATAATATTGACCGGTCCGGGCGATATAGCACCGACCAGCGCGAAGATAAACATTGAAACAAAGACACTCATCGCTCCCTCCTGACAACAGAGAGAAGCAGATTAAATCGTCGTTCGATGCAGGTATTGAATGAAATTGCGGGGGAGCGGATATTTTCGGTCGCCGATGCCGGTACGCGGATCACGGATGCATGCCCTTACCGGCCTCAGTCGGTAAGGCATTCCCGCAACTGCAGGGCGTAATCCGCTACCGCTCACCGGCCGAAGGGGAACGGCCGGTGGACGGGGCTGTCCGGTCAGCTCCGTCTGTGGAGAAGCCATTGCCGGAAATGACCGACAATGGCGGTGTCAGCATTACAGGCTGACCCACTCCGCCCGGCCCTGTTCGGCGGCAAGCTCGGCAGCGGCGGAAGCGACCGCCAGATCCTGCAGGCCGACCCCGGTACCGTCAAACAGCGTGATCTCGGACTCGGAGCTCCGTCCCGGATGGGTACCGTTGATCACCTGACCGATCGGCGTGATCTGATCAGCGTTGACCGCTCCGGAGGCAACCGCATGCTGAGCCTCACCGATGGTGACGGACTGCTCCACCTCATCGGTAAACAGCGTGGCCGCCGCCAGCAGCGCCGGATCGACTTCCTGCTTGCCTCTGGTGTCGGTGCCCATACAGGCGATATGGGTACCGGGTCTGATCCATTCCCTCATGATCAGCGGCTCAAAGGCAGAGGTGATGGTGATAATCACATCGGCCTGGGCACCCAGTTGCTCCGGTTCGACCGCTTCGAAGGGCAGCCCCAGCTCTTCACAGACCGCCGCCAGTCGCGGCAGGTGCTCGGGATGCGGATTCCAGGCGACAACCTTTTCGAAGTCGCGCTGCTCGACCGCGGCCCGCAGCTGGAAGGTGGACTGATGACCGGCACCGACCATACCCAGCACCTTAGCGTCTTTTCGGGCCAGGTGAGCGATGGATACCGCCGAGGAGGCGGCGGTCCGCACCGCGGTCAGGTAGTTACCGCCGACCAGCGATTTAAGCCGGCCGGTGTCCGGATCGAACAGCGCCACAGTCGACTGGTGATTGGTCAGGTTCAGGGCATGGTTGCCCGGCCAGTAACCACCGGATTTCACCCCCAGCACCTGGCCGTCCCGGTCAAAACCGGACTTAAAGCCGTAGAGCGCGTCGGCATGGCCGATCGCTTCACGCACCACCGGAAAGTTGTATGCACCGCCGCTGGCCATGGCGGCAAATACCTTCTCCACCGCGGTAAAGGCTTCGGCCCGTCCGACCACCGCTTCGCAGACAGCTTCGGAAACAACTGAGACGCGGTATTCGGTCGGTGATCCGTCAGACGGATTACTCATAAACATTCTCCTTTAGAACAGCAGGCGCCATCCCGGTCAGCATGGCTGCCGGGATGGCCAGATTTGCAGAGCCGGAAAGCTCCTGGCTTTCTGTGCTCAATCCGAACTCAGTAAGCCTTACCGCGAGCCGATACCGGCCACAGGGTTTCTACCTTGCCGTTACGTACGCCGACATAGTAGTCGTGGACGTTACAGGTCGGGTCGCAGTGGCCCGGAACCAGCTTCAGCTTCTGATTAACCTTCAGCGCACCGTTGGGATCGGAAATCACCCCGTGCTCGTCGGAACACTTGATGTATTCGACGTCGTCACGACCGAAGACGTAGGGCAGACCGCTGTCCACCGACTGCGCCTTGAGGCCGGCATCACAGATGGCCTTATCGGCTTTGGCGTGGCTCATGATCGAGGTCAGGATGAACAGGGAGTTCTCAAACTCTGAGATCCGCTCACCGTTCTCGTCATGGATGGTCTGGTAGTCCGCATCCATAAAGGCGTAGGAACCACACTGCAGCTCGTTGTAGACGCCGGAATTACCTTCGAAGTAGTAGGAACCGGTACCGCCACCGCCAACGATGTCGCACTCCAGCCCTTCGGCCTTCAGCATCTCGATGGAGCGGGCCACCATTTCGACGGCGATATCGATCTTTTCCTTACGCTCGTTGTAGTTCTGCATATGCTGCATCGCGCCCTGGTACGCCTGAATACCGGCGAACTTCAGGCCGGGAGCCGCTTCGATCGCCTTAGCGATATCAACCACCGGCTGACCGGCTTCAACGCCGCAACGGCCGGCACCACAATCGATCTCGACCAGGCACTCCAGCTCGGTACCATGCTTCTGCACAGCCGCCGACAGCTCGGCTACGTTTTCGATATCGTCGACGCAGCAGATGG
This sequence comes from Motiliproteus sp., assembly GCA_965230185.1. GTDB lineage: Bacteria > Pseudomonadota > Gammaproteobacteria > Pseudomonadales > Balneatricaceae > Motiliproteus. Next base: position 5,119,138 of record OZ245995.1, read on the forward strand.
TGCGGGCGCCCAGTTTCGGGATCTGTACCATCCGATCGATCTTGGCCGGGTCACGAACCTGGTTGGATACCAGCACGTCTTTGATGCCGCCGCGGGCGAAGACTTCCGCTTCCGATACCTTCTGGCAGCAGACGCCGCAACTGCCACCCAGCTGTTCCTGCAGCAGGGCGATATCGACCGATTTGTGCATCTTGCCGTGGATACGGTGGCGGACCCCCATCTCCTTAGCATACTGGCCCATGGTGCGGATGTTCTTCTCCAGCGCGTCCAGGTCAACCACCAGGCAGGGGGTCTGGATATCCGCTTCGTCCATACCGGGCAGCGCAGGAACGTCGTAACCCACTTCGAGGTTTTTCAGATCATTCAGTGCAGTCATTTTTTATTCTCCAGTCAGAAATTCTGTCTCAGTCGTTCAGCCAGGGCAGTTTGTCGAGGTCTACGTTGCCGCCGGTGATAATCACACCCACGCGCTTGCCTCTGAATACCTCGGGGTTCTTGAGGATGGTCGCCAGCGGTACCGCGCTGCTGGGCTCCATCACGATCTTCATGCGTTTCCAGATCAGCTTCATGGCATCGATAATCTCCTCCTCGGTAGCGGTGAGGATGTCGGTGACATGGTTGCTGACGAAATGCCAGGTCAGGTCTTTAAGCGGAACCTTAAGGCCGTCGGCTACCGTCTCCGGTGCATCGTCGGCGATGATGTGGCCGGCCCGGAAAGAGCGGGCGGCGTCATCGGCATTAAGCGGTTCCGCAGCGTAGATCTTCATCTCCGGGGCGATGTTGGAAAGCGTCAGGCAGGTGCCTGAAATCATGCCGCCACCGCCGATCGGCGCCACCACCGCGTCGAGGTTCTCCACCTGACTGATCAGTTCCCGGGAGCAGGTGCCCTGACCGGCGATAACCCGCGGATCGTTGTAGGGGTGGACAAACTCGGCGCCGGACTCGGCGACCACTTCGGCAAACACCGCCTCCCGTGAACTGGTCGAGGGTTCACATTCGACGATGGTGCCGCCGTAGCCGCGAACCGCATCTTTCTTGGCCTGGGGCGCGGTACGCGGCATCACCACGGTGACCGGAATGCCCCGCTGTCCTGCCGCGTAGGACAGGGACAGCGCGTGGTTGCCGGAGGAGTGAGTGGCCACGCCGATGGCCGCTTTCTTCTCATCGAGGCCAAACACCGCGTTGCAGGCGCCGCGCACCTTGAAGGCACCCGCCTTCTGAAAGTTCTCGCACTTGAAGAACAGCTCGGCGCCGGTCAGCTCGTTAAGGAAACGCGATGTCAGCACCGGCGTCTCATGGATATAGGGTTTGATGCGCTCATGCGCGGCCAGGACGTCGTCGTAAGTTGGAATCGTCATGGTCTGCTCGTTCGAACCGCTCATGGTTTACCTCACACAAATAATTGATGATTAGCCGGGTTCCGGGCTGTCTTCCGGAAGTACTCCTGGGCGGCCCGGACGCCGTCACCCAGTCGGATCGGGTAGTTCAGATCGGCCATCGCCATCTCGATGGTGGCCAGACCAGACAGCACCATAACGTCGGTCAGGGAGCCCAGGTGGCCGATACGGAACGCCTTGCCATTCATCTCACCCAGACCGATGCCGAAGGAAACGCCGTAGGTGCTGAAGGCGTGATCGGTCAGCTCGTTACTGTCGAAACCTTCCGGCACATAGATGGCGCTGACGGTGTCGGAATACAGATCCGGCGAGCTGGCGCAGAGCTTCATATCCCAGGCGCTGACCGCCTGACGAACCCCTTCGGCCAGCCGGCGATGACGGGTATAGACGTTTTCCAGCCCCTCATCGAACAGCATGGTCAGGCTTTCCCGCATGCCGTAGATCAGCTGCAGCGGCGGGGTATAGGGAAAACCACCGCTGGCGTTGGCCGCCATCATGTCGCGGAAATCGAAGAAGGTCCGCGGCAGGGTTGCGGTCTCCATCGCCGCCAGCGCCTTCTGGCTGACCCCGAGGATCGCCATACCGGTGCTCAGCATGAAGCCTTTCTGGGATCCGGAAACCGCGATGTCCACACCCCAGGCGTCCATCTCGAACGGCATCGAGGCCAGCGAGCTGACGCAGTCGACAAACAGCATGGCCGAATGGTCGGCGGCATCCATCGCCCGGCGAACCGCGGCAATATCGCTGCGCACACCGGTGGCCGTTTCGTTGTGGGTTACCAGTACCGCTTTGATCTGCTGTTCGCTGTCAGCGCGGAGGACCTCTTCAAACTGGTCTGCCGGCGCACCGCTGCCCCAGGGACACTCAATAACATGAACGTCGAGACCGTGACGCTGGCACAGATCGATCCAGCGATGAGAGAACATGCCGTAGCGGGCGATCAGTACCTTGTCACCCGGGGACAGGGTGTTGCAGATCGACGCTTCCCAGCCGCCGGTACCGCTGGCGGGAAAAGTGATGACTTCACCGCTGGTGGTACCGAAGACACGTTTGCAGTCACGCAGCACCGGCGCAAAAGTTTCGACAAAATCCGGCGCACGGTGGTCACGGGTCTGGACGTGCATAGCATTGCGCAAGCGGTCAGGGATATTGGTGGGGCCTGGAATAAAGACCGGATTCTGATCAGACATTTGGATCTGCTCCTGGTGATTCTGGTAATGGTGGATATCGCCCGGCTCTGTGCGATGAGCCCGTCAGCGATCTGTTAATCACCTTAGAGGGGAGAAAACCATTTCGCAATACGCGATACATTTCACATTGTGAAATTTTGCGATTTATCGACAGATAAACCCATATAACCTTGATCTATAAAGACTTTATAAATCATATCGAGGCAAATTACGCATTTCACATTATGAAATTTTGCAAAACCCTTCCTGTATTACGAAACATCTGGCATAGTTTCTTCCCATAATATGGAATTTTTCAGGTACTCGACGGGTGCTGTTACTATGAACAACTCAAAGCCGGAATCCGGTATTCAGGTCATTGACCGGGCAGCTCTGCTGTTAGACGCCATTTCCCGTTACTCCAAACCGGTCAGGCTGAAGGTGCTGAGCGCCGATACCGGACTGCACCCCTCGACGGCGCACCGGATCCTCCATTCGCTGATCGCCAACCGCTTCGTCGATCGTGACGCCAGTGGCGATTACCGGCTCGGCCAGCGGTTGCTGCAGCTCAGCAACCGCCTGCATGCGGACATCGATATCCGTGCGGTATCACTGCCCTATATGGAAGCATTGCGGGATAAGCTGAATGAATCCGTTAATCTCACCATCCGCGAGGGGGATGTGGTGATCTACTTCGAAAAGGTCACCCCCAATCGGATGATGCACGTGCAGCAGGTGATTGGCAGCCGGGCGCCGCTCCACGTCACCGCCGTCGGCAAACTGATGCTGGGGATGTCGGGGGAAGAGGAGATCAGCAGCTACGCCCGCCGCACCAACCTGCCGGCTTACACCCGCAACACCCTGTCATCGCTGCCGGCGCTGATGGATGAGTGCCTGACCAGCGTCCACCAGGGCTATGCCCTGGATAACGAAGAGGCGGAAATCGGCGTCGGCTGCATCGGCGTGCTGCTATACGACAGTACCGGAAATGTCACCGCCGGCCTGTCGGTATCCGCCCCTATCGAACGACGCCAGGACAGCTGGATCAGGGATATCAGGGAGGCGGGCGCGGCAATTTCCGCCCAGCTGGGCTATAGCCCCTGAGCTTTTCGCGCCTCTGACGGACCGGTTATCCCGCCGCCCGCTGACCCCGGGCAGCGGACTGCGCCCGGGTTCTCGTCAGCTTCTCGTCGGCCTCTCCCCTGCAACCCTGCTCGTTCTCCCGCCCACCACTGAATTTCCATGGGCCACCCACCCTGTGGAGGCAATGCCCCCCTGCCTCACCGACCCAAGATCCGGCTCAGAGGATTAATCGGCAGAGGGTTGTTCCCCGTCAGTCACACTTCGGCTTTTGACTATCAATTCCACATTATGAAAACTGATTCCATTTTTGTTGAAATCTGTTCTGGCCACTGCCTAGAATGTCATTTCAGCCTCCCACCCTGAGGCACGCTGTACAGATCTGTACAGACGAGACAGCAGCGGCAAATTCAGGCACAGCCCCAGCCCGGGGCCTGTGATTCAGTCGCTGTCCCATCGGAGAGTTACTATGAACAGCTTGTTTACCCAGAAAGCGCTGGACTACCACGAACAGCCCAGACCCGGAAAAATCAGCATCGAGCTGAGTACCGCCGCCGACAGCGCCGAGGACCTGGCGCTGGCCTACAGCCCGGGTGTGGCCGAGCCGGTCCGGGCCATTCATGAGGATCCCGAAGACGCCTACCGCTATACCGCTAAAGGTAATCTGGTGGCCGTGATCAGCGACGGTTCGGCAATTCTGGGACTGGGTAATCTGGGCGCTCTGGCCAGCAAGCCGGTGATGGAGGGCAAGGCCCTGCTGTTCAAGAAATTTGCCGGTATCGACTCCATCGATATCGAGGTGGAGGCGGAAAGCCCCCACGCCTTTATCGACACTGTCGCCCGTATCGCCAGCACCTTCGGCGGGATCAACCTGGAGGACATCAAGGCACCGGAGTGCTTCGAGATCGAACGCCAGCTGATCTCCCGCTGCAACATTCCGGTCTTTCACGATGATCAGCATGGTACCGCCATCGTTACCGCCGCCGGGATGCTCAATGCGCTGGAGATCGCCGGCAAGGACATCCATGAAGCCCGGGTCGTCTGCCTGGGGGCCGGGGCCGCGGCGACCGCCTGCATGCGCCTGCTGATCAACGCCGGAGTCCGCCGCCACAATATTCTGATGGTCGACCGGCGCGGGGTTATCCATGACGGTCGCGGCGACCTGACGCCGGAGAAGGCGATCTTCGCCGCCATCGGCACCGACCGGCGCACTCTGGCCGAGGCCCTGGAGGGAGCCGACGTGTTCCTCGGACTGGCGGGGCCCGATATGATGACCGCCGAAATGCTGGCTTCCATGGCTCCCCGGCCCATCGTCTTCGCCTGTGCCAATCCGGATCCGGAGATCCGGCCGGAACTGGCCCACCGCACCCGTGACGATATCATCATGGCCACCGGCCGCTCCGATTATCCCAACCAGGTCAATAACGTGCTCTGCTTCCCCTATATTTTCAGAGGAGCACTGGATGTCCGGGCCCGCTATATCAACGAAGAGATGAAGATGGCGGCGGTCGAAGCCATTGCCGGGCTGGCCAGGGAGTCGGTACCGCAGTCGGTGAAGGACGCTTATCAGGTCGATGAGCTGGCGTTCGGCCCCCACTACATTATTCCCAAACCCAACGATCCGCGTCTGCTGGGCCGAGTGGCCTCGGCGGTCGCCGGGGCGGCGGTGGAAAGCGGGGCCGCCAGTCGGCCATACCCGGCCCACTACCCATTGACCGGGGTCAGCGACCTGCCCTGAACTCCAGGGCTTCAGGCTCTTCCGGCGCCCGCCTGCATCATCGCAACACAGCTCGCGGGCTTACGCTTACAGACAACTTTCAGGAGTGTTAACAATGAGCTACCGAATCTATCTTTCCGGGGAAATTCACACCAGCTGGCGCGATGAGATCAGACAGGGGGTCGAAGCCCTGGGCCTCGATATCGAAATCCTCTCCCCGGTCACCGACCATGACGCCAGCGATGCTGCCGGTGATCACCTCGGTAACGAGGGCTCCGCTTACTGGCGCGATCACCAGTCATCCAGGATCAACCAGATCCGGACCCAGGGGCTGATCGAAAAAGCCGATCTGGTGGTAGTCCGTTTCGGGGATCAGTACCGACAATGGAATGCGGCCTTCGACGCCGGCTACTGCGCTGCCCTTGGCAAACCCTATGTCACCCTCCATGGCGAAGAGATTATCCATCCGCTGAAGGAGGTGGATGCCGCCGCTATGGGCTGGGCGCGAACCACCGACCAGGTCGTTGAAATACTCCGTTATGTACTGCAACGGTAATCAGGATGAGGCATCGGCCAGATCCTGCTGATCGGCTCCCCATCCCTCCCCACTCCACAGGCTAACGCCTATTTGGCCGGGAATATCCCGGCCTTTTTTCAATGCTCTCCGACGTTATCCGCAGTGCTGATCCCCGCCCGACCAGCTGCGCAGATATTTGTCCACGTCGCTGTCGCCACACCGACAAACCGGAAAGTGTCCTCTGGCCGGTCCGCCGTTCACGGTTGCTGCCGCGTCGCGGCTACCACAATCTCCCGAATGCAGACACTCTGCGGTTGCTGATAGGCAAACAGCGCTGAACGGGCGATATCCTCCGGCTGAATGGCGCCGTCCATGCTCTCCTTCCAGGCCTGGTAACCTTCGATAATCTCCGGTGAACTGGTGTGTGAAAGCAGCTCGGTTTCAACCGCTCCGGGTGCCACCGTGATCACCCGCACATTGTCATCAGCCACCTCTTCCCGCAGGTTTTCACTGATGGCATGTACCGCAAACTTGGTGCCGCAGTAGGCGGCATGGTTGGGAAAGGTCTTACGACCGGCGACGGAGCTGATGTTAACGATGGTGCCCCCACGACGGGCCTTCATGGCCGGCAGCACCGCATGAACGCCGTTCAGCAGCCCGATAACATTGATGTCGAACATTCGCTGCCACTCCTCCGGCGGCTGGCTGTCCAGCTGACCCAGCAGCATACAGCCGGCATTGTTGATCAGGCCGTCGACGGGCCCGTACAGACCTTCGGCTTCGGCCACCGCGTCAATCAGCGCCTGGCGATCGGAGACATCCAGCCGGCGGCAGAGACTGTCGGGCAGATCCAGCTGCTGAAGCCGTTCCTCACGACGAGCCAGTAACAGCAGCGGGTGGCCGGCGGCGCTGAATTCACGGGCGATGGCAGCTCCGATGCCGGAGCTGGCGCCGGTAATTACGATCAGTGGCTTAGTCATTTCTATACTCCTGCTAATTTCTGAACAAAGGTAAGGCCGCTGCAGCGCTGGCAGGGATCATTGTAGAAGCCTGTCTGTTCTGATAAATATGCCTAATACAAAATGACTGTTTGAATATCATGAACAATAACTACTGGAGCGGTATCCGCTCATTTCTGGCGGTGGTCGAGCACGGCAGCTTTACCGCAGCAGCGGATGCCTGTGGTCTGTCCAAAACCAGTCTCAGCCAGCAGCTGTCGGCACTGGAAAAGTCGCTGGGTGTGCAGCTGCTCTATCGCACTACCCGCAAACTGCGGCTGACCGAAGTCGGCCGGGGTTACTACCAGATGTGCCGACAGGGTATGCAGCAGATGGACAGCGCCCGGGAGTGGGCTACACAGGCAACCCATGCCCTCAGCGGCACGGTGCGAATGAACGCGGTCGGCGGACTGATCGGCGAAGAACTGATCGCACCGCTGCTGATCGAGTTCCAGGGCAGTCATCCGGAAATCGACGTCAGCCTGGACTTCTCCAGCCAGCGGGTCGATCTGATGGCCAGCGATTATGATCTGGTGATGCGAATGGGTGATCTGCCGGATTCCAGTCTGGTGGCCCGCCGCCTCCATACCATCACCACCCGCTACGTCGCCAGCCCGGACTTTATCCACCAACACGGAGACATCGGCCACCCCGAGGACCTGCGGCAGCTGCCCCTGATCAGCGGCAGCATTACCAGCTGGCAGTTCATTAACCGAGATCAGCAGGTCACCGTGCAGGCCGATCGGGGCTTCCGAATTGCCAACGGCCGGGTAATGTATCAGGCCGCCCTGGCCGGTCTTGGCGTTGCCCGCCTGGCCGATGTCTATGTGGAAGCGGCGATCCGCGAAGGAACGCTGGTGGAGGTGCTGCCGGACTGGAGCCAGACCACCCCGTTGTCGCTGGTGTGCCCGCCGGCACGCCACCAGCTGCATCGGGTCAGGGCACTTATGGACTGGCTGGTGATGCACTTTGGCAGTCGCTACCAGCAGACGCTCGACCGGAACGTACCTGTAATCGGCCAGTAATCTGCAACCAGCCCTTCGACTTCGACCCGCCCCCGGAGCCCTGGCTGCGGGCTCCGCCTTATCAGCAATCCGGACCGGAGCGACTATCCTTTATCTGTCGACACGGAAAACAGGCCTCAGCAGTCAATGCCTACAGCAGAGACTGCCTTCGCAATCATTGCGGCTTACCGGCAGGTACGAGTACGGACCCTGACATGACCAGAAACACGATAACTGAAATCACGGCAGCAGAGCAGGCCGCTGCCAGAAGTGTTCAGGAACTTCGTGATATGTATGAAAAAACGCCGGTAATGATGCACGTGATCGGCAGCGACTTCCGTCTGAAGATGGTCAGTGATCGCTGGCTGCAGACACTCGGATACAGCCGCGCGGAAGTGATCGGTCATCCCGTTGTCCACTTCCAGACCCCCGAGTCGGCCCGCCGAGCACGTGAAGAGTATCTTCCACGACTGCAGAAAGATGGTCGCCTCGAGAACGGTCGTCTGCAGTTTATCTGCAAGAACGGTGAAATGCTGGATCTTGAACTTTCGGCCATTGCTGAGTCCGATCCCGACGGCAGCTTTCGCTACGGACTGGGGTTCCTGACCAATATCACTCAGCGCCGCCAGGCTGAGCGCAAGTTCCGCGACCTGGTAGAAGGTTCCATTCAGGGGATCTATATCCATCGCCAGTGGCAGTTACTGTTCGTTAACCAGTCGATGGCCGGGATTCTCGGTTACCCATCAGTCGCCGAGTTGCTGTCACTGAAAAATGTGCGGGAATTTCTGCCGCCTTATGAGCTGGACAGACTGCTTCGGATCAGACAGGCCCGGGAACGGGGAGAACCACTGTCTTCGAAGCACGTGGCCGACTATCAGAAGCGGGATGGCACTGTCGTTCGTCTGGAATCTGTTAATCAGGTTATCGACTGGGAGGGCGGCCCCGCTATTCAGAGCACGGTCATTGACATCACTGAACAGCATCAGGCTGAAACGGCGCTGCATGAAAGTGAACAGCGCTATCGGTCAATTTTCCAGTCAACGGCGCTGGGAATCATTGTTTCAGTCAATGGAAAAATTACCGAATGGAACTCCGGTGCCGAACACCTGTTTGGTTACCGCGCCGCTGAAGCCACAGGACAGACGCTGAAAATGCTGGTCCCCGAACGGTATCAGGATGCTCACCGTAGCAGTTATGAAGCAGCCGTTCAGCGTGGGGGGGTCAGCAAGGAGGGTACGGTCCACCAGGTTGCTGCTCGCAGGCGCGATGGCACGGAGTTTCCGGTTGAGTTCACCCTGAGCAGCTGGCGTAGCGGCGGCACGCTGTATTTCTGTGCAATTGCTCTGGATATCACCGAACGGAAACAGCAGGAAGAACGAATTCTCTATCAGGCCCATTTTGACTCCCTGACCCGGCTGCCCAACCGCTTTCTGGCGCTCGACCGCTTGTCGCAGGCAATGATCGAAGCGGATCGTAAGCAAACCCGGGTGGCAGTATTGTTTCTGGACCTGGATGACTTCAAGCGGATCAACGACTCTCTGGGTCATGAAACCGGTGATAAGCTGCTGGTCGAGGCAGCAGCGAGGTTACAGAAAGGGTTGCGCAGCAACGATACCATCGGTCGTCTGGGCGGTGACGAGTTCATCGTCATACTGGGGGATATGACCGACAGCACGGCCGCCGGCCTGGTCGCAGAAACCCTGCTGAAGCAGTTCCGGGAACCCTTTCACATCGACGGGCGCAAGCTGGTGCTGACCATCAGTGTTGGAATCGCCATCTACCCCAGCGACGGTGGCAGCCCGTCGGAGCTGCTGCGTAACGCTGACTCCGCAATGTATTGTGCCAAAGAACGGGGCCGCAATACCTACGCCTGTTTCACCGAGGAAATGAATAATCGAGTCACCCGCCAGCTGCAGATCGAGGTGCAGATGCGCGACGCCCTGAAACGGGGTGAATTCCGACTCTGCTATCAGCCTCAGGTAGAGGTTCGGAGCGGCCGGGTCACTGGCGCCGAAGCGCTGATCCGCTGGTTTTGTCCGGCCCTCGGCGAGATCTCGCCGGTAGAATTTATTCCGGTCGCCGAACATACAGGGCTGATTATCCCGATCGGGCGCTTCGTACTGAGCAGGGCAATCCATCAGGCCGCCTTGTGGCAGCAGCATGATCCCGGTTTCCGAATTGCCATCAACCTTTCTCCCAGCCAGTTTCGTGATCCGGAGCTGGGGCCTTTCGTCACCACCCTGATGCAGGAATCCGGTATTTCCGAGGGCTCAATCGAACTGGAAATCACTGAGGGTGTGCTGATGGGAGGCCACACTCATACCGACAGATTGCTGGCTGAGTTCAGCGAACAGGGGATCAGCATCGCCATGGACGACTTCGGAACCGGTTACTCTTCGATGAGTTACCTGCGCCGTTATCCCTTCGATCGACTTAAGATCGATCGTAGTTTTATCGGTGATCTGACCGACGACAAAGGAGATCAGGAACTGGTCAGCGCCATTATATCCATGGCCCATGGTATGGGCCTGAAAGTAACCGCGGAAGGGGTGGAAACGGAGTCACAACGGCGTTTTATTGACCAGCTGCACTGTGATTTCGCCCAGGGATACCTGTACAGCCGCCCCGTGACCGATCAGCAGATCGAAGCGCTGCTGATCGCAGCCTGCCCACTGCCGGCGCACACTGGCGAATAGCCTGTGCCTCTTCACCTTGCCGCGAGCAGAGACAGCATAACCCTCTGCCCGCATGCCGCTATCGACAAACGACAGCGGCTCACAGCTGTTTCGGTAATCACTCCATCACGTAGTCGGTAGTGATAATTTCCAGCACGTGGCCGTCCGGATCGTCGAAATAGGCGCCCCGGCCACCATACCTGGTGTTGATCTGACCATCCTCCCTGGAGCCCGGGCCACTGCCATATGAAATACCTTCAGCTTTGATGCGTGCCAGTATTGCATCAAACTCAGCGTCGCTGACTTTAAAGGCGTAGTGCAGCCTTGAAAAGCTGTCCTGATTATCGAAATCCAGGGTCAGGGTCGAGTTCACCTTAACCACCGCAAAGGGTCCCCACTCCTTAACAAATTCAAAGCCGAAGATCCGTTCATAAAACCGGGCAGACCCGACGTTGTTCTTCGAAGGTACGATGGTATGGTTCAGGGTAATGGCCATCAATTAACCTCCACAGCAGACTCTCTGCGAACTGAGCGGAACACTGTTTCCCATCCCGATCCGACGCTTTAATCAGTAAAGCAGCTGTTTCCGGCCACGTCACATGCAACGGCCGCATCTTCAGATCGGCACCCGTTGCGCCATAGCCATAGAAACGGCTGCCCCGCCGCAAGAACTTCCATCAACCGTAAACAGACTGCATTAACGGCAGACCTGACGAAGCGACAAAATCGCAACCATAAAAAAACCCCGCCGCAGAGCAACGGGGTTTTCCGTCATAGAGCAGACTCAGGCGACAGCCCGGCGTCAGCAGGCTATCCCGGGAGTTTGCTCGATAAGTCGGTCAGACATACGATCACCTCCTCTGGTTCAGGGAATGATTCTTCACGCCAGCGCCCCCCTGGCAGGCGGCTGACGAAACGCCTTATCCGTCAATGTGCGCCTGAACCGCGTCGCTGTCAAATCAAAAACACCAGCACAGACTGAGGCTCTTACCGCTTATCAAAGCGCTGCCCGTCAGATCCCTGCCCCCGATGGCGACGGGAACATGTTAGGATGCCGAACCTGATTCCCCGGTCTGCGCCCCCTTCCGGAGCAAACCAGACCACCCAGATGACAACGCCGGACGAGACCACCTGTGAGCCGATACAGTAAACAGAAGAAAGCATCCGAACAGACCCGCAGCGAAGCCATGGCCATCGCCCGCGGTACTCAGAAGCCGGGCCAGACCAAAGAGCAGACAAAGCTGATCGCTCAGGGCATCGAGAAGGGCATCGAGCTCTACAAGAAGCAGCAGAAGGCGAAGGCCCGGGAACTCGACAAACGCCTGAAGAACGCGAAATCAACTGCCGGCCTGCCCGAACAGACGGAAACCGCCTCCACAGAGACTGCGGCTCCGGTGTCGACGCCGACTTCACGCCTGCCCTGGTTGCTGTTGGGGACTTCCTGGGCCCTGTTCGCCCTCTATCTGGTACTGACCGGATAAACGCCCGGCTTCGGCAGCCGAAACCCCGCTGATCGCCTGAATCCGCGTTGAAAGGACGCGGACAGCTACATTCTGTACAAAATTCAGACAAAATTTTGTCTCCACCGGCTTGCCATCTTAAAAAGCCTCAGGCATTCTTGTGAAAAAATAATAACTATTTTCACACAGGTAGAATTATGTCTGATATATATTCCAATATCGATCCTCAGGGCCTGCTCGAGTACTCCGTGGTCTATACCGACCGCTCGCTCAACCATATGTCCGCCAGCTTCCAGCAGGTGATGAAGGATATCTCCCGCACTCTCAAATCCGTCTACAGCGCCAGTGCCGTGGCGGTGGTTCCGGGCAGCGGCACCTTCGGTATGGAGGCGGTCGCCCGTCAGTTCGCTACCGGCAAAAAATGCCTGGTGATCCGTAACGGCTGGTTCAGCTTCCGCTGGAGCCAGATCTTCGAGATGGGCGACATTCCCGCCGCCTGTACGGTGCTGAAAGCGCGGCCGGTGGAGGATGGCAGCGAAGCCCCCTTCGCCCCCGCCCCCATTGAAGAGGTGGTCGCCACTATTAAAGCCGAGAGACCGGAACTGGTATTCGCCCCCCATGTGGAAACCTCGTCCGGCATGATCCTCCCGGACGACTACCTGCGGGCCGTGGCCGATGCGGTTCACAGTGTCGGCGGTCTGTTTGTGCTGGACTGCATCGCCTCCGGCACTCTCTGGGTCGATATGCAGGCCAGTGGCGTCGACATCCTGATCAGCGCCCCGCAGAAAGGCTGGAGCGGCTCCCCCTGCTGCGGCCTGGTGATGATGAACGGTCAGGCCCGCGAGATCCTGGAGACCACCACCAGCAGCAGCTTCGCCTGTGATCTGAAGAAGTGGCTGCAGATCATGGAAGCCTACGAACAGGGCGGCCATGCCTACCACGCCACCATGCCCACCGACGCCCTCAGTCGCTTCCGCGACGTCATGCTGGAAACCGAGGCGCTGGGCTTTGAACAGGTCCGTGAGCAGCAGCAGGCGCTGGGCGACAGAGTCCGTGCCCTGCTGGCCGATCGTGGTATTCGCAGCGTCGCCGCCGACGGCTTCGGCGCCCCCGGCGTGGTGGTCAGTTACACCCGCGATGCCGATATCCACAACGGCAGCAAGTTTGTCGCCGAAGGCATGCAGATCGCCGCCGGCGTTCCGTTGCAGTGTGACGAGCCGGCCGATTTCCGGACCTTCCGTCTGGGCCTGTTCGGACTCGACAAACTCGGCGATGTCGACGCCGCGGTCGGTCGCCTGGAACAGACCCTGGACCGGGTGCTGCCGGCCTGAAAGGAACTGAAAGAAGAAGCCGGAAAGGCTCGCTTTCATAATCTGGCGCAGCGGAATCGGCCACTGAGGCTTCGCCACCACTGTGGCGGGGTCCGGCCCGGTTTTTCCGCTGCCGGCAGAATATAACAATATAAAAATCAGCTACTGAAAAACTATAAATGGGTGAACCACGATGAGAATGATGCCTAAACTGACTCTCTCCTCGGCCCGGGTCGTGATGCAGGCCTGTGTCGAAAAAGCGGAAGAGATCGCCGTCGATATGGATATCGCCATCACCGACGACAGCGGCAACCTGCTGATGTTTCAGCGCATGGATGATGCCCGCATCACCAGTATCGATATCTCCATCGGCAAATCCTTTACCGCCGCCGCGGCCCGTAAATCCACCCGCTCCTACGGGGAGGTCAGCGTGCCCGGCAAGCCCGCCTTCGGTATCAACACCAGCAATCAGGGACGCTTCTCCATCGTCGCCGGCGGCCTGCCGTTGTTTGCCAACGAGCAGATCGTCGGCGGCGTCGGCTGCAGCTCCGGAACCCCGGATCAGGACGAGATTGTCGCCCAGGCCGGTGTTGACGCCTTTCTGGCCCATATCTGCCAGTAAATCAACAACGCCCGACAACCCCTAACTATTCAGCCAGCACCGGATTCTCCGAATCGCAGCCGACGCTGCTGTCCCGCAAAGGACAGAGCCCGGATCGCGATCCGGGGGCCCGGTCGTGGATCAGATCTGACCGGTGCCGACCCGCGCCGGGTCATCTAGCAGGAGAAACACATGTTCAGCCAGCAGGACACTATCCGTAATTACGACGAAGCACTCTGGACTGCGATGCAGCAGGAGGCGGATCGTCAGGAAGCACATATCGAACTGATCGCTTCCGAGAACTACACCAGCCCCCGGGTGATGGAAGCCCAGGGCTCCCAGCTCACCAATAAGTATGCCGAAGGTTACCCCGAAAAACGTTACTACGGCGGCTGTGAACACGTGGATGTGGTCGAACAGCTGGCCATCGATCGGGCCAAAGAACTGTTCGGCGCCGACTACGCCAACGTTCAGCCCCACTCCGGTTCCCAGGCCAACGCCGCCGTCTATATGGCGCTGGTGCAGCCCGGCGAGACCGTGCTGGGCATGAGTCTGGCCCACGGCGGTCACCTGACCCACGGCTCCCACGTCAACTTCTCCGGCAAGATCTACAACGCCGTCCAGTACGGCCTGACCGATGCCGGTGAGATCGATTACGCCCAGGTGGAAGCACTGGCTAAAGAACATCAGCCGAAGATGATCGTCGCCGGTTTCTCCGCCTACTCCCGGGTGGTGGACTGGGCCCGCTTCCGCGAGATCGCCGATGCCGTCGGCGCTTACCTGTTCGTCGACATGGCCCATGTCGCCGGGCTGGTGGCCGCCGGCCTGTATCCCAATCCGATGCCGTACGCCGACGTGGTGACCACCACCACCCACAAGACCCTGCGCGGTCCCCGTGGCGGCCTGATTCTGGCCCGCGCCAACGCCGAGCTGGAGAAGAAGCTCAACTCCGCGGTCTTCCCCGGTGGCCAGGGCGGCCCGCTGATGCATGTGATCGCCGCCAAGGCCGTGGCCTTCAAAGAAGCGCTGGATCCGGCCTTTAAAGAGTACCAGGCCCAGGTGGTGAAGAACGCCGACGCCATGGCGAAGGTCTTTATCGAGCGGGGCTACGACGTGGTCTCCGGCGGCACCGACAACCACCTGTTCCTGCTCAGCCTGATCAAGCAGGGGCTGACCGGTAAGGACGCCGATGCGGCGCTGGGGCGTGCCTCCATCACCGTCAACAAGAACGCGGTTCCCAACGATCCGCAGTCGCCCTTCGTCACCTCCGGGCTGCGGATCGGCTCGCCGGTGATCACCACCCGCGGCCTGAAAGAAGAACAGTGCGCCGAACTGACCGGCTGGATCGCCGATATCCTCGATGCGATGCAGGCGGGCGATGCCGAAGCCGCCATTGCCGAGGTGAAGGAGAAGGTGCACGGACTCTGCGCCGATTATCCGGTTTATCGATAAACCCGATTCACAGGTCTGTACGGGCGGCGCCACCGGCACCGCCCGGTAACACGAGGTTATCGATATGGCTATTAGCATCTTTGACATGCTGAAGATCGGCATTGGTCCGTCCAGCTCGCACACCGTCGGGCCGATGAAGGCGGCGCAGCTGTTCGCCACCGCCCTGCAGGACGACGGACTGCTGTCACGGGTCAGTCGTGTGCAGTCACAGCTGTTCGGCTCGCTGGGGGCCACCGGCAGGGGCCACGGTTCCGGTCCCGCGGTTTTACTGGGACTGGAAGGACATCTGCCGGAGCAGATCGACCCGGCCATTGTGGTGCCGCGTTCCGAGGCGATCTGCGGGCAGTCCCAACTGCGGCTGCTGGACGAGCATCCCATTGCCTTTAACGAGGCGGAGGATCTGATCTACCACCGCACCGAATCGCTGCCGTTTCATGCCAACGGCATGAGTTTCACCGCCTGGGATAATGAGGGCAACGAACTCAGCCATCGGGTCTATTACTCGGTGGGCGGCGGTTTCGTGGTGGACGAGGAAGCGGCGGGGGCCGATCGTATCGTCGAGGACTGTACGAAATTGCCGTACCCCTTTAAGACCGGGGAGCAGCTGCTGCAGATGTGCAGAGACAGCGGCCTCTCCATCGCCGACATCATGCTGGCCAACGAACAGGTCTGGCGCAGTGAAGCGGAGGTCCGCGAGGGCATTCTGCAGATCTGGCAGGTGATGAAGGAGTGCGTGCAGAACGGTATTCACAACGAAGGCGTGCTGCCGGGCGGGCTGAAGGTGAAACGTCGGGCCGCCTCCCTGCACCGGGAGCTGAAGAACCGCACCCGCATGGACATGATCACGCCGTCGCTGGGGGCCATGGACTGGGTCAACCTGTATGCGCTGGCGGTCAACGAAGAGAACGCCGCCGGCGGGCGGATGGTGACTGCCCCCACCAACGGGGCGGCGGGCATCATCCCGGCGGTGCTGCACTACTACGACAACTTCTGCCCCAACTCCGATGAGGAGGGGGTGATCCGCTTCCTGCTGACGGCGGCGGCGATCGGCATCCTGTTCAAGGAGAACGCCTCGATCTCCGGGGCCGAAGTGGGCTGTCAGGGCGAGGTGGGCTCGGCCTGTGCGATGGCGGCGGCCGGACTGGCGGAAGCCACCGGCGGCACTCCGGAACAGGTGGAGAACGCCGCCGAGATCGGTATGGAGCACAACCTGGGCCTGACCTGCGATCCGATCGGCGGGCTGGTGCAGGTGCCCTGTATCGAGCGCAACGCGATGGCGGCGCTGAAGGCGATCAACGCCGCGGCTCTGGCGCTGCGGGGCGACGGCGAGCACTTCGTATCGCTGGACAAGGTGATCCGCACCATGCGCGACACCGGTCTTGACATGCTTGAAAAATATAAAGAAACCTCTCGCGGAGGGCTGGCCGTCAACGTCATCGAATGCTGACAGCGGCCGGCAATCGCTGAACCGGTCGCTCTGTAAAGCGCACAGTCCACCCGATCCCGTTTCGCAACGCCTCAGCGGGCAGGGATCGGGGCGTATTTGCAGAGCGGCCACCCTCTGCCATTCGCCGATGCTGGCATCGTCAGGCAGATATGCCGATCAGCCGGTACCTGAAGCCTGGTGTGGATCCCGGATCTGCTTATCGCTGACCACCCGAATGCCGGCATTCTGCAATCGCCGGTACAGGGTGGCCCGGCTGATTCCCAGTGACAGGGCGGCGGCGGACATATTACCACCGCTGGCCTCGATGGCCTGTTTGATCAGCTCGATCTGGGCATTCTGCAGAGTACCGGGAGAACGACTGGCACGGTCGGGTTTGCCATTCGGTACCACCGGTCTGGAATCCAGCGTCAGCTCATCACGAAAATCATCGGTCAGCAGCGCTTCGGTAATCACCTGCTCCCCCTCCTCCACAAATGCCAGGCAGGTCTTCAGCAGGGTCTGCAACTGGCGCACGTTGCCGGGCCAGCGATAACACTGCAGGGTTGCCATCAACCCGGGGTCGATACAGGGGACCGCGTTCCCGCCACTCTCGAGGTGCAACAGGTGGTCCACCAGGCCGGGGAAATTGGCCCGATCACGCAACGGCGGAATGCGGATCGAGACGCCGTTGAGTCGGTAGTAGAGGTCCTCTCGAAAACGCCCTTCGGCCACCATCTGTTTCAGATCCCGGTGGGTGGCACAGATCACGGTGATATCCACCGGAATCTCCTTGTTGCTGCCCAGCGGCGTCACCGAGCGTTCCTGTAGCACCCGCAACAACCGGGCCTGCATCTCCAGCGGCATATCGCCGATCTCATCAAGAAACAGGGAGCCCCGGCTGGCCTGCTGTACCTTGCCCTGCATACCGCCGCGCCGGGCGCCGGTAAAGGCACCATCCTGATAGCCGAACAGTTCCGATTCGATCAGCCCCTCCGGGATCGCGGCGCAGTTCAGCGCCACAAAGGGCTGGTCACCGCGGTTGCTTTCCTCGTGCAGGGCCCTGGCCAGCATCTCTTTGCCGGAACCGGTCTCGCCCAGCAGCAAGATCGGGATCTGATGATCCAGCGCCTTGCGGCCGCGCCCGGCCGCCCGGCCGAACTCGGCATCGTCGAGGGTAACGCCGGCCAGTGCCGTACTGTGATCTGAGCCGGATCGGGGAGACAGGGAAGTCTGCGCTTGTGCCGCCGGCTGACCGGCAGCTTTCTGCAGAGGAATATTCAGCATCCGACCAGTAAGAGAGGCCTTCCCTTCGTGGCGCAGCTGCAGCGGCGCCGCCGACGATCGCCGACTCTGGTCGACGACCGCAGACAGTGAACAGCCGAACAGACTGGCAAAGCAGTGGCTGCCGACACTGTCGGAAGCGATCGACAGCAGTTCACCGGCCTGCCGGTTCAGCGCCAGCAGCCGGCCATCGTCGGAAAACGCCAGCAGTCCCTGCCACAGGCTGCCGATAAATTCCGGGCGGCTGTGGACCGCCAGCACCAGCTGCTGCCGGTAGCGGTCACTGAACAGACGCTGTTCAATCAGCTCCGCCGACATACTGACCAGCCCCAGGTTATGGCGACTGCCCAGACACTCCTCGGAGGTCACATCAAGGATCCCGGCGATCTCCCCGCCGGGGCCACGAATCGGTGCCGCGGAACAGGAAAATCCACTGAGACTCTCCAGGTAGTGTTCACCGCCCCGAATCAGCAGTGGCCGGCCCTGTTCCATCACCGTGCCGAAGGCGTTGGTGCCGCCGACGGTCTCCCGCCAGCAGGTGCCCGCCTGCAGGGAGTAACGGGTGACCCTGTCGAGAAAACGCTGCTCTCCCAGGGTCTTCAGGATGGTGGCATCGGCGTCGGAGAGCATCACCAGGGTGTCGCTGCCGCCGAAGTGGCGACAGAGGCTCTCCATCTCGGGAATCGAGCTGGCGATCAGCTGCCGGTGGCGGTCGCGGATCTGATCGAACTCACGGCCGTTCATCTGTTGCAGATCCGGTTTATGGTCGGGACGCAACCCCCGCTCCAGGCAGCGGTTCCAGGAGGCTTCGATCTCCCCGGGCAGCAGCCCGCTGGGCAGCGCGCCCTCACTGGCGACCATTTGCCGGGCCCGGCGAGTCACTCCGGGATCATGGCTGGCAGACGATAACAACATAGACAACTCCTCTCTCGTTCTTATTATTCTGCTTTCTGTTCTGGCAGTTGCGACCGCTGGCGGTCGCTGGATCATTCAGCCGCAGGCAATAACGCGGTCACCGGCAGGGTCGCTGGTCGGCAGGCGACGGTTTCGACCCACCACCTCCGGGTAGTAGCACATCTGTCCGTCACCGCAGAGCTCCGGCCTGTCGCGCACGCCCCGGGCAAACGTCATCAGCCCGGTCTCCTCATCACCCTCTTCCAGCCGGACAATCACCCTGCGGACCAGCTCCACACTCTTCTGCTTGCGCGCCAGTGGTGCATCCCGCCCGGCAATTTTGACCGATCCGATCCCCATCGCCTGCATGCGCGGCAAGGCGCAGAGACCGCAGGGGCCAAAGGGGTACCCCTGTTCGGTCACCGAAAATCCGCAGCCGAACCGGTACCAGAGCCAGCGTGAATAACGGTGGTCGTTATGATCCAGTGCGGTCTGCTCCCGGTCACTCAGTGGCGCGCCATCGGTGCGCTGATATTCATAGCGGTAATTGTCCATACAGATAGCCCCACCCAGTTGACCCGGCAGATGGATGCTGTGACAGACCCCCTCCTCGAACACACAACCGTCGTTGAGAACAAAAGCCTCAAACTGCAGATCGGGAAAAGCGGCCGTTATTCGCGCCATCTCGGTGAGGGTCGTATCCCGGGGGAAGATGATCCGATCAGCCCCCAGCTGCCGGTAGAATTCAACAGCGGAGCGATTGCGACAGGATGCGATCGAACTGAGATGAATATCGAACCCGAAATCCTCCGCGGCGATCAGCGCCAGCAGCGCAGGATCACCGACGATCACTGCATCACCACCACCGCGGGCAAATCGCTCTGCCAGTCGCAACAGGCAGTCCAGCTGATCCGGGGTGTAGTGCTGAGCGTTCATCACCAGCGACAACTGGCGGCCATAATCATGGATTTCGGCAATCGTCCTCTCCAGATCGGAATCGTCCGGCAGACTGCCGAACAGCCGGCGGCTGACCGCGGAGCTGCCAAAACGCTGCTGCCATTCCCGGGGCACCACACTGCAGTAAAACTCGTCGGCTCCGGCCGCTACCAGCGGCCCGACCTCTTCAGGCCGACTCAGCGGGGTTGTGATTTTCATGCCAGTCTCCTGCAAATATCAGTCGTTCGATTCGACACTCCTCCACTGCCTGCCAGAGCACCTCGGCCATCGCCTCCGAGTGGCGGTAAAACCAGCTGTTGCCACGCTGAAAGCTGTACAGTTCAGTCGCCGCCTCGCGGCCACTACGCTGGGACCGGGCCCAGTAGCTCAGGCACTCCTTCTGACAGGCGTGGGCGGCGACAAACTTGCCCCCATCTGCCTGGCCCAGTGAGCCGATCCGGCACATTCGTCCCCGCACCGTATAGCCATAGGGCAGGTGAACGGCGAGCTTCATCGATCCGGAATCGAAGTGATCCGGAGTGGCGAAAGGCGGTACGTCCATCTCCAGCCGATCGATGCCGAACCGGGCCAGCAGCCGGTGAAAATGGGTCGCCCGGCTCTGATGAGGATGCAAGCGGGTCCACTGAGCCGAGGGCAGCCGGGGATCTTTGATCATCTTGTTGAGTAGCCGCCCCGGCACCGGATTCAGCGCCGGATAGTCGCTGTCCAGCTGCTGCAGGGTCCCCCAGTCGTTAACAATCACCTCGCTGCCCGCAGCCAGCAGCGGCAGCAGACGCTGCACCCGCGCCATGCCGGCATCGGTCAGCATCGGAGTGACCAGGGTCAGCTCGAGCCGGAGTATTTGCGCCTGACGTTGCGCCTGCTGCAGTTCCCGGACCGTCGGCAGCAGCCGTTCACAGAATTCGTTGCCCAGCTGGATTCCAGCGACCCGGTAGTCCCGGGCATGCTGATCCAGGGTCTCCGCCGGACATCCGAGCCGCTGCAGACAATCGGTCAGCAATGGCCGCCGTCCCGCCCCCAGCAGCAGCTGCAGCGAGGCCGGCTGGCTCAACGCCAGCACCACCAGCGGCCCTTCCATTTCTTGTGTAACGGTCATGATATTCCTCCCTGCCAGCTCAGCCGGCGTTCCCGGGGGATCAGCGCGAAGGGACGCTGTGGCCCCTGGTATCGGGCCTGCTCTCTCAGCCAGTTCCGCAATCGATCGGGATCCGACAAATCGGATACTGTCTCACAGAGATAGCGGCCCACCCGGGCACTGATCCGGGCGGTAGCGACACTGGCCCCAACCACCGGCGAGCGGCCAGTACGAACACAGGCGCCGAAATCCGCCTGCCCGGAAGGGCACCAGGAGTGCTCGTCGGGCTGGCAGCGGGCATCGCCGGTGACCCGAAGCACCCCGGGATAGCTGGCCGGATAGACCGCGCCGCCCATCGCCGGCGATGCCGCCACCAGCACCACGCCGGCCTCCCGCGCCCGCTGGCAGGCCTTCGCCAGCACCACCCGGTCTGATCGCAGCCCCAGACTCAGGTTGATCAGCCGGACACCGCTGTCCACCAGCCAGTCGACGGCCTCGGCCACCTGAGCGGCCCCGGTGGTCAGCCGATGGTCAAAGACTTTCGCCACCCAGAGCCGGGCCTCCGGTAACTGATCAATAAGAATCTGCGCCAGCGCCGATCCGTGGCCCAGCCGGTCCCGCCAGTCGTCGATGTCATTCACTGCTGCTTCTGGCAACGGGAAGGCTCTGGCGGCAGCCAGCCGATACTGCTGGTGCGGGCTGATACCGGAATCGATCAGGCCGATCCGCAGCCGGTCACAGGCGGCAGCGGGATGACTCATGGCGACACCTCCACCCGCAATGTCCGCTCCACCAGCGCGATGCGGAGATCGGTCATCGCCAGGGTACTGTCCCGATGACTGATGACCAGCAGGGTGCGGCCGCGGAACAGTTGCTGCAGCTGGCGGAGAATGGCGGCTTCGGTGTCGATATCCACCGCCGAAGTGGCCTCGTCGAGGATCAGCACGTCCGGATCCTGTAACAACGCCCGGGCGATGGCGATCCGCTGTTTCTGGCCGCCTGACAGGCGAGTCCCCCGCTCACCGATCCGGGTCTGGATGCCCTCCGGCAACTGGTCGATAAACCGGCTAAGGCCGGCCTGATCCAGCGCCCACCGCACCTGCTTTTCGGACGCTTCAGGGCAGGCATAGCGCAGGTTGTCCTTAATGCTGCCGCGAAACAGCACCACCTCCTGAGAGACCACGGCGACGCGCCGGCGCAATTCCGTCAATGGCAGTTGTCGCAGATCGATCCCGTCCAGCAGAATGCGTCCGCCATCCGGGTCGTAATGTCGCTGCAACAGGTCCACCAGAGTGGATTTACCCACCCCCGACGATCCCAGCAGGCCGATACAGGCACCGGCCGGCAGGGTCGCGCTGGCCGCCTCCAGCACCGGCTCCGCCCCGGTTATCGGGTAACGGAAACTGACGCCCTGCAGCTGCAGCTGTCCCGGCGAACGCGCCGGCAGCGGCTGCAGTCCCTGGTCGACTACCGCAGGTCTGGCGCCGGTCAGGCTGCAGACCCGCTCCAGACTGACTTTCAGTCGCTGTACCGACATATAGAGCCCCAGCAGACTATGTACCGGACCGGTGGCCATCCCCAGATAGGCGGAGAAGGCGATCAGCGCGCCCAGCTCCATCTCGCCCTGGATCACCGCATAACCACCGATCAGAAAAGCCACCGCCCGGAACAGGGTGGTCAGGGTGCCCGGCACCGAGCTGGCGGCAAATTCCAGCATCTGTAACCCCAGCAGCTCCTTCAGGTAATCCCGATTAAGCCCCCGCAGCCGTTGCGCCTCACGGGGTTCGGCCGTCACCGACTGAATAAACTTCATCGCCGCCAGGGTCTCCACCAGGAAGGAGGAGATATCCGCCGCCCGCTCCCGCAGTCGTCGGGTTCGTCGCTGTACCAGCGGCCGGATGCAGCGCAGATAGCCCAGTTGCAGCGGAATCAGCAGCAGCATGCCGAGGGCCAGCCGCCAGTTGATCCACAGCAGCATCGCCACCGACCCCAGCAGCCCCAGCAGGCCGCTGACGGCGGAAAACAGTCCATCCACCGCGAAGCGCTGAATCTCCGCCACGTCGCCGTCCAGTCGCGACAGGATATCGCCGGTGCGGTTGCGGCTGTAGAACACCGGCGACAGCTGCTGCAGATGGCCATAGACCGATTCCCGCAGGGCAAACAGGATCTGCCCCGAAAGACGGGTATGGCAGTAGCGGCTGACGCCGGACAGCAGGGTGGAGCTGAAACCGGCGGCCAGCAGCATGCCGGCGATCCACAGCAACTGCTGAAAATCGCCGGCCAGCAGCCCCTCGTCGATCATCCGCTTAGTGAGATAGGGCTGCACCAGCACCAGCAGGCTGGCGATCACCGACAGCAACAGCAACAGCCCGATGCCACCACGATGGGGCAGTACAAATCCGTACAGCCAGCGCAGAGCGGTGCGGTCGACCGCAGCGGACGGCGCTTCCGGGGCAGTCAGCTCAGAGCTGGTCCCGAGCATCGCCTCAGCGCCCCTTCCGCGGCGTGATAAAGGCATCGATAAAGGCCGGATTGGCGGCCTGAATCTGTGCATAGACTTCGATACCGAAATCGACCCAGTCTCGCATCAGCTCGCAGTAGTGGTAGACCGGCATGGTGGGGTCTTCATAGCGGGCGTAACTCTCGTGATAGCAACCGCCGGAACAGAGGTTGCGGATCCGGCAACTGCTGCAGCCGGTATTGCTGCGGTCCAGCCGCTGGTCCAGAAAGCCGGACAGCGCCTTACGGTCGATACCGCTCTGCACGGAGCCGAAGGTTTCCAGATCCGAGCCGGTAAAGCGGTGACAGAGATTCAGTCCACCACCGTGGTCCACCGCCAGCATGGCGACGCCGGCACCACAGGGCAGCGCCTTCTTGCTGCCCTCGTGAATATCGGTAATCAGCTGATGCATGTTGGAAAAACCGATGTTGCGGTGTTGCAACGCGGCCTCCAGGTAGCGTTCGCCAAGCTGCTTCATACCGGCAAACACCTGCACCAGCTCCGCTTCAGTCAGGTTGTAGGCGGCAATATCGCCGGAGGTCACCGGGGCGAAACCGACTTCAGCAAAGCCCAGCTCGTTAAACAGATGGTCCCAGATAGCCACCACATCGGTAACGCCACGGGTCAGGGTAACCCGTGCCCCCACCGGCCGCTCGCGGTAGCGCTCCAGCAGCATCCGCGCCTTGCGGGCCACCACCTCATAGGTCCCCTGGCCGCCGACGGTAATCCGATTGCGGTCGTGAATGGCCCGGGGACCGTCCATGCTGATCGACAGGCCAAAGCGATGGCGGGCGAGAAAATCGACGATCTCTTCGGTCAGCAGGGTGGCGTTGGTGGTCATGGTGAAGTCCACCGCCTTGCCGGCTTCACTGAAGCGCCGCTCGGCCAGCGCCACCACCTCACGAATCAGCGTCAGATTGCTGAGCGGTTCACCGCCGAAGAACACCAGGTTAAAGCGCGACTCGTCAGGAGATTCCCTCAGTAACATCTCGATGGATTCCCCGGCAGTCTCCAGGGTCATCTTTTTTCCGGCGGAGGGCTTATCCAGATCCTCCTTGTAACAGTAGGTGCAGCTGAGGTTACAGCCGGTGTTGACGTTCAGCACCAGAGTGTTGAGCGGGAACCTGTCGACATGAGTGACCCCGATTTCCGGCGTCAGTGACCGGCCATCGGAGATCAACTCGACGGCGACCAGCTCCTGCAGCGTCTCGTCGATCTCCTCGGCTGCATAGTCCGGTTGTAACTGCTGCCGCAACTGCTGCGGACTCTGTTCGCGCTGCTCACGCAACAGATCGATGACCCGACCGGTGAGCCCGTCAAGCTGGAACAGGCTGCTGCTGGGAATATGAAACAGCAGCCGCCGGTCATCGACACTGACTTCGTGGAGATTGTTTTCGACCAGTTTCAGTAAGGTACCCATAGCGGCTCCCGGGATCTGACGGTAATAAAAAAGACCAGTTAGCTGAATGGAGCGAAACCCGGGGCACAGGGGCGCCCCGAGCCAGCCCCTTACAGGGGGTCGGAATCAGGCGATAACAGGCAATGGCGGGCGGCCAGGCCAGCAGCAGGCGGAAAAACAGCGGAAAAACTGACCGGAACGGTCGGCAGGGAGCCGGGCAACCAGCCTCCCGAAAAAGAGGAAAAGGGCTTCATAACCAGTACACTCATTTTATATTTATTAGGACATGCGACCTGGAATGTTATTCACCCTAGCAGCATCCGGCGGAAAAATATAGGTCACTGGTCCTATTTTTTATCCGATAATGAATTCGGCAATGATTTTCAGGGCGCTGGCGGAGTGATCAGACCCGGCCAATTGAACCCGCCTGCCGAATTAAGGATAATTTGCGCCCCCATGAAACAGCCGAATCCGTCAAAGCAGGCAGCCGATGCGTGAATTTCAGTTACAGGTGCGACCCGGCACCGCAGCCTTCAGTAAAGGCCAGCAGCGGGTGCTGAAGATTCTCGAGTCGGCGCGGGACCTGATGATATCCGGGGGCTATCACAATCTTACCCTGCGCAAGGTAGCCGCCGGCGCCGGTATCAGCGTCGGTAACCTCAGTTATTACTACTCCAACAAACAGGATCTGCTGCGGGATCTGCTCGATCATGTGATCGACAGCTATATGTGGGAGTTCGACAAGGTTCGCCAGGATGCCGGCGATTCAGTGGAAGCGCAGTTCGTCGCCATCGTCCGCTTTATCATCGAGGACATCGGCACTCAGGAGACCACTAACTTCTTCCCCGAACTCTGGGCACTGGCTAATCACGACAGCTACGCGGCCGAGCGCATGGAAGAGATCTATATCAAAGCCCGTATCGTTCTCAATGAGCTGATTGCCATTCTCAACCCGGCGCTGACCGAGAGTGAGCGACAGCAGGTGGCCCTCTTTATCTCCGCCTCAATGGAAGGGCTGACCCCCTTTGCCGGATTCGGTAAACCCTGGGCCGGCAGCCGCGACTCGATTATCAATATCGCCGCCACCAGTTTCCTGCAGCTGGTCAGAACCATCCGCTCCGAGGATATCGCCGCCGGTGCTGCCACAGAATAAGACAACCGTCTCGTCTTAAAACACCTCTGAGATGGTCACACGGCCGTCCAGGCCGACCAGATTAACAACACAATTTCCATTAAATTCAAAATATTACAACAGCACACCTGAGCTTTCAGGAAGCTGGCACAGATCCTGCGATTGCCTGATTCATGGCGGGCCGCTGCCGTACAGTAAGCCCCGAGCTATCAATAACAACAGCAAAGGCAGGATCTATGAGCACTATCCAATCCAGTATTGCCCCCTCCCCGAAGGTGGCGGCGTTTATCGACAGGCAACACAAGATGCTGATCGGTTCCGAATGGAGCGATTCGGTCAGCGGAGATACCCTCGGCGTACTCGACCCGGCCACCGGCGCACAGATCGCCCGGGTACCACGGGGTGATGCTCAGGATATAGACCGGGCCGTCAGCGCCGCTCGCCGGGCATTCGAAGATTCCGACTGGAGCCGGATGCGACCGGTGCAACGCGAACGCCTGTTGTGGCGGCTGGCGGATCTGATCGAAGCCAACATTGAGGAACTGGCGGAGATCGAGTCCATCGACAACGGCAAGAGCGTCGTCGTCGCCCGCCACGTGGACCTCACCCTGGCGGTGGACTTCCTGCGTTATATGGCCGGCTGGGCCACCAAAATCGAAGGGCGCACCGTTGATGTCTCGGTCCCCTTTATGCCCGACGCCGTTCTTCAGGGCTACACCCGTCGCGAGCCGGTGGGCGTGGTGGGGGCGATTATCGCCTGGAACTTCCCGCTGCTGCTGGCCGCCTGGAAACTGGGACCGGCACTGGCCACCGGCTGTACCTTTGTGATCAAGCCCGCCGAAGAGACCCCGCTCAGTATCCTGCGGCTCGGAGAGCTGATTCAGGAGGCCGGCTATCCGGACGGTGTGGTCAATATCGTCACCGGTGAAGGCCATGTCGCCGGCGATGCGCTGTCCCGTCACCCCGGCGTCAACAAGCTCTCCTTTACCGGCTCCACCGAGGTGGGCAAGCTGATCGGTAAAGCCGCCATGGACAACATGACCCGGGTAACCCTGGAGCTGGGCGGTAAATCGCCGGCCATCGTTCTGCCGGATGCCGATGTTTCTCAGGCGGCAGCGGGCATCGCCTCCGGCATCTTCTTCAACTCCGGCCAGGTCTGCTGCGCCGGCTCCCGCCTCTATGTGCACAGGAAGATCTTTGACAACACCGTCGCCGATATTGCCGCCATCGCCGAGGGCATGACCCTGGGTCAGGGACTGGACCCCAGTGTGGACCTGGGCCCGCTGGTTTCCCGCAAACAGCTGGATCGGGTCTGTGGCTATATCGATGACGGTCTGTCCCGGGGTGCCCGGGTAGCGACCGGAGGCGGCCGCGCCGGCGACAACGGTTTCTTCGTCAAACCGACCGTACTGGTGGATGCCGACCAGAGTGACCGTATCGTCCAGGAGGAGATTTTCGGACCGGTACTGGTGGCGATGCCCTTTGAGGATATCGACGAGGTGGTCGCCATGGCCAACGATTCCCCCTACGGGCTGGGCGCCAGCATCTGGTCCAATAACCTGTCCGAAGTGCATCGAATGATTCCGAGGATCAGAGCCGGCAGCGTCTGGGTCAACTGCCATACGGCGCTGGATACCACCCTGCCCTTCGGCGGTTATAAGCAGTCGGGACTGGGTCGGGAAATGGGGGCCGAGGCGATCGATCATTACACCGAAGTGAAAACGGTGCTGATGTCGGTCTGAACCCTCAGCGACTGAAGCGGCGATCTGCGGAGGAGCCTGTCCGGGCTCCTCCGCCGGCTCCATCCTCCCTCCGGGCCGGCACCGCCGGCCTTGCTTCCCAACCCCGTTTACTGACCGTTCGGAGCCTCCCCGACCGCCGGTACCCGGATCAGCCGCTCCGACAGCGCCGGCAGCGATCTTGCCGGCATCCGCTCTAACGCCGGCTCCAGCCATGCCCTGATCCGCTCACCTTCCGGTCCCCGGCGAACCGCCAGTCCGATACTGATCAGCTGTGCGGGCGCCCGCTGAAAGTACAACGGCGCCCGGTCGGAATAGGACTCCAGCACCTGTTCGAGGGCCAGCCGGTCAAACCAGATCCGGTCGATCCGCCCCCTGAACAGCATCAGCACCAGCTCTTCGAGCTTTGCCTGGTAGAAGCTCTGCGGTGCGATGTCGAGCATAAGGGCCGCGAAGGCTTCGTTGCCATAGGGAATACCCACCCGGCCCGCTCCCGCTTTGTTCAGCCCCTGGGGTGTCAGCGCGATAAAACCAGCTTCTACGGCATAGGGCCAGCGAATCTCCCGGGCATCCCGGTAAAACGCCTCCACCTCCCGGCCGAAGGGGGTAAAGCCGATCAGATCGGCACGGCCGTTCAGCAGCTCCAGCTTAGCCCGACTGTAGGGCATCATGCTGATGCTGACCCTGCGTCCGCTGTCTGCCTCCAGCCGCTCAAACAGCCGACGTACCAGCCCCCCGCCCTGTTCATCGATATGAGGCGGCAGGGGTTCGAAGGCACTGACCAGGGGCTCAGCATGACCGGATGGCGTCATCAGCAGCAGAGTCAGCAGAGTCGCGGGCATTGTTTTCACAGCTCTCTCCCGGAGCGGAACCGTCGGCAATCGCCGCCACAGTCCGGAACAAACGGAGGAGACAGCGGCGCTACCAGTATAGCCAGTCGGTAACAGGGGGAGTCAGGCAGACAGCCGTGGAACACGGCATAAGAGGGCAGAAACAGGACCGTCAGACTACATACCGCAGCTACGGCTCAGGACGGGATCAGCTAGTGTACTGCGCCGTATATGGAGGGATATTAGAATGAGTTCCTTTTTTCGTCAGGCAAGGCACGAGGCGGAGTCATAGTGGTTCTATGGCGACAACGAGCAACGCAGCATGGCGGAAAAAGGGGTCATTATAAGTACCGAACAGTGCGGCGCAGTACACTAGAAACAGCGGCGGGCTGAGACGGTTACTTAAAATAAACCCGGAGCCCGATAACCGGACTCCGGGGCAGTGCCGGAATAAGCGACGGGATCAGCGTCTGAACACCTGGGCGGTGGTGATCGCCATATCGCCGCCGGGCAGTTTGATGCTGCCGGTTTTCTCCAGGCTGTCGGCATCGAAGATGGCGACATCGTTATAGGTACCTGCCAGGTAGACCCGGGTGCCGCTGTCGTTCACCGCCACGCAGTAGTAGGAGTGATCCAGCGCCACCGCTTTAACCAGTTGCTGCTTCTCGATGTCATACTTGGCCAGCCGGTTGAGCACCCCGTAGATCACATTCTTATCCACCGGATTGCGAATTCCTGTGAAGTAGATTTCGGTGATCGGACCGAAATCGATGCTCTGCGCTTTGCCGGTTTTCAGATCGATGGTGTGAAAGCCATAGATCCAGTCGGCGCTGTTGAGATCCATCTGCTCGTCCTGGAAACGAGCGGTGGTATAGAGACTGAGAAACTCCCCGGAGGGTGTGTCCAGCGGCCAGGCGTTAAGCACATCGGGCGCCGCATACAGCGGCCGCTTCCAGTTGCGGTTCGGCAACGCCACCCGCATCTCACCGGTACGGACATTGAAAGCGTAGAAATCCTCACCGGCCATCAGCAGGGTACCGTCTTCGGTAACCGACATGACCGAGATCTGCCTTGGAGCCGGGAAGCTGCGCACCGGCTTCGCATCGAGTCCAGCGTCGGTCCGATACACCGCCAGCCGGGGCTCCAGCACCTCATAGCGATCCCGATGCAGCCGGGTCGGGTTCTGGACCGTGTAAAGCTCCTGACCATCCGGGCTGAGGGCGAAGGAGAAGATGCTCTTAACCCGTTCATCCTGGCCGGACTGACGGGCGGTGAAGACCACCTCACAGCTGTCCAGATCGATACCGTAGAGATCTTCGTAGTGATTGTTCAGTACAAAGGCGGTGGTGCGATCCGGGGAAACCCTGACCGCCCCGGGGCCGAAGTCGTCCGGCAGGTTGCAGGTCTTCATCACCTGCTCGGTGGCCAGATCGAGGACATGGAGATTATTGGGGTAGTTGGTGACCAGCATATACTCCTGACCGGCCTGCAGACGACTGTCCGCCGCGGCCTGCACCGGCTCGGAAATGGCTGCGGTGGTCAGCAGCGCCGTTGACAGCAGCCCGGCCATGGCAACCGCCCGACAGCCTCCGCGATTATCATCAGCGGTCCGGTTATTGTTGTTCTGTATCTGTTTCATAATCCGCTACCTGCTTCGATTATTTTTTATCTGCGGGGAAGACGTTGCCCAGGTTGCGCCAGTTCTGGTCGGCGCTGGGAGCGTCTTTGTTCCAGTCGGGGTAGGTGTTCATCATGTCGGGGACCTGGGCTGGCCACCAGCAGGGGTCGGCACAACCATAGAGATCCGACTCCATCGGCTGGCAGAGCGAGGTCACCGAGCCGAAGGCGTCGATTTCCCAGCCGGGATCGGTTGTCGATGTGCAACCGGCAACGGTCTGCATTGCAATCACTTCCTCGGCCTGGTTATCCGCCGCCGCTTCCGTCAGTGCGGCGGCTTTGCGGTTCACAGCTTTCAGATGTTTCATAGTATTCGCCCTCCGGGGCGCAATCCCCCGGATGCGTGCCCCCCGGGCCGCATCCGCAGTCAGTTCAGAAGAATGAGATAAGCGACTCAGGATTCAGGGCAGCGGTGGATTGTTCCAGCGCTGCACGGTCACGATCAGCTGACCATCGCCGCGCAACTGGCGGTCGTCCTCCTGCAGTTCAGCCACCACCCGCAGATTGCCGGCGTTGTTGGTGGACATCCTGCGCTCCGGATTGGGACCGGCCGCTGCCGGTGTAAAGACGCCGGTGGCAGCGTCCATGGAACCGGCGAAATGGGTATCCCGATCCGCCTCTGCCGCTTCGTCGAAGGGTTCGACATGCCAGCGGGCCGGCATCATGCCGATACGCAGATCATCATCGGTCCCCGCTTCACCATCACGACCCGGCGCCCAGGCTTCAGCCTGGAACACCGAACTGACTTTCGGAGTGGCGCCGCCGTTGCCTCCGACCCGGGCCACCGAGAAGGCCGGCGTCACCTTCAGACTGCCGATACGGTCATAGACGGTCACTTCGGCACCGTTGCTGGCACCGACACTGAGTTGATGGGCACCGGGACTGGCACCGCTGTCGGCGGTTGCCTGCACCACGATCCGATCACTGCCGCTGTTCAGTACCCGGTCGATGCGGATACCCTCACCCGGGTTCAGGGCACCGCTGAGATTCTGACCGACGATGGTCAGCTCCCGGGTCTCACCGGCCCGGATGTAGGCCGGCTGCACCGCCAGTATCCGTCCCTTGCCTTCAGCATCCCGGAAAGCGCTGATATCCATACCGACCTCGTCCCGCTGCGCCTGGAACATGCGCCCCTCGAGCCGATTGCCGTCCTCACTGGCCGCCAGCACCTGGCGCATGGCGACGCCATCAACGCTGACGCTGGCGCGCCATTCGTAGCCGGTATAGACCACCCCCTGACCGCTGCCGCTGAAGCGGGTACCGTCGGCATAGCGGCCACTCAGATCCAGCTGATAGCCGTCCTCGTCGGAGCCGCTGATCACCATGGTGCCTTCGATCTCACCGCGCCCCGGAAGATTACCGACGAAACGCCAGCTGCCATCAAGTTCAGCCTTCTCCGCCTGCTGCCACTGTTGCCAGGCATCGGTATCCAACGGGAAGCGGCTCGCCAGCTGCGGCACCATACTGTTCAGCGCCGCACCCAGCCAGTCACGATCGCGGCCCATGGCCTGATATTCGATGGTCGGCCACTGGCCGAGGTGGAAATGGACCAGTTTCTCCCACTCCGCCGCTGGTCGGCGTTGCAGAGCCACCCTGGCACCGGAGTGACAGCGGGCGCACATCTCGGTGAACTCCGCCGAGTCGAAACTCTCCTGAGTATTAAGACGACGTTCCATGGCGTACCGGAACTCCCTGGTCTCGGAGGGCGCCAGTCCCTGGCGGTCGGCCAGATAACGCACCAGGGTACGACGATCGGCATCACTGATCTTCAGCCCGTGCATCACCTGCATACGGGCGATGGTCATCAGCCACCCTTCCGGCGTTTTACGCTGATGACTGATGCGACTCCACTGTGGGGCCTCGGCCTGCTCCTCGGTGTGGCAGGCCAGACAGTTATTTCGAACGATCTGTTCGGCGGCTTCATCGGTGGCAGCGGCAACCGAGGGCAGCGATGCCGCCATCGCCACGACGCTTAACACCGGCGTTGAGAATCTTGAAATTTTCATCCAGGTCAGACCTCCTTCTTATGTTTATTGTCGCGACCGACCTGCTGTCGGCCCGCTACAATCCAACCTGACCAATACATAGCAACCGCCATGCCAGAAGAAAAACAACAACCACATCAACAGATTAAGCAATAAGCGAGGTTTCAGAGCTGTCTCATTAAACGCCGGTACTGGTTAATATCGAGACAGGTGTACAGCTCGGTAAGCAACCTGTGGAAGTCGGGGAAGCCGATTCAGAAAGAACGCACAGAGGCAGCCTGTGGCTCAGATCAGCGCCTGTGAGTCGAACCAGTGCCGAATCACCCGTGCCTGTTGCGGATTGACTCCGGGATGGTTTTCCAGCAATCGTAATCGATCGCCCGGGGTGGCAGAGCCATGACGGCTCAGCAACCTCACCAACGGCGCCAGTTCGATTCCCTGCAGATGCCAGATTCCCAGCGGCTGGTCCGGGGTGACCACCACTTCGGCCTCACGAATATGGTCTCCGTCCACCACCGGCCGCCGCTCTACGGCACAGCCTCCCTGGCCGGCAGGCGGATGAGCCGGCAACAGATCAGGCCAGCCGCATCGCCGATGCCAGAACGGCTGCTCCGGCCATTGCGTCTCCATCCGGTAGAAGTCGCGACCAATTCTGGAAAAACGGTAGAACAGCTCACTGATGCGCTGCTGGTAGAAACGTTTTGCAACAGCCGTCGCTTGCGGGTAATGCAGCAACGTATTGATCACCGCCGGAGCGATCAGGGCGCTGGACAGTGCCTGAAAGATACCGTTGCCCGATAACGGATCCACCGCCATCGCCGCATCGCCGATTCTGATCCAGCGATCACCAATCACCTGCTGGTGCAGCACCGATCCGCTGGTCCGGGCATGGACCTGTGCCGTGGGCCGGGCCCCCTCGATAAAAGGGGTAATGCTGGCGAGCCTTCGCAGCCGGGCTTCGCAGAACCGGGGCAGATCAGCTTTTGATGGCAACCGGGTGCTGCCGCTGTCCAGGGTCAGCTGCAGGTAACGCCGCCCATCCGTGCCGGCGGCCATCCACGCCCAGCCTTCAGCAAAGCTCTCCACCGCCGAGCGGGCCCTTCCCGGGGGTCCCAGCCAGTAATGAAGCAGCGACAGGGTATCGGGGCCATGACGGCGCTCAATGCCGGCCGCCGGGGCGCTGCGACCGCGCGCCTCCACCAGAAACCCGGCCACCACGGCCTGCCCGCTCAGAGGGCCGGACAGCTCGATTCGCCAGCCCTGCCCGGTTGTCCCGATCCTCCCGGCCCGACACTCGAACAGCGCCACACCGGCCTGGCGCAGATCCGCCATAATCGCCCGGTCGAAGCACCGGCGATCCACCAGGGTTTCCTGGTTGGCGGCACTGGATTGGCCGTTCCAGCGAACCTGACGCGGGGAAGCGGCGGGCAGCTCCGCCAGCGGTCCGCTCAGCCCGGCCCCCCGAAGCCCTTCAATCACTCGCCGGGAAATCCCCTCCATCGCGGCAAAAGGACGAGGTTCGGCGATCAGCCCAACCCGATAACCCAGCCGCAGCAGCCCGAGAGCCGCTGCCGCTCCGGCGGGGCCGCCGCCGACTACGGCAATATCCAGCCTGTGTATATTTGCGCTCATACTGTGCTTCAGCAAAATTCGGACCGGCCTCCGCCCCCCGAAAACCGGCCACCTGCCGCCGAGAAACTGATTCAGATCGAGACAGCTGTCGCTGTTTCAGACAGTCTGTCTCCGTACAATTTACGACGATGACGATACCGCGTTGCTGACCGTACTGACTTGCGTTATGTTTGACCGTGCATTACGCTGGCGCCAGCCAATGGCATCAGAACAGAGGATTAACCATGTCGGACAACTATCGCCTGCGCGGCCGACTGTGGATTGAAGGCCCCGAAGGCACTTTTCTCGGCTATGGACGGGTCGTGTTGCTGGAGCGTATACGGGACCACGGCTCCATCAGCGCGGCGGCCCGCTCCATGGAGATGTCCTATCGTCACGCCTGGAAGCTGGTGGATTCCATGAATCGCCAGAGTCGTCAGCCGGTGGTGGAAAAAACCACCGGTGGCAGAGGTGGTGGCGGCGCCCTGGTGACCGAAACCGGTATCCGTGCCATCGACTGCTTCTGGTCGGCGTACCGGGACTACAAAGCGTTCCTGGCAGAGCGCTCTCAACAACTCGACCTCTGACCCTGCGGCTGTATCCCATGTCATCTATCCACCGGTTCCATCACTTCAGAAAGCGGCTGATGCAACAGCGGATAAAACCGCTGTTAACCGCGGCAGCCCGACTTATCGGGCTGCTGAGCGTCTGTCTGCTGCTGACGACGCCGGCCGTCGCCGACACCCTGCGGGTCGCCGTAGCCAGTAACTTTACCGAGACCATTCGCGAACTGGCCAGACAGTTCGAGCACAGCAGCAACCATAAGGTGACACTGATATTCGGCTCCACCGGCAAGCATTACGCCCAGATCAGACACGGTGCGCCCTTCGATCTTTTCCTGGCCGCCGACAGCAGGCGTCCTCAGCTGCTGGAAGAGGCGGGGGTCGCCGTGCCCGGCAGCCGCTTTACCTACGCGGTGGGCCGACTGCTGCTCTGGAGCCCCGATGAGAATCTGATTGATGAAGAGGCGTCGGTACTGACGACAGGTCAATTCCGTCATCTGGCCGCCGCCAACCCGAAGCTGGCCCCCTATGGCAGGGCTGCACAGCAGGTGCTGCAGGCTCGCAAGTTATGGGCGCCACTGCGCGGCAGACTGGTGCGCGGGGAGAATATCGGTCAGGCATTCCAGTTCGTCAGAAGCGGGAATGCCGAGCTGGGTTTTATCGCCGCTGCTCAGATCAGACGGCCGGGCCAGCCAATGGAAGGCTCCTGGTGGCAGGTGCCTGATTCTCTCCACGACCCGATCGAGCAGCAGGCGGTACTACTGAGGGACTCAGCGGCGGCACGTGGTTTTCTGGACTTTATCAGGAGCGACGCCGCGCGGCAGGTTATCCACAGTTTCGGTTACGGCACTCCCTGAGATTCCGCCGATGATGATCCCCCAGTCACTGCTGCGCCAGCGGCGGATAAGCGACGGTGACGCTGGCGGTACTGCCGGGGCGACATGCCCAGCTGCTTGCGGAACAGCCGGCGCAGCGAACTCTGGCTGCTGTATCCCACCCGCTCCACCAGTTGTTCGACGCTGAGGCTGGTGGTTTCCAGCAGCTGGCAGCAGTACTCCAGCCGCAGTTTCTGCAGATAATCGCCCAGACTGATGCCATTGGCATTCTTAAACCGCCGCGACAGGGTACGGACACTGACGGCATGGGCGCTGGCCAGCGCTTCGATATCCAGCGGCCGGGACAGATGACGCTGAATCCAGCTTTCCACCGCCAGCACCAGAGCATCCTGGTGCGTCGATTGCTCCTGCAGAAACAGATATGGAGACGCGTAGCTCTGAGTCGCATCGATCAGCATGGTGCGGGCGCAGCTCTGGGCCAGCTGGCGGCCCGCCTGGCGCTCAACGATCTGCAGCATCACCCCCAGGTTGGCGGTCATCGAGCCGGTACAGTAACTGCTCCGGTTCTCGATCAGCAGCTGATCCGCCCTGAAATGGACCTCCGGGTAGCGCTCCTGAAACAATCCTGCCAGCCACCAGGCGGTGGTGGCCTGCTGCTGCGCCAGGGCACCGGTTTCGGCCAGCAGAAAGACGCCGCTGCAGTTGGCGGCAATCAGCGCTCCCTGAAGATGCTGCTGCCGCAACCATTGGCACTCCCTGTCCAGCGCCCGCAACCGGCGAATCAGGGTATCGATATCACCATGATGAATACCCGGAACGATGATCAGGTCGGCGGCCGGCGTGTCTTCCAGCCGATAATCCACCAGCATTCGAGTACCGTTGGAGGCGGTAACCGCAGCTCCGGATGCAGAGGCCAGGTGGCACTGGTAGGGGCCTGCGCCCTCGCCGCCCTGCTGCCAGAGAGTGTTGACGACATTGAAGACATCGAAGGGCGAGGCCAGCCCCGAGGCCTGACAGTGATCGAATGCTAACCCCAGTACCTGAAACATGTTGACCGCCTGCGCTCGTTAATTGGCCTGATTATGTCTGAATTCTGCCGGTTATGCCTGTTAGTATAAACATACGGACCCGTATACAGATTCAGAGCACTCATTAAAGTGCACAGATCAGAAGAGGTTATTCTATGAGCCAGCCCGCTATCAGCCGCTACCCGGTACCGCAACTGGACAGCCTGCCCGACGATATCCGCGACCGTATCCTGGCGGTCCAGGAGAAGGCCCGCTTTATTCCCAACGTATTCCTGACCCTGGCACACCGACCGGCGGAATTCCGTGCCTTCTTTGCCTACCATGACGCCATTATGGAGCGGGAAGGCAGCACCCTCAGTGCCGCCGAAAAAGAGATGATCATTGTCGCCACCAGTGCCGCCAATGGCTGTCAGTACTGTGTGATCGCCCATGGCGCCCTGCTGCGGGTATTCTCAAAAGAGCCGCTGCTGGCGGACCAGATCGCCATCAACTATCTGCATGCGCCGCTGACCGATCGTCAGAAGGCGATGCTGGATTTCGCCGGTAAGTTGTCGCGTCACCCCGAAAGAGTCAATCCGTCGGATTATGACCTGCTCAGGCAGCACGGCTATGACGAGGAGGATATCTGGGATATCAGCGGTATCACCGCCTTTTTCGGGCTCTCAAACCGGATGGCGATCGTCACCGCCATGCAGGCCAACGAGGAGTTCTACACCATGGCCAGAGTGCCCCGGGACTGAGCCCGGGCTCCCTGTTCGGGTCCGGGACGGTCAGCGATCGCTGACCCGTCCGACGATGGAAGGATAAGCACTGAACGGACGTGGTCAGCCGATGACCGGCATGGCCGGCCAGGCGCGCTGGTGCAGCAACTCACAGCCGTCATCGGTGATCAGTATATTCTCTTCATGGACCATCATCCGCCCGGGGGCGAAGGTCATCCCCGGTTCCAGGGTCAGGATCATGCCCGGTTTCAGCACCACATCGCCGCCCTCGACATTGGAGGGCCATTCGGTCAGCTGCATGCCAAGCCCATGCCCCATGCGACCAACATCGTTACCCAGAGCCCCGGCCTGCTCCAGCACCGACCACATGGCCTGCCAGACATCGCCGGTGGTGCGGTCGGGGCCAGCGATCTCCAGTCCCGCTTCGGTGGACCGGTAGACGGCGTCGTAGGCGGCATGGGTATCAGCGGCTACCTGACCAAACCCGTAGTTACGGTCAAAGTCGCTGAAATACCCGTCAAAACTGGCACCGGTGTCGATGATCAGCACATCGCCGTCATCGAGCCGGCGATCGCTCGGTCCCATGATGATATTGTCATAGCCCCCCTGCCCTGAAGCAGAGATCAGGTAGGGACAGGCGTCGGCGCCCAGCCGCAGCATTTCCAGATGCATCGCCTTGCAGGCCTGCCGTTCGGTCATGCCGGCCTGCAGATTATGGCGCAGATATTCGAACCCGGCGGCGGTTACCTCGCAGGCAAAACGCACCTTAGCGATCTCCGCCGTCGATTTAACGCTGCGAATATCACGGACGACCTCCGAAATATCCACCACAGAGCGCTGACTCAGACGCTCCTGCAGAGCGGCAAAATTGGCGGCCGGCATGCGCAGATGGGTTTCCGGCCCCAGCATGGCACCGATGCGCTGGTGGCGTCGGGACAGTTCCGCCAGGGTATCCGCCAGCAGCGAAACACCGTCATCTTCCGGACGCGGCGAAGGCCAGCTGCGGACGTCTTCGATCCAGGTCTGCTCAAAACCGGCGACGCCAATTTCCGGTACCACCGCGATGGGCAACCCCTCGGCCGGCACCACCAGGAACCAGGGCCGGGTGGGGCTTTCCCAGAACTGCGACTTAAATCCGCTGAAATAGCGAAACTCCGGCTCGGTGGAGAAAAACAGGGCATCGATCTGCAAGTCACCCATCCGTTGCTGCAGCAAGCGGGTGCGCTGTTCGAACTCACCGCGCTGAAATCCCCGCGGCGGTGGAGTGAGTGTGTGTGTCATACGAATTCTCTGTCTGATTCCCAACTCTCAAAAATCCCGGCATTCGGTTTTACGAAGCTCAACCAAAAGCCAGATCACGCAGAAACAGGGCGATGCCGGGGAAGAAGATCAGTAGTGCCGACATCAGGAACAGGATCAGAATAAATGGCAGAGTGCCTCTGATCACTTCCATATAGGGACGCTGAAAGATCGCGATGGCGGTAAAGATGTCGCAGCCGAAAGGCGGCGTCGCCGAACCGATGGCCATCTGCAGCGTCACCATCACCCCGACCAGCACCGGATCGAGGCCGGCGCCGTCGACGATCGGCATAAAGATCGGTGTCAGAATCAGCAATACCACCAGCGAATCGACAAACATGCAGCCGACGAAGAAGGTCAGCGCGATCACAAACAGGATAAACTCCGGCGAGGCGTCCTCCAGGTTCAGCGGCGCCAGCAACTCCTGGGGAATCTGTTCGAAGGAGATATACCAGGAGAAGGCCTGGCCGACCCCCACCAGTATAAACACCACGGCGGTAATCAGTCCGGTACTGAGGGCGGCATCCAGCACGTCACGGACCTTCAGCTCCCGATAAATAACGCACTCCACCAGAATCGCATAGAGCACCGAGAAGGAGGCCGCTTCGGTCGGCGTAACGATGCCGGAATAGATGCCACCGACGATCAGCGCCGGAAAACCCAGCGGCAGAATCGCTTTTCTGACCGCGGCCATCTTCTGCGCGAAATCGGTTTTTTCGACCAGGGCAATATCGGCGCTGTAACGGACGCTGTAGATATAGCTGTAGACGGAAAACAGCAGCGCCAGCACCACCCCCGGGCCGATACCGGCGATAAACAGCTCACCGACACTGGCATTGGCCAGGGTGCCGTAGAGGATCAGACCGATACTGGGCGGGATCAGAAAGGCGATATCGCTGGCATTGATAATCAGCGCCATCACAAAACTGTCTTTATAGCCGGCCTGCAGTAACTTGGGGCGCATGATCTGACCCACCGACACCACCGTGGCCTGGGTCGATCCCGAGACCGAGCCGAACAGGGTACAGCTGATACAGGTGGTGATCGGCAGACCACCTTTCATATGGCCGACAAAGGCTTCGATCAGATTCAGCAGGTTATGGGCGGTATGGCCCCGGGTCATGATATCGGCGGCAAGAATAAACATCGGCACCGCGATCAGGGCATTGGGAGAGATGCCCGTCACCATCTGCTGGATAACCACCTGGGGATCGGTGCCGGAAAAATGGATCAGTCCGATCAGCGCACCCACGGCCAGCGGTACGATCATCGGAAAGCTGAGGAACAGCAGCACCACCATCACACTGACCAGCGCGAAGGTGATCACATGGATATCGGGTTCGCCGGCGATGGCATCGGAAATCAGCTGAAAGAAAGAGCTCATGCTAAATCACCTGCACAATCATGTGCTTATCAGTTATTTATTTTCGATGACGTCAAACGACAGATAGATCTCTCTATGTGTCAGGTTCATCATGAAGCCGATCAGATACTGGATCCCGGCAATCACGAAACCCACCGGAATGATTGAATAGATGATGTAAACCGGGAACTGCAGCGCCGGGCTCAGGCGGTTGATATCCTTCAGGTCGAGCACATACAGATACGCCTGCCAGGCGAGATAGAACATCAGTACCGACGTGGAGATGGCGATTACCGTGGTCAGTACTTTCCGACCGCCGTGCCCCATCGCGTCGTAGGCCGCCGTCATGCGGATGTTTCGACCCTTTCGTACCGCGTAGGCGAAGCCGATAAAGGTCACTGAAACGATCAGAAACTGATTCAGCTCTTCGGCGAAAAAGATGCTCTTATTGAAAAAGTACCTCCCGATGGCGTTGGCCGTCGAATTCACCATCATCACCAGAATGGAAAAGATGATGATGAACTTCTCTGTCTGTTCAGTGATAAAACTGATTCTGTTAAGTACTTTTTTCATAACAGCGGATCCTGAAAGCCGCCGGTCTGCCCGGCGGCTCTGTCAGTGAGTTGTTACTGTTCAGCCCTGCAGGTCAGAATGGGTGGCCACCATTTCAACTTCCTGAATCAGGCTCTTAAGGATCTTTTCAGCCCCTTTACGGGCCTCGGCTTTCTGATCATCGGCATAGGCCTTCTCGACCACATCGTAGAAGGTGTTGTGCAGCGACTTGCTCAGTTCCTTAAAGCGGCTGCGCTCCTCTTCAGTCAGGACCACGACCTTCATATCCGGACGCTCCTTCATGATCTTATCCATGTTCTCCTTGTTGATGCGCAGCTGGTAATCGTATGCCGCCTTGTCGGCTGCCTTGATCGCTTTGCGGACCATCGCCTGCTTTTCGGCAGAGAGACCGTTGAACCATTTGCTGTTGGTGGAGACAGTGCCGACATAAGGCTGCTGGCCCGGGAACATCAGGTAGTCCTGAACCTCATGCCACTTGGCGTTGTAGATAAAGTAGATCGGGTTCACCATGCCATCGACGGTTTTGAGCTGCAGGGAACCGTATACTTCACCCCAGGAGAGCGGCGTCGGTGTCGCGCCGAAGGTCTTGTAGGTTTCTACCGGAATGGTTGAGGTAAAGGTCCGGATCTTCTGGTTGGCGAAGTCCTCCGGGCTTCTGATCGCCTTATTAGCACCCCAGACCATTTCCCCCTCGGAGAGCATCGACAGCAGTTTCAGGTTCTTGGCTTCAAACTTGGGCGCCAGATCCTTATAGATGGTCTTAC
Source organism: Motiliproteus sp. (assembly GCA_965230185.1). Classification (GTDB taxonomy): domain Bacteria; phylum Pseudomonadota; class Gammaproteobacteria; order Pseudomonadales; family Balneatricaceae; genus Motiliproteus. The sequence goes on from OZ245995.1 coordinate 5,160,172, forward strand.
TGCCGGTCAGGATTTTGCGGGTCACCTCTTCATCGGTGCCCAGTACATAGGGCAGGCTGATAGCCTGTACTTCCGGAACATAGGAGCCCAGGTGACCGGTGCCGACGGAGACGAACTGAATGGTGCCTTTAGCGGCCAGTTCAACGATGTCATTCTCGGTACCCAGCTGACCGTAGTAGTAGATCCGAACTTTGATATCGCCATCGGATTCCTTTCTGATCACCTCGGCGAACTTCTGAGCATAGATATCCTGAACGTCCTTTTTGTCCTCCTCGGAGGCAAATTTCCAGGTTTCGGCCTGAGCGCTGAAGGCGATGCCGACGGTGAGCAGTGCGGTAAGCAGTCTTTTCATGGTCTTTCCTTTTCTCTTATTTTTGGTGTCTGCAGAGACGGTTTCTGGGGTTGAGCGATTTACTGCAGCCGGTCGCTGACCAGCTGAATCCAGTAACGGGCACCTTTCTCCAGGATGCGGTCGTTAAAGTCGTACTCCGGGTTATGGAGGGCACAGCCGCCGACCGAGTCGGTACCGTTGCCCAGCAGGGCATAACAGCCCGGCCTGACCCGCAGCATGCTGGAGAAGTCTTCCGAGATGGTGAAGGGGTCACAGCTACCGTTGACATTGTCACTACCGAGTGCGGCCTGAGCGGCTCTGATGGCATGCTCCGTTTCAGCCGGGCTGTTCACCGTCGGATAGAAGGTGTTGATAAATTCGAATCGATAGCGAGCCCCGGCGGCCTCACAGATGCCGGCAACGATGCGCTCCATACGCTGCTCCAGTTTCGCCAGGGCATCCTCGCTGAAACAACGGCAGTCGCCTTTGATGGTCACTTCCGAGGGGATCACATTGACGGTACCGTTGGTGACGAATTCGGTCGCCGACACCACCGCCGTTTCATGGATAGCGCTGAGATTCCGTGACACGATGGTCTGCAGCGCCAGCACCACCTGAGCGCCGGTTACCAGCGGGTCCACCCCGGTATGGGGCATGGCCGCATGGCCGCCGATACCTTCGATCACGATTTCAAAGCTGCTTTCGCTGGCCATCAGCGAACCCGGCCGCACGGTAAAACTTCCTTCCGGCATGCCCGGCAGGTTATGCAGACCGTAAACCTCATCGATACGAAAACGTTCGAACAGACCGTCATCGATCATTGCCTGAGCCCCTTTGCCGTGCTCCTCATCGGGCTGAAAGATAAAGTAAACGGTGCCATTGAAATCAGGGTGGCGGGCCAGATGGCAGGCCGCTCCCAGCAGCATGGCGGAGTGGCCATCGTGGCCGCAGGCATGCATCCTGCCGTCGTGCTGAGAGCGATGTTCGAAGCTGTTCTGTTCATGGATGTGCAGCGCATCCATATCGGCTCGCAAGCCGATACTGGCGCAGCCGTCACCGCTCTGAAGAATACCGACCACCCCGGTCTGCCCGATATTCCGCACCACTTCAATACCGAAGCTTTGCAGCTTCTCTGCGATAAAGTCAGCGGTCAGCGGCAACTCAAAACCGCATTCCGGATGGCGATGCATATGGCGGCGCCACTCGGTCATCTGAGCAACCAGTTGTGAATCCAGCGATGACATAGTTAACACTCCAGAAATTAAGTCGCGAACGGGAGGGGATCGGGCTCAGGCCACCGGCAGCTGTCGCAACAGCCTGCCGAAGCCATCAACCGGATGGGGGTAATTCAGTAACTGCAGGCTGTGCCACGCCAGCGCCTGGTTGCTGCTGACCACCGGCTTGCCGAGACGCTCTTCGATCTGACCGAGCACCAGCGAAGCGCGCAGTGCGGTACAGGAGATAAACAGCAGGTCCGCCCGGGGATCACAGAACTCGATGGCGGCATCGGCAATATCCCGGGGCGAGATAAAGGTCATAGCGGTATCGTCTTCGAAGCCGAAACCGGCAATATTCAGCACCTGATATCCGTTGCTCTCGAACTGTGCCGCCACTTCCGCATTAACCGCTTCGGTATAGGGAGTGAGCACAGAAATACGTTTCGCCTCCAGGCTCTCGAAGGCGGCAAAAGCGGCGGTCAGCGGATTGGTCACCGGTACGCCCGGCCGGGTCTGATGAACCAGTCCGGTGATTCGTTCGCTGCCGATGGCGGCTGTGCCGGAGGTGCAGGCGTAAATCATGGCGTCCAGTTCGGTGCCGGGCAGAATGGTATCGGCGGCGGCGCTGATACCCGGTGCCATGGAGCGCAGATTGTCGATGGTCAGCGGATTATAGTTTCGGACCCGACTGGTGAAGATCTCCACCCCGTTCGGAAAGAGGCGACGCAGATCCTGCTCGATATTGAAATCGGTTGCCAGTGCGATAACGCCGACCCGACCGGCCGCAGCCAGATGCTGGAGGGGTTGCCGGGGCTCCACCGTGGTAATTCTCATCATCGGAATCTCGCTGAGCTGACAGTTATTATTATCGTATTAGCCAAATGGTCGCGCCTGTACAGCGTCGGCCCAGAATCAATACTAAAGGCAGCGAGGCGCAGCAATTCACGCAATGCCGCCATCCCGATGAGGATTAGCCGCAAATAACAGGATATATTGCAGAATATAATCACCCCCAATCCGGCACTGTTAGCTGAGGGTCGAAGACGGCCGGAATGACAACCGCAGCAGCTGAAATCAGGGCAGGAGATGCGGTTCCGAACTCACAGCAACAACAGATCGGGAGAGCATTGCAATGGCACAATCGCAGACTGTTTCCATCGATAACTTTGATCGCAGGATTCTGGAGATCGTCCAGCAATCCAACCGCACCACTTCCGATCAGATCGCCGAGCAGGTCGGTCTGTCACCGGCCGCGGTTCAGCGGCGACTTAAACGGATGCGCGAACAGCGGGTGATTCAGGCCGATATCGCGGTGGTGAACCCGAGATCCATCGGCCGGGCCATGACTTTCGTGGTGCAGGTCAGTCTCGAGCGGGAACGGGCCGACCTGATGGATGCCTTTAAGAAAGAGATGAGGAACAACCAGGCGGTGCAGCAGTGCTATTACGTAACCGGCAGCTCAGACTTTATTCTGGTGGTCACCGCGACCGATATGGAAGGCTATGATCGATTTACCCGGGAATCGTTTTTTGATAATCCCAACATCCGCAGTTTTCAGACCAACGTGGTGATGGATGCGGTCAAAGTGGGGCTGTCGATTCCGGTAGAAGAGGAGGGGGACTGAGGGACAGAAAAGAGTGGTCGGGCCCGCTTCAGGTAGTTTGGAAAACAGCACAGCGGCTGACAAAAAGCGGGCCCGCTAAACAATAACCCCGGCGCGGACCGCGCCGGGGTCGGGCCTCAGCCGACCAGTTGCCGGTACAGATCCGGATCGGTAGCGCCCTCAGTACCGATCACCAGCACCCGGCTCTCAGCCGTCAGCCCCAGCTTCTCCGAGAATTCTGCAGACTGCCGCGCCAGTACCGCGGCCGCCAGCCCCGGCACCGCCGATTCACCCGCCTCTACGGCCGGGTCCTGACCATAACCGGCAGCCAGCAGACGCATGGTCGCCGGCACCGCCTCTTCACTCAGGGTCAGAAAATCATCGGCTCCGGTAGCCAGAATCTTCCAGCCCAGCGCGGATACCTCGCCACAGGCCAGACCGGCCATCAGCGTCTCCAGATCTCCGTTAACCACCACCGGCTCTCCGGCCCTGGCGCTCATCTGCAGACAGTTGGCCTGCTCCGGTTCGACAACGACCAGACGTGGACGCCTGTTGCCCCACAGATCCCAGAAGTAGCCGCACACCGCAGACGCCAGACCGCCGACACCGCCCTGCACAAAGACGTGCGTCGGAATACTGCCGTCCAGCTGCTCGACGATTTCAGACAGCATCACGGTATAACCCAGCGCTACATCTTTGGGGATTTCCATATAGCCTTCATAGCTGGTGTCGGAAACGATCACCCGATTCTCTGCTTTTGCGTCAGCATCGGCCTGCTTCACCGAATCATCGTAGTTACCGGTGATGCGGATCACCTCAGCCCCGAAAGCTTCCATCGCCTGCTTACGGCCTTCTGAAACATCGCGATGGATATAGATCACACAACCACAACCGAACATCTGTGCCCCCCAGGCGACAGAACGGCCGTGGTTGCCATCGGTGGCACAGCTGACCACGATCCCGGCCACCTCAGATTTCCAGCACCCGTCCAGCAGCTCGGCGATGGTCGGGCGGGTACCGGTGCGCTGTTCCAGAATCTGCTGCAGCTGCTTCGCCACCGCATAGGCACCTCCCAGTGCCTTAAAACTCTTCAGACTGAAGCGCTGCGCTTCATCTTTATACCAGAGCGAGGCGATATTCGCGGTTTCAGCCAGCGACTCCATGCTGTACAGAGGAGTCGGCTTATAATCGGGCCAGATGCTGATGTCAGCGATCGCTTCCGCAGCCTTCGCCACACAGATAACATCTTTCTGTTCGTCGGAGTATGGACGACTGGCTTCAGCCGCAGGGTTAGCAAAATGGGTCAGTTTTCCGTTCAGTTCCAGCATGGCAGTTAACGCCCTCAGTTATAGCTGCAAAGAGATCCGGCTGCTGTGATCATCGCCCCTTTCAGGAAGCGGCGCAGTGACGGCGGATGCCGCCGGACTCTCCGTCAGTCAACAATAAAATCCTGCCTGGCTGACCCCGTGGGATTGCAGCCGGCCTTCAGGTCTGAACTCATCAGTACTCAGCAGACAAGCTGACTGAACCGGGAGAAGACACTGTGTCAGCTGAAAAGTTTACGGTAAGAGTATTGCGGCCATCCCGATGAATTGAACCTGCCAACAAGGAAATAAACCGCTTTCACAGCCGCCATCGAAGAAACCCCGCAACCAGCCCCCGGGTTTCGCGAAAGGCTCGGCTAAACCTGCGGTCGGCATCACCATCCTCCCTGGTCATCCGGTCCCTGTCGCCGCGGAATTCCACCAGAAATATAAGATCATGCTGATAAGCGCATCGGTAGGCTATAGTCATTGAGAGCATCGTCGATCTGGCTGCCTGCTTTATTAACAGCCCGCACAAGCCGACAGCAAGCCTTGCCGGAATGCAGGCCAGGAGCGCCCTCTTGAATGGCAGATCACTCGGAAAATGGATCCTGTTACTGGTACTGATTGTCGCCGGAACCTTCGTCTTCCAACAACTGACCCGCCCGGAGCCGGTAACCGTAACCACAGCCCTGGTCGAAAAAGGCCTGGTGGAGCGCACCGTCGCCAACACCCGGGCCGGCACCGTTAAAGCCTGTCTGCGCTCCCGACTATCGCTGCCGGTCGGTGGCCAGATCGCCGCCATCCTGGCCCGGGAGGGGGAGTCGGTGGAACAGGGCACATTACTGATGGAACTCTGGAATCAGGATCTGAAAGCACGGCTGCAGGCAGCGAAGCTGGCAGCCCGCTCCGCTCACCTGGAGCATGACGCTATCTGTATACGGGCCCGCAATTCCCGGCGGGAAGCGGACCGGGTCAATCGGCTGGTGGGCCGCAAACTGGCCTCGGAGGAAGCAGCGGATCAGGCGCAGTCCCGGGCCGATGCCGCCGCGGCTTCCTGCGCTGCCGCCCGGGCTCGGGAGAAGCAGGCCGCCGCTGCGACTGCTATCGCCACGGCGGCGCTGGATCAGACCCGATTGCTGGCGCCCTTCAGCGGTATCGTTGCCGAGGTGACCGGTGAGGTGGGTGAATATGCCACTCCCTCTCCCCCCGGAGTGGCCACCCCTCCCGCCATCGACCTGCTGACCGACGACTGCCACTATGTGGCCGCCCCCATCGATGAGGTGGACGCGGCGGAGCTGGCCCCGGGGCTGCCCGCCAGAATCAGCTTCGACGCCTACCGGGGCCGCAGCTTCGCCGGCAGCGTCCGCCGCATTGCTCCCTACGTGCTGGACCGGGAAAAACAGGCCCGTACCGTGGAAGCGGAAATCAGGTTTCGGGATAAACCGGACATACCGCTCTTTGCCGGCTACAGCGCCGATGTCGAGATTGTTCTGGAAAGCCGCCCCGACACGCTGCGAATACCGACCGAAGCGCTGCTGGAGGAGCGCTATGTGCTGCTGTTCCGGACCGGAGAGCCTCTTCAGCGCCGGGAGATCGGCATCGGCATCAGCAACTGGCGCCATACCGAGGTACTGTCCGGCATCGGCGAAGGGGATGAGATCGTCACTTCACCGGGCCGGGAACAGGTTAAGGATGGCGTCATGGCAGAGCGACAATGATCAGCCTCGAGCGCATCGATAAGACCTATGAGGTGGGTGGCGCGCCACTCCATGCACTGCAGCAGCTCAGTCTTGAGATCGCCGATGGCGACTATCTGGCGATCACCGGTCCCTCCGGCTCCGGCAAATCCACGCTGCTGAACATGATCGGGCTGCTGGATCGTCCCGACCGGGGTCGTTATATCCTCGATGGTCAGGCCACCGAATCCCTCAACGAGGAGCAGCGGGCGGCGCTGCGACGCCGTAAGCTCGGCTTTATCTTTCAGGCCTTCCACCTGGTCCCCCGGCTGACCGTTTATGAAAATGTGGAACTGCCGCTGATGCTGGCGGAATGCCCGCGCCGGCAACGGCATGACCGGATAGACCCGGTACTGGAACAGGTCGGTCTGCTGCACCACAGTCAGCAGCGGCCGGGGCAGCTGTCGGGCGGTCAGATGCAGCGTGTCGCCATCGCCCGCGCCATCGTTATGACACCCCATATTCTGCTGGCCGACGAACCCACCGGCAACCTCGACCGGGGATCCGGCGAGGAGGTGGTGGAGCTGCTGGAAGCGCTCAACCGCCAGGGAATCACGGTGCTGATGGTGACCCATAATCCGGAGCTGGCCATGCGGGCCCGGCGGCGACTGACGCTGGTGGACGGCCGTATCACGGAGGACAGTGATGTCGGTGTTACCCTATCTCCGGCGACCGGGCCCCTGCCCTGAGCGGCGGTCATGACGATCAGCGACCGGCTCCGCTTTAACTGGCAACTGCTGCACCGCCACCGGCTGCGCACCGGACTGCTACTGCTGACCATCACCCTGGGGGTCGCCTCAGTGATCATGCTCACCAGCCTCGGCGAAGGCGCCCGACGCTACGTCGATCGTGAATTCAGCGCCCTCGGTAATCAGCTGCTGATCATTCTGCCCGGCCGGACCGAAACCACCGGCGCCGCTCCGCCGGTCTACGGCACCTCCCCCCGGGACCTGACCCTGGAGGATGCCGGCGCCCTGTCAACCATCTCCTCCATTACCCGAATCGCGCCGGTGATCGCCGGCACCGCCCGGGTCAGTTTCGGCAGTTTCGCCCGCGATGTCATCACCGTCGGTACCACTCCCGCCTTCTTTCCGGTCCGCAATCTGACCGTTGCGCAGGGACGCCCGCTGCCGGACAGCGCCATCGACGCCGCCAGTCCGGTCTGCGTACTGGGGGCGAAACTGAAGCGGGAGCTGTTCGCCGGCCGCAATCCCATCAACCAGTGGCTGCGCATCGGTGATCGCCGCTATCGGGTGATCGGGGTCCTGCAGGAACGGGGCGAGTCGCTGGGGCTGGACCTGCGGGACATGGTGGTGATCCCGGTACGCTCGGCGGAGATTCTGTTTAACTCCCCGGGGCTGTTCCGAATTCTGGTGGAGATAGACCACCCGCAGTCACTGGAGTACACCCGCAGCCGCATTCGAACCCTGATCAGCCGCCGCCACGAAGGTGAGGACGACATCACTCTGATCAGCCAGGATTCCATGATCAGCACCTTCAACCGGGTGCTGACCTCACTGACCGCTGCCGTCGGCGGTGTCGCCGCCATCAGTCTGGTGGTGGCCGGAGTGCTGATCATGAATATCAGCCTGATCTCGGTCAGCCAGCGGCGCCGGGAGATCGGTCTGCTGAAAGCGATCGGCGCCAGTGCCGCCGATGTACGCTGGCTGTTTCTGGGAGAGTCGCTGATGCTGACCGCCACCGGCGCCCTGTGCGGCGTACTGGCCGGTGAAGCGGCCGTCGCGCTGGCACTGCGACTGCTTCCGGATTTCCCCTTTGCGGTACCCCGCTGGGCCGAACTGGCGGCGGTGCTGATCGCGGTGGCCAGTGGTCTGCTGTTCTCCTGGTGGCCTGCCAGTCGGGCCGCCGCCCTGGATCCGGTGCGGGCGTTACGAGGCGGTGGTCGATGAACGCCTTTGACAGTCTGCGCTGGATCGGCCGGGCCCTGCTGGCCCAGCGGGTTCGTAGTCTGCTGACCCTGCTGGGAATGGCAATCGGCATCACCGCGGTTTCGCTGATGAGCGCGCTGGGAGAGGGACTCAGAAACTATGTGCTGCAGGAGTTTACCCAGTTCGGCAGCCACCTGCTGGCGGTGACACCGGGTAAAACCGAGACCTTCGGTATGGGAGGCATTCTCAACACCGTCCGCCCGCTGTCGTTGCAGGATGCCCGCGCCCTGGAGCAGCTCAATGGAGTCCGTCAGGTGGTACCGACGGTGTTCGGCACCGCCCGCCTGCAAGCCGGCTCGCGGGCCCGTCACACCAACGTTGCCGGCGTCGGTCCCGCGGCGCTCGGGGTCTGGAAGCTTAAGGTAGTTCAGGGTCGTTTTCTGCCCCGGGATGAGCTGGAATCTCCCAGAGCCTTCGTGGTACTGGGCAGTACCGTCAGGCGAGAACTGTTCGGCGATAATCAGGCGCTGGGACAGTATCTCAGTATCGGTGGTTCAAGATTCAGGATAACCGGCGTGCTGGCACCCAAGGGGCAGTTTCTGGGCACCGATCTCGATGATACCGTCTATATTCCGGTTGCCCGGGGTCTGCAGCTGTTCAATCGCGAAAGCCTGATGGAGATCGATATTGTTTATAGTGCCACAATCAGCAGCCGAGAGATCGTCCGACGGGTCAGGCAACATCTGATCCTGCGTCACGGTCTTGAGGATTTCACCCTGATCACCCAGGACGAAGTACTGGGCAGCCTGGATAAAATCCTGCGAATGCTGAAGTATGCCGGCGGCGGCCTGGGGGCCATCTCGCTGCTGGTGGGCGGTGTGGGTATACTGACCATTATGCTGATCACAACAGCGGAGCGCACCCACGAGATAGGGCTGCTGCGGGCGCTGGGATTTACGGCCCGTCAGATCCGTAACCTGTTTCTCGGCGAAGCGGTATTGCTGGCACTGGCAGGGGGCATGCTGGGACTGCTGACCACAGCGGCGCTGCTGCTTGCAATCGACCTGGTGCGGCCGGATCTGCCACTGTCGCTGCCACCGTCGGCGGTACTGCTGGCATTGCTGATATCAGCGGCGATCGGTATCGGGGCGGGAATCAAGCCGGCTATGGATGCTGCCGCGCTCAGTCCGATCGAAGCCCTGCGTCACGATCAGTGAAACAGCGGTACGCTCCGGTCCTGCGGGTCCGGATCAGATCGCTCCGTTTGCCGGTGCGATATCCAGCAACGGCGCCGCATCCAGTGACTCTGCATCCATCATCGTCGCCACCCGCTGCAACGCCGACAGCACTTGGGTCTGCTCCCAGTCCGCCAGTGATTCGAAGCGCTGGATAAACTGCTCATGCAGCAGCGGCGGGGAGGTTTTCAGAACCTTACGGCCGGTGGGCGTCAGTCGCGCATTGACGACCCTTTTGTCGGTCTGGCTTCTGACCCGCTCGATCAGCTCCTTGTCCTGCAGCCGATTAAGAATGGTGGTGACGGTCGCCTGGCTCAGGGATACATCATCGGAGATCCGTTTAACCGTGACATCTCCCAGCAAGTCGATGGCGCGTAGCACCATGAGCTGAGGAATCGTTAGTCCACAAACCTTCAGAATCCGTTTTGACTGCAGATCCGTTGCCCGAATGATACGGCGCAATGATACAAGCACTTCCTGCCAGTAGTGATCTTCATTCATAGAGAGCAATCATGTTGTGGTGAGAGGGAGCTGAAACTCAAGGTTATAGATCGCGCAATTATTTTGCAATTCATTTGAGTTGTAATGTTTAGAGGTGTAATAATGTCACCAATACGCTGATCAATAACGAATAATTAAGAAAGGGAATATCTATGAAGGCTCTGATCGCTGCAGTTCCACTGCTGCTAGCTGCTGCTTCCGCCCAGGCCGACCAGGCCTGCGGTAAAGTCACCATCGCCGATATGAACTGGAACTCAGCCTCGCTGATCGCCAATATCGACCGCTTTATTCTGCAACACGGTTACGGCTGCGATGCCGAGCTGGTTCCGGGTGACACCATGCCGACCGGCACCTCGATGATGGAAAAAGGCGAGCCGGATATCGCCCCGGAGCTGTGGAGCAACGCTATGAAAGATGCTCTGGATAAAGGGGTTGCCGAAAAGCGCCTGCGTATCGCCGGCAAGTCCCTTTCCGATGGCGGCGAAGAGGGCTTCTGGGTACCTCAGTACCTGGTCGATAAAGACCCCAGTCTGGCGACCATCGAGGGAGTTATCGCCAACGCCAAACTGTTCACGCATCCCGAAGATCCTGACCGCTCGGCCTTCGTCGGCTGTCCGGCCGGCTGGAACTGCCAGATCAGTGGCGGCAACAACTTTAAGGCCCTGAAACTGGACGAAGCCGGTTTCGAGCTGATCGATCCGGGTTCCAGTGCCGGCCTGTCCGGCTCTATCGCCCGGGCCTATGAGCGTGAAGAAGCCTGGTTCGGTTACTACTGGGCACCGACCGCTATACTCGGCAAGTACAAGATGGTCAAAGTTGATTTTGGTACCGGCGTCGATGTCGATCACTACCTGAACTGCACCAGCAAAGCCGACTGTGAAAACCCGAAAGCCACCATGTGGCCGCCCTCTCCCGTGCATACCGTCACCACCGAGAGCTTCGCCGCCAAAGCGCCCCAGGCCTACGATTACCTGACCCGTCGGGCGTTTAAAAACGATCAGATGAACCAGCTGCTGGCCTGGATGGAAGAGAATCAGGCGGACGGTGACATCGCCATGGAACACTTCCTGAGAAACTACGAAGGCACCTGGGCTCCCTGGGTTCCCGCAATGATCGCCGACAAGGTGAAACAGGCGCTCGCCGACCTGTAACCCTCTCCCACCGCCCCCGGCTGCTCAGCACCGGGGCTGGTTGTCACCCACGATTCCAAAAAGCGCGCACTGAATCTGCGCAAGGTCTGGAGGTTCACATGGCCGACGCATCCTGGCTCAGCAAATTTCCCCAGATGGACCGGGCCGACCTGCTGTCGATCCGTAAGTCTCTGGACGCCGCCTACCGGGAATTTTCCCGCAACTATGGCGATACTATCGAATCCTTTTTCGATCCACTGCTCACCTTCCTGATCTGGTTTGAAAAGCTGCTGATCCAGTCCCCCTGGTGGGCGGTCATCATCGCTGTAACCGGACTGGTGTACCTGGCCAGCCGCTCCTGGAAGTTGTCACTGAGCGTGGTGCTGGCATTCCTTGCCATCGGCTACTTTGGCATGTGGGAAAACACCATGCGGACCATGAGCATCATCACCGTCTGCACCCTGCTGTCGATCTTCCTGGGTATCCCTATCGGTATCATGATGGCCCGTTCCGACCGGGCCCAGGCCATGGTCACGCCGATGCTGGATATCATGCAGACCATGCCGGCCTTCGTCTATCTGATTCCGGTGGTGATGCTGCTGGGTATCGGCAAGATTCCCGGCGTCATCGCGGTGGTGATCTACGCCATTCCCCCGGTGATACGACTGACCAACCTCGGTATCCGACTGGTCGACCGGGAAGTGCTGGAAGCGGCCACGGCCTACGGCGCCAGCCCGATGCAGCGCCTTTTCGGTGTGCAGCTGCCGCTGGCGTCACCGACCATCATGGCGGGTATCAATCAGACCATCATGATGGCACTGGCGATGGTGGTGATCGCCTCGATGATCGGTGTCAAAGGGCTCGGCCAGCCGGTGCTGAAATCGATCACCAACCAGTATTTCACGCTCGGGCTGTTCAATGGCCTCGCTATCGTCGCGCTGGCGATTATCTTCGACCGCGTCTCTCAGGCCTATGCCAAGCGCACCCAGAAACATATGCAGGGTATCAAAAATGCCTGACACTAACGCTCAGCAACCGCTAATCCGGATCGAAGGTCTGTACAAGGTTTTCGGCGACCGGGCATCAACCGTCATGCCACTGGTAATGGAGGGCAGAAGCAAGGATGACATTCTTGCCGAAACCGGCCACACCCTGGGTCTTAAAGCGATCGACCTCAGTATCAATAAGGGCGAGATATTCGTCATTATGGGGCTGTCCGGCTCCGGTAAATCGACGCTGATCCGCCATTTCAACCGCCTGATTGATCCGACCGAAGGTCGCATCATTGTCGAAGGCACCGATGTCATGAAACTGTCCTCCCGTGAGCTGGAGCAGTTTCGTCGCCACAAGATGTCGATGGTGTTCCAGCGTTTCGGGCTGATGCCGCACCGCACGGTGATCGAAAATGTCAGTTACGGCCTGACGGTCCAGGGGGTCGATAAACAGACCCGCCTGCAGAAAGCCGAGCAGTGGCTGGAGACTGTCGGCCTGTCCGGCTACGAAGACCAGTACCCGTCTCAGCTGTCCGGTGGCCAGCAGCAGCGTGTCGGTCTGGCCCGGGCGCTCTGTACCGACGCCGAGATTCTGCTGATGGACGAGGCCTTCTCCGCTCTCGATCCGCTGATTCGCAGCGAGATGCAGGATCAGCTGATTGAACTTCAGGAGAAACTGCACAAGACCATTATCTTTATCACCCACGACCTTGACGAAGCCCTGCGCCTGGGCGATCGCATCGCGATCCTGAAAGATGGCGAGCTGGTCCAGGAAGGAGCGCCGGTGGATATCCTGCTCCACCCCGCCGACGACTATGTCGAAGCCTTCGTCAAGGACGTCAACCGCGCCCGCGCCCTGACCGTAGAGACGGTCATGAAGCCGGCAATGTGCCGGATCAGCGCCGACACCATTGGTGAGGCGCTGACCCAGTTGCGGCAGAACGCTGGCAACTACGGCTACTACGTCACCGATCAGGGTTATCAGGGCCTGGTCAGTCAGCAGGCGCTGGAGGCCGCCGCCGAGAAGAACGACGGCCACCGGATGGCCAGCGAACTGCTAGAGGACATTCCGGTGATCTCTCCCGACGCGCTGCTGGAGTCGGTGATTCCGGAAACCCTGGATACCGAGTTCCCGCTGCCGGTGGTGAATGCCGAAGGCGACCTGCAGGGTGAGCTGTCCCGCGCCGCCCTGGCGGAAGTGCTGGGCGAAAGCCACGGTAGCCACGCCGCCTGACCCCCGGGCAGCCTCCGACCGGAGGCTGCCCGCCGACAGCTCAGAGCGGCTCCCGAAGATAACCGATCACCGACACGAAGTGACTGGTGGACCCCAGCAGCACAAACAGGTGCCAGACGCCGTGCGCGTGGCGCAGTTTTTTGTGGCTGTCCAGCAAGTAAAACAGAACTCCCAGGCTGTAACTGAGCCCCCCCACCAGCAGCCAGACGATGCCGGCAGTGGGCAGAGCGGCGCGAAGATCACGGTATTCCAGCAGGCACAGCCAGCCCATCAACAGATAGATCCCGAGCTGCAGTAGCTCGACCCGGTGGGGATTAAGGGTGTCAATCAGCACTCCCACCGCCGCCAGCAACCAGATAATCGCCAGCAGCGGATAGCCCCCATCCGCGGGCAGGGAGATGAGCATATAGGGGGTATAAGTCCCGGCGATCAGCAGGTAAATCGCCACATGATCCAGTTTCTGAAAGATTTTTTTCGGTCCGGGAGAGCGGAAGCTGTGATACAGAGTGGACATGGTGTAGAGGTTGATCAGCGTCAGCCCGAACACGGTAAAGCTGATTACCATCAGCAGGCTTCGATGACCGATGCTGACCGTCAGCAGGGCACCGAATCCCACCAGCGCCAGAACGGCGCCCACCAGATGGCTGATACTGTTAAATTTCTCGCCGTAATACATACCGACAAATCCGGCCCGGGACCATACGTCAACGGCGCGCTCTGTTCAGCCGTCCGCCGGACAGACGCACAACACATCTCCTGTGCCGGTCACTGACCGGCACAGTTGCTTTTCCGTCACTGCCCGCTTCGGCGTTCAGGGAATCCGGTAGTACTGGGCTTTACCTTTAAGGCTGGCAAAAAGAATATCCCGCCGGGAAATCAGCCCTTTCAGCCTGCCATCTTCGACAACCGGTATTCTCAGGTAGTGCTGATTTTCCAGCAGATTAAGCACCTCCATCACCGAACTTTCCGGGAAGACGCTGACCACATCTCTGACCATATGATTACAGACCGGCTCAACCGCCAGGTCCTCACCTTCCTGAATAAGCTTCAGCAGGTCATATTCGCTGATAAACCCCACCAGAACATCCTGATCATCGACCACCGGCAGACAGCCGCGACCGCGCTTGATCAGCAACTCGGTCGCATGCTGGCAACTGATTGACGCTCTGCAGACGTCCACATGATCCTCCATCACCTGCCAGGCCTGCAGATCTGACAGCTGAAAAGGAGCAGTGCTGAAATCGATATCTCTCACGGTACCTCCTGTAGTTCCCGCCCCCCGTACTGCAAGTTTAGTTCAGCATCGCTCCCGACCCGGTCGGTAAGAGTTATCCACAGAGCTGAGTTCGTGACCTGTTAACCCCCCCCCCCTGTGACCACCGCTTTGCTGCCCCAGATCAATTAAACAACCGTTTAAACGACTGTACACTGTGCGCTCCTGTTCGAGCCGCCAGCTCAGATTCAGCAGCCGGAACCTTCCGGCAACCATAAGAAAACAGAGCACCGGAGGATATATGCCAGGGAAGCCGGAACTGAAGCGCCAGCTTCGACGAGGCGGACTGATAAGCGCAGCCGTCGTTCTGCTTCTGTTGCTGCAGCTGAACCAGCTGGCCACTGCCAGCGATGGACTGAACTACGCTGGTCTGCTGAATCTGTCCGGCCAGCAGCGGATGCTGACCCAGCAGATGAGCAAGGAGGTGCTGCTGATCGCCATGGGAGTCAGCGCCGAACAGAATCTGGCCGGCCTTAGGGCATCCTCATCCCGCTTTGGTAGCACCCTGAAGAGCCTGCAGGACGACACCCCCAATCAGTCCCGATCATCCCGGCCCGCCATCCTGCTGCAGCTGAAGCAGGTGAATACGCTGTGGCAGCCGTTCTACAAAATACTCACCGGCATTATCGACACCGGCCGGGTCACTCCGGAGCAACTGAACGTTATAGCTGCTGAGAATATTCGGCTGCTGAACGCCAGCAGCGCTCTGGTTGAACTGTATGAACGGGAGGCTCGCCGGCATGGCCTCAGTGAGCAGCCTGAACTGGCGGTAACGCTTAATCTGGCCGGCCAGCAGCGGCTGCTGACCCAGAAGATGACCAAGGAATATCTGCTGATCGCCAGCGGCCATGAGATCGCCGAGAATCGCGAGCGATTACGCCAGAGCTACGTCCGATTCGACCGGGTTCTTAACGGCCTGCTCAGCGGCGACCGGGAGCTCGGTCTGGCGGAACCCCACAGCCGCAGGTTGCACAACCAGCTGCAGACGGTCCGGCTGATGTGGCTTAACTTTATGCCACTGATTAAATACGGCACCCGGACCGACGCTGCTGCGATCAGTGACGCCCAGGTCAGCAAGATCGCTCGCAGTAATCTGCCGCTGCTGCATGAGATGAACCGGGCGGTCGGAATATACCAGCAGCAGGCCTCTCACTGATACCGACCTCCGTTCGGCGCAGACGCAACAGTTCAATATCCGGTGACCGACAGGGTTTCCCGACCTCCAGAACAGCTCTGTTGCTGATTAATCAGAGCGGCTGACTTCAGGTCCGCAAGCGCCGCCAGCCGTGACTGTCCCACCGTCTCTGACGGTTATCCGCGGCAACCTCCCGACGGCATGTCCGATGCTGCTCTGTCACAGGAGTCACAATCCCTGGCAGACATCGGCAACAGATTGCTGTGCTGCGGTCTCAGGCTGCGGCCCGATACTTTCCCTGATCCGGTAACAGGATTGCGCAACAACCGTCCCCTTGAACAAAAGCATAAGAGATGTGTGGATTTGCAGCTGCTAAGATCTGATGTTAACGTTTACGCTAACTGTAAGTTTTATTCAGATCCGAGCTGCCTGTCGCATTCTGTGCGTCCGACCGGCCAGTGTTCAGCCCTCTGCCGGCCTGCCCCGGTCAGAACCCGATAATTACATAGGGGAGCCATAGTGAACGCCATTCCCTCCACAACCACCGAAAGACTTTTCGTATCGGGCAATGAAGCCGTCGCTCTGGGGTCCAGAGATGCCGGTGTTCGCGTTGCCTGCGCTTACCCGGGAACACCCGCCACCGAAATCATGGAGTACATGTCCCGCTACCCGGACCTGTATTCGGAATGGTCGATCAATGAGAAGGTCTCACTGGAAGTTGCCATCGGTGCTTCCCTGGCCGGCAGCCGGGCTTTCTGCGCTATGAAGCATGTCGGTCTTAATGTCGCCTCAGACGCGTTGATGACCCAGACCCTGATCGGCGCCGTAGGAGGTCTGGTGGTGGCGGTCGCCGACGACGTCGGTATGTCCTCCTCCCAGAATGAGCAGGATTCCCGATTCTGGGGCCGCTTCGCTCACCTGCCGGTGCTGGAGCCCGCCGACGCCCAGGAAGCCTATGATTTCAGCCGCCTGGCCTTTGAAATCTCCGAACGGTTTGAAGTCCCGGTTATCCTGCGGCTGACCACCCGCATCTGCCATGTCAAAGGCGCCATCCGCCTGCAGCCCCCACAGGCAGGTACAGCCGAAGCCTGCGGTTTCAGTAAGGACCCTCAGCGCTATGTGATGGTACCGGCTCACGCAAAGGGTCGTATTCCTCTGATGCACAAACGGGACGCTCAGCTGCGGCTGTACAGCGAGGACGCTGAGATCAACCAGCTCGAACAGGGCAGCGACAACCGCCTTGGTTTTGTCACCAGCGGCGCCGCCTATATGCACGTAAAGGAAGCATTCCCGGAAGCACCGGTGCTGAAACTGGGGTTCAGCCACCCCGCACCTTTTGACAAAGTGAGGGAGCTGGCCGCCGGAGTGGAAACCCTGATGGTGGTGGAAGAAACCGAACCGCTGCTCGAAACGGAACTGAAGGCGCAGGGTATAGCAGTACTGGGCAAAGAGGTGTTGCCTTCTATCGGCGAGCTGTCTCCTCGGGTGCTGAAAAAAGCGGTTGCCGACTGGCGGGCCGGTGCGGAACCGATCAGCCTGCAACAGAAAGCCGAAGCGCCGGCTCCGAAGGTATTTCCACGGCCGCCGACCATGTGTGTCGCCTGCCCGCATCTCGGCGTTTACTACTGCCTGTCGAAGGTGAAGAACACCTATATCGCCGGCGATATCGGCTGTTACACCCTGGGAGCCGGCCACCCCTGGAATGCTCTGGACACCTGTATCTCCATGGGGGCTTCCATGGGGGTAGCGCTGGGGCTCGATAAAGGTCGCGCCCCCGGTGAGGAGAACAAGAAGATCGTCGGTGTGATCGGTGATTCCACCTTCCTGCATATGGGGATGCAGGGCCTGCTGGACATCACCTATAACGGCGGTAATGTCACCATCCTGCTGCTGGACAATCGGGCGGTGGGCATGACCGGCGGCCAGGATAATCCCGCCAGCGGCCTCGATATCCAGGGTCGGGAGACCATGAAGGTGGATTTCCCGAAGCTGGTGGAATCCCTCGGCGTGAAGCCGGAACGCATTCATGTGGTCAATCCCTACGAACTGCCCACCCTGTTCAAGACCCTGCGTCAGGAAACCAAGGTGGAAGAGCCCTCGGTCATTATTACCAACCAGCCCTGCGTACTGACCGACCGTTACCACAAGATGCAGCAGCTGAAAGTGGAGGACAAGGACTGCAACGGCTGCGGTAACTGCCTGGATACCGGTTGTCCCGCCATCATGATTTCCCGACGTGAAACGGTAACCAAGCCCAGTGGTCAGCAACGGGAACTGGCCTTCGTCAATATCGATACCGCCGCCTGCACCGGCTGCAACCTCTGCACCGAGGTCTGCTCTCCCGGAGCGATTGTCCCGGCATTCGACACACAGGGCGGCTGTTCCGGCCCGGAAACGGTTTCGCCGGAACCAGTTGCAACGGAGGAGTCCTGATGAGCAGTACGGCTATCACCAATATTCTCATTGCTGGCATCGGCGGTCAGGGGGTTATGACTGCCGCCGAAATCCTGGCGGAAACCGCAATGTCCATGGGATACGACGTTAAGAAGACCGAAGTCGCCGGCATGGCCCAGCGCGGAGGCGTCGTCACCTCCCACGTGCGCTTCGGGGAGCGGGTATTGTCACCGGCCATTGAAGCCGGCGACGCCGACGTGCTGCTGGCCTTCGAGCCGGCGGAAGCGCTGCGCTGGCACCAGCATCTGAAGAAGGAAGGAGTGGCCATGATCAACACCTGGCGCCAGAAACCGCCGGTGGTCAACTGCGGTCTGTTTGACTATCCGGATGATCCGGTCGGCGAAATCGAGGCCGCAGGGGTACGGATTTCCGCCTGTGATGCCGGCAGTGTCGCGATAGAGCTGGGCGACCGCCGGCTGATCAACAGTATTATGCTGGGAGCCGTTGCAGATCAGCTGCCATTTCCGGCTGAAAGCCTGAAAGAGCAGGTGCTGAAACGATTCAGTCATAAAGGAGAGAAACTGCTGGCCCTGAACGAACAGGCATTTGCCGCCGGCCGCGCCGCTTTTTCCGCCTGAACGCTCCCGCCCTTCCAGCTTCATAAGCCCCCATCGGGGGCTTTCTTCTGCCCGTAAAAAGCCGCCCCCGCACCCACCTTTCTGTTGCCTGCCAGCGAGCTGATGTATTATCAACAGATGCTCCTGCAATCCCCTGCATCGATACGCACCTGGCTGATAGCACTGCTGTGCCAGTTTGCTCTGCTGTCGGCGCCGAGCCGGGCCGAAGAGGCTTCCCGCTACCTGTTCGTGGGCACTTTTTTCCCCTATGTCCTTGAGCAATCGATGGACGGTTCCGCCCGCGGCCTCTCTGTTGATATCCTCGACCGTATTACGGCCCTGACCGGCGACCGCTTTGAAATCCGAATCCTGCCCTGGGCCCGGGCCCTGTCGATGGTTGAGAACGGCAGCGCCGATGGCATTATCGGCCCCTACAAAACACCGACGCGGGAGAAGTTTATAGATTTTTCGGAGTCAGAGATCTACCGCGATCACATGGTATTTCTGTGTCGGGCCGGCGCCTCTGATGCCACCGAGAAATGGCGGGGCCGGTTTTCCGACCTTCAGGATCGCAAAGTGATCACCGTCCGCGGCTGGGCTTACGGCGCCGGCTTCGACGATGCCCGCAGCCGGCTGGAGATTATCGAAACCAATTCCTTCGCCCAGGGGCTGCAGATGCTGCTGCGGGACCGCGGTGAGCTGCTGGCGGCCAACGAGCGCAACGCGCTCTATGAGGTACGTAAGGAGCAGTTGGCGGATCGTGTCGACTTTCTCCGTCCCGCTTTTCAGGCCATGGTCGGATATTTCGGATTTTCCAGGCAGAAAGCGGACAGGGTTTTTCAGGACCGATTTAACCGGGCGCTCAACCAGCTGCACAGCAGCGGTGAGATTTCCGAACTCTGGTCCGAGTACGGTCTGAAATCCTATCCCCGGAACGATCAGCCTCACTGAAATCCGGAATTACGTAATCATGACTATTGTTTATGGATCTTCCCCGTTGACGACGGTACTCTGTCTTCTGAAATGGTGATAAACACCGCGGGTGACGACAGGGATTTCCCACCGCAAGTGAATAAACGGCGTTCAGAATGCAGGCGGACCCGTTGCCGACTCCGTGGGCCGGAATATGAACGACAAATCGAATCCTGAGGACCTGCACCTTTTTCGCTCTATTTTCGAAAAGGTCAGCGACGCGGTCTATATCATCGATCCTGACAGTTCCGCTATCCTTGAGGTCAACGAAGCCGGCTGCCGGGATCTGGGGATGAACCGTGCACAGGTGCTGAACCAGAGCGTGCTTTCCCTCAATCGGGATGTGACCGGCACCGCCCAGTGGCAGGAGATCTCCGAAGCCATCCGCCAGGCCGGTGACTTCCTGTTTGTCGGCCGGCACTGCCGCCGGGACGGCAGCGAGTTTCCGGTGGAAGTCCGTACCTCTTACTGCTGCCACGGAGATACCGCCTATTTCGTCTCTATCGCCCGTGATATCAGTCTGCGCCAGAAACTGGAAGAGCAGCTGCGGGACAAGGAGTACATTCAGGCGTTCACTCTCAATGAAGCCAGCGACGGCCTCTGGGACTGGGACCTGCGCAACAATTCATTGTATCTCAGTCCCCAGTGGTACCGGATGATGGGCTACGGTCCCCACGAGGTCAGTCCGGAGCTCAACACCTGGAAAAGCGCCGTCCATCCGGACGACATCGACCGGGTAATTTCACTGCTGGATAACCATCTGAACGGCCAGACGGACCGCTATGAAGCCAAGTACCGGTTACGCAACCGCAACGGTGATTATCTCTGGGTTCATGATCGCGGCAAAGTGATGGAACGGGATGAGCAGGATCAGCCGGTGCGGGTGGTCGGCATGGTGCTGGATGTCACCAAGGCCAAGCAGCTGGAAGAAAAACTGAGACACCGTTCCCAGCGCGATGAACTGACCGGACTCAACAATCGGCGCACCGGCTACGACATGTTCAGCCGTTACCTGAGACTCAGTATCCGGCGGGGGACCCCGCTGAGCATCGCCATGCTCGATCTCGATCACTTCAAGAAAATCAATGACAGCCTTGGCCACCTGACCGGCGATGATGTTATCTGCCATTTTGCCGAGACCGTCAGTAACAGTATTCGTAACACCGATCTTTTTTTTCGCTGGGGCGGCGAAGAATTTCTGCTGATCTGCCCTGACACCTCTCTCGAAGCAATGGAAAGTCTGGTCGCTTGTCTGATTAAACAGATCAGCACCACCCCTCTCACCACCATCGAAGATCCGCATATCAGAATAACCGCCAGTGCCGGTATCAGCGGCTACCCTCCACACGGCGACAGCATCGAAGAGCTGGTCAAGAGCGCCGACAAAGCGATGTACCAGGCTAAGGCCAACGGTCGTAACTGCGCCTGCACCGCGCCGCCGGGTGACGACTGAAGTCCCGGAGCCGCCGTCGCCAGGCAGACGGCGTAACGCCCGTTTTTTGCTTCCATCAGCATTAGCGATAGCTTATTTTAAAGAACAGATCAGCGTCCGGAGACGGTTCCCGACCGTCTCCGCACCTTTACCCACAGTTCCGGAACCAGCAGCCCGAAAAGGACATTGCGATGAAAACACAGCTGACACTTGCCGACTGGCAGCAACGTAAACAGGCTCTGACTCTCAACGGCCAGGCCTTTATCGACGGTGAGTATTCCGATGCTGCCGATGGCGCTCAGTTCGACTGCCTCAACCCCGCCGACGGAGAAACGCTGATTTCGGTGACCGCCTGCGGTGAAGCCGATGTTGAACGGGCCGTCACTGCCGCCCGTCGTGCGTTCACAGCCGGAACCTGGTCCGAGCTGGCGCCGGCTCAGCGTAAACGGACGCTGCAGAAGTTTGCCCGGCTGATCAGTGAGCATCGGGAAGAACTGGCGCTGCTGGAAACCATCGACATGGGCAAACCAATCAGCGACAGCCTGCGTATCGACCTGCCCTCTGCCATCAACTGCATTAACTGGAATGCCGAAGCTATCGATAAAGTCTACGGCGAGGTCGCTCCCACCGACAACAGCAGCCTGGGGCTGGTGGTACGGGTTCCGCTGGGCGTGGTCGGCGCCATCGTCCCCTGGAACTTCCCGCTGATGATGGCTTGCTGGAAGATCGCACCGGCGCTGGCCGCCGGCAACAGCGTTATCCTGAAACCCTCGGAAAAATCGCCACTCAGCGCGATTCGAATCGCCGGCCTCGCTAAGGAAGCCGGTATTCCCGATGGTGTACTGCAGGTGCTGCCCGGCTTCGGTCACACCACCGGTCGTGCGCTGGCCCTGCATATGGATGTGGACTGCATCGCCTTTACCGGCTCCACCGTAGTGGGCAAACAGCTGATCCAGTATGCCGGACAGTCCAACATGAAACAGACCTGGCTGGAGTGTGGCGGCAAGAGCCCGAATATCGTCTGCGCCGATGCCGACAACCTCGACCGGGTCGCCAGAGAAGCCGCATCGGCAATTTTCTACAACCAGGGCGAAGTCTGCATTGCCGGTTCACGCCTGCTGGTGGAAAACAGCATTAAGGAAGATTTCGTCGACCGGGTGATGGCCTGCGCCAGACGCATGCAGCCCGGCAACCCTCTGGACCCGGCCACCCGGATGGGCGCTATCGTCGACCGCACTCAGTTTGAACGGGTGCAGGCGTATATTGACCAGGCCCGGCAGCAGGGCGCTCGATTACGGATGGGCGGCGAGGCGGTCAACAGAGAATCCGGAGGCTGCTACCTGCCCCCGACCCTGTTTGACGGTGTCGACGCCGATATGACTATCGTCCGGGAGGAGATCTTCGGCCCGGTACTGTCGGTGATTGGCTTCGACAGCCTGGATGAAGCGATCAGTATCGCCAACGACTCTGACTACGGGCTGGCGGCAGCGATCTGGACCAGCAATCTGAATCGGGCCCTGAAAGCCTCGAAGAAACTGCAGTCCGGACAGGTGTATGTGAACAACTACGCCGGTGGCGATATGACCATGCCGTTCGGCGGCGTTAAGCAGTCCGGCAACGGCCGTGACAAATCGATCCATTCGCTGAAGGAGTATTCGACCACCCGCAGCATCTGGATAGCGATCGGGGATGCCTGAGGCGATCAGGGCCAGCCACTGAAACAGGGCCGGCCCGGACCGAAAAAGCGGCTGCCGGGATTTTCCTGACAGCCGCTTTTCAGTACTTACGCGGAATTAAGCTATGCGGGAGAACAATCAGACTTCGTCCCGACCCAGCATACGCAGTACGCTGTTGAGCTTATCCTTGCCGCCGATGCTGTCATAGAACTTCGGCCAGACCGCTTTGGTCGCCTTCTCAATCCATTCTTTCTCACCATCGGCAGGATCGGTGATCTCCATGCCCTTCTTAATCAGCTCCTCTTTAATCGTCGCTTCCGATTCACGCAGGAATTTTGCGCTGTGCAGTGTCGCGGCCTTGCCGGATTCCAGAATCGCCGTCTGAGTGGCAGAGTCGAGGTTCTGGAATATCGATTCGCTGACGATCAGCGGCTCGATCGAGAACAGGTAGCGGATATTGGTGATGTACTTCTGCACCTCATCGAATTTCATCGAGTAGACGGTCAGGTAAGGGTTATCCTGGCCATCGACCACACGCTGCTGCAGGGCGGTAAAGGTTTCTGACCATGCCATCGGTGTCGGATTGATCCCCCAGGCCTTGTAGGTGTCGATCATAATCTCGTTCTTGGGCACCCGAACGACCAGTCCTTTCAGGTCTTCGAGGGTACGGACCGGTTTTCTGGAGTTGGTCAGCACCCGGAAGCCGGTATAGGTCCAGCCGATAATGCGAACGCCGGCGTCACGGATGGTATTTTCCACCAGTTCCTGACCCACCTCTCCCTGAGTCAGCTTTTCCGCCTCTTCCAGGCTCTGGATCATATAGGGCAGGGTAAAGATTCCCACCGTTGGCGAGAAGGGCGTCACGTTATTGATCGCCAGAATGGAGAAGTCCAGGGTACCGATCGCGGCATCATTAACGGTATCCTGCTCGCTGCCCAACTGACCATTGAGGAACAGCTTCGCTTTGTGCTTACCGCCGGTCCGCGCCGACAGTTCCTCGACAAACTTCAGCCCCAACGCCTCCTGAGCACTGCCGCCGGCATCACCCACCGCCACTTTAAAGGTCGCCGCCTGGCTCAGTGTCGCCGCCGCGGCCAGTATCAGTCCGGCGGATAATGACGCGGCCATCGAGAGTTTCTTCAGTTGTTTCATCAGGATCACCTGTTCAGTTATTAGATTTATGGTGCAAATGAATGAGTAGGAACAGCTTTAACATTAGTTGAAATCGATTTAATAGCGAAAGCCGGCATCACAGGCTTACGCCCTTCAGCCGGCAGCCTCCGCGACCTCTACAATAATCTCACCCAGCAGACGGCAATCCTCCTCTGAGAAAGTCAGGGGAATCCGCATATCCAGCAGGGTTGAGAGAACTCTTACGGTTTCAGGCAGTTGCGGCAGGTCGTCGAGATAACGCCAGCTGTCGTAGCGACTGGTGTAATCCCGGGGAATCGCATCGCCAAACCATTTCAGTACCACGCCGCGCTGTTCACAGCCACCGATCACTTCAGCGATCTGCGCCTCGCTGAACCCCGGCAGCGAAAACTGAATGGAGCTGGCCACGTACTGTTCGGCCTGCGGTCGCTCAGGAATACGGATGGCGGAACAGCGCCGCAGAATCTGCTCAAGAATGCGATAACGGCGGTTCCAGCGCTGGCACTGACGATCAAGATCCGCCAGTTGCGGTCGCAGCACCGCCGCCCTCAGATTGTCCATACGTCCACTGTAGTTCGGAGTCTGATAACGGACCTGTTCAAACACCTCCGTGGCCGGGGCCGCCTGATGACGCTCATAGAGCATGTAGGAACCGGAATGGATGGTTGCCCGGGCCATCACCTCCGGATGGCGGGTAGTCAGTAATCCGCCCTCGCCGGAGTTGATATGTTTATAGGTCTGGGTGCTGAAACAGGCGATATCGCCGAAGCTGCCGCTCAGCGCACCATTCCAGCGAGCGCCCATGGTATGGGCACAGTCTTCGATCAGAAACAGACCGTAGCTCTCGCAGATCGCCATCACCCGATCCATGTCGGTGATATGACCGCGCATATGGGAGAGCAGCAGGAAACGGGCTCCGCTTTCCGCCGCCCGACGCTCCAGATCATCAAGATCGATGCAGTAGTTGTCGGCCACATCCACCAGCACCGGTACGCCACCACTGTTATCAATCGCGCCGGGGACCGGCGCCAGGGTAAAGGCGTTACAGAGCACTTTATCGCCCTCTTTCACCCCCGCCGCGCGCAGCGCCACATGAATTGCGTAGCCGCCGGAACAGCAGGCCAGGCAGTAGGGAACGCCCATATAGTCGGCAAATTCACGCTCCAGCAGGTCGGTTTCGCTCAGCTCTCCCGGCAGGGTGTTGTAGCGATGCAGCCGACCGGAACGCATCACCTCGACGGCGGCTTCGATGCCCTGTTCCGGAATCGCTTCCTGCTGGGTAAATGATTTTTCGAAAACTTTCATCAGATGGCTCCTTCCGCCCCGGATTCAGTCATAGCGCTTCTGGTCATAGACGGGAAAATCCCATTGCTGATCCGGAAAATACTTGCGCAGCCGCCAGTCGCAGGCCCGGGCATGCCCCTCCATACCTTCGGCCCGGGAGATCCGGGAGCCGGCGGCGCTGAAGGCCAGATTAGCCTCCTCGCTGATCTCCTGCCAGGTCAGGATCTTGAGGAACTTATGGACATTGAGGCCGCCGCTGTAACGGGCAACCCTGCGGGTCGGCAGAATGTGATTGGTACCGGAGCATTTGTCGCCATGAGTAACCGTCGCGCCTTCGCCCAGGAACAGTGATCCGTAATTTTTCAGCCGGTCGCGCCACCAGTCCGGATCCTCGGCGATGACCTGCAGATGCTCAGATGCGTAGCGGTCACTGATCTCAGCGCACTCCTCGCGGCTGTCGCAGAGGATAATTTCACCATGACTGTCCCAGGCGGACTGCACCACCTCTCGATTGGGCATATCGGCGGCAACCTGCGGCATCAGCTCCGCCACCTTTTCGCCGATCCGGCGGCTGGTGGTGAACAGCCATACCGGTGAGTCATAGCCATGCTCGGCCTGAGATACCAGATCGACGGCGATGGTCATAGGATCGGCGCTGTCGTCGGCGATAATGGCCGACTCGGTAGGCCCGGCAAACACATCGATACCCACCTCCCCGAACAGCAGGCGCTTGGCCTCGGCGACATAGCCGTTACCCGGCCCCACCAGGATGTCCGCCGGCACGCCGGTGAACAGACCTCGTGCCATGGTCGCCACCGCATGGACGCCACCCATTTCCAGAATGATATCGGCTCCGGCGAGGTCCATGGCATAGACAATCGCCGGGTGGATGCTGCCGTCCTTAGGGGGCGAGCAGGCGACGACGGTCTCCACCCCCGCCACCTTCGCGGTGGCGACGCTCATCAGTGCCGATGCGGCGTGAGAGTAGCGCCCGCCCGGAACATAACAGCCCGCGCAGTTCACCGGAACAACCTTCTGCCCCAGTCGCGCACCTGCCGGTGTATCGATTTCGAATTCGCTCAGGCTGCCGCGCTGAGCTTCGGCAAAGGCCCGCACCTGCTGGTAAGCAAACTGAATATCCCGGCGAACCTGTTCCGGTACCCTGGCGATCAGTTCGGCGCGTTTCTCATCGGAAAGGATAAAGTCCCCACGCCAGTTATCAAACTGCGAGGCGTACTCCCGGACCGCGCTCTCACCCTCTTCACCGATACGGGCCAGCATGTTCTCAACGGTGGCACGAATGCGTTCATCACTGTCAGCAACGACGGCCGTCGCTTTCTTCAGGTATTCCATTGCATAACCTCAGGTACTTATTTTTGTTGCGAACCGGTATGCTGAAGAAAGAATCGAAACACAGTCTTCGCACCCTGATCAGCCAGACAGCGTGCGCCGGATCGCCCCACCGATACTAGTAGCAGCGACTCTGAGGTCGCCAATGCTATTTTTACGTGGGTTGATTACTTTTCGGCATACTACAACTAACAGACTGATTAACAAGGACTTTAAATGGAACTAAAATGGCTGGAGGACTTTCTGGCACTGGCTGAGTACGGTAGTTTCAGCAAGGCGGCGGAAGCCCGCCATGTAACCCAGCCGGCCTACAGCCGCCGCATCCGCGCGCTGGAAGCCTGGCTCGGTGTCGATCTGGTGGATCGCCAGCATCACGTCACCACCCTGACCCCGGTCGGAGAGGAATTCGTCACCCGCGCCCGCGCCCTGATTACCCGAATCTATCTGGATCGCGATCACCTGCGGGATCTGGCCAGCGCACGCACTCAACTGGTTATCACCACCCAGCAGGCTCTGGCGGTATCCTTTCTGCCGGGCTGGATGCAGACTCTCGAGAACCTGACCGGTGATGCCCTGATCCGGGTCCGAACCCGTGATCTTCACGATGGCGCAGAAGCCTTTCTGTCCGGGGCGGGCGACTTTCTGCTCTGCTATGCCTGCAGGGACGTTTTCACGGTCCTTGAACGGGAGGATGTGGAAAACCTGCAGGTCGGTACCGACGAACTGGTACCGGTCACGGCCACCGACAACGAAGGCCGGCCACTGCACGGAATCGACGATGAGTCGCCACTACGGATGCTGATTCATCCACCGGAATCTTTCTTCGGCAAACTGATTCAGCAGCAGTGCCTGCCGCAGCTGCCCGCCGATGCGAAAGTACGCAATATCTATGAAAACGCATTGTCGGAAGGGCTCAAGGCCATGGTTCTGCAGGGCAACGGGGTCGCCTGGATTCCCGCCAGCATTATCAGCGCGGAACTGGTTTCCAATCAGCTGCAGATCGTCCCGGAGCTGGCCAGAATGCCGCTGCAGATCCGTCTCTACCGGCTGAAACAGCCTCGCTCGGAAGTAGCAGAAAAGTTCTGGCAGTATCTTCAGGAACTCTACGATCAGTCCGTACGGATCTACTGAAATCGGATGGGCTCGCAACCTTCCCCCGGATCTTTCTCTTCCCCCTGATCCTTCCCTTCAGCGGGATCCGGGGCTCAGCAGAAGAAGGACAGAAGACAATCCTTTCATAACATAGAATTGACTTTTATAATCCATGCCCAACAAATCATAAATCGATTTTGAATTATCCATAAATGATTTAGAAATTCTTTAATGGATAAAGATATTTATATTTTTGTTTCAATATTTACTGGATGGAATGGATTTCCGATCCGAACCCGCACTTCAGCCAGGGTATAAAGGCGATCAATTGCCACCAGGGTCGGACGTCTCAACCGCCGGTAATTCCCGCACCGGCTTGCTGTACAGATACCCCTGGGAATAGTCGATACCCAGCTCTTCGACAATCTGCTGGACCGCCGCTGAATGGACAAATTCGGCGATGGTCTCAATGCCGGCATTGCGAGCGAAAAAGACGATAGCCCGGGTGACTTCGTAGCTGGTCTGATCCTGATCGATATTACGGATAAACCTGGAGTCGATCTTGATATAGTCCACTTCCAGCTCAAGTATCCGCTCGAAATTGGAGTATTCGGTTCCGAAATCATCGATCGCCAGCCGGTATCCGCACGCCTTCAACGCCCTCAGCTGACTGAGATGGTTTTTCTTACCCGACGCGCTGACCCCTTCCAGAATCTCCAGGGTCACCCGCCGCGGATCGATACTGTATTTTGCCGACCGCCTCGCCAGGTACTCTTTCAGGAAACTGTGATTGAGATCCTCCTCGGTGATATTGATCGAGAAGGTCTCCTGCCGATCAGCCATAACGGCAAAACTGCGATCGATCATCACCCGTGTAATCCCGGGCATCAGCCCCGACAGGCGGGCAGCCATCAGAAACTGATAAGGTGTATAGATCTGTCCCTCATACTCCATCCGCACCAGAGCTTCGAATTTTGTGATAAGGCCTTTACGATTATCACGAATACCCTGGAACCAGGGCAGCAGGCAGCCCTCCTGCAGGCCAGAATGCAACAGGCTGTTCCAGCGCATATAGTCGAGCCGTTTTTCCTGCTCAAACTCGTCCTCTGTGGCGGAGAAAATATGGAAGCGATTGCGCCCCTGCTCTTTGGCTTTCTTCATCGCCAGCAAGGACGTGCTGAGCAGGTCTTTTTCACCACTGGCACCACCATAGGTAAAAGTGATGTTGAAACTGAGGGCGTCTACATGAATCTGGTTCTGAAAGAAGTACTGCTGAAGTCGGCGGATAACCTCGCTGAGATCGATGCGGTGACGGAACCAGAGCGCGAACTCGTCGGCATTGATCCGAAAAGCCCGGGCACCGCGTTCCAGAGCGGACAAGCGCTCCGCGATGGCCTGCAGAAAACGGTCGCCAAGCTCCAGTCCGTAGGCGGTGTTGATGTAGCTGAAGTTGTTCACGTTGAGCAGCAACAGTGAACCGCTGCCGGGCTGCTGCTCCAGCTCAACTCCCAGCTTGCTGCGGTTCGGCAGTCCGGTCAGCTGATCGTACTCCAGAGCCCGGATCAGCTTTTCCTCTCCCTTTTTGAGCTCGCTGAGATCGGTAAAGACGGCAATACAGTTGCGCCTCAGCCCTTCCGGATTGCGAATCACACTGACATTCATCCACAACGGAGACTGGGAACCGTCCTTATGGCGATTCATCACCTCGCCACTCCAGACGCCATCCTGCTCCAGCGCGTCCCGGATCTGAAGGTAGTACTCAGGATCTCCCTGCTGACAGCAGACCATTGACGCATTCTGCCCGTGCAGTTCCGCCTCGCTGTAACCTGAAAGCTGACGGAATGCCTGATTGGTCTCAAGGATATAGTCATCAGCATCGGTGATCAGCACCCCATCCGAGGAGTGCTGCAGCGCCATAGCCAGCAGGTCCAGTCGCTTGCGGCTGGCGCTGAGAATTTTATTCTGGTCGCGGCGGCTGAGCACAATACTGACGATCGAGGCACTGACCTCCAGCAACCGCTTATGAAACCCGGAGGGCGAACGGGGCTCGAATGAGGTCAGCGCAAAAGAGCCGATTGCCTTATCATTCTGATCCCGGACCGGCATCGACCAGCAGGCGCAGATATTATATTCCCGGGCGACTGGACGAATATCCTGCCAGCGCGGATCCTGCTGCGCGTCCAGCACGTAGACGGGCCGATTGCTGTAGACCGCATTGCCACAGGAGCCGCCACCGGGCCCCGGTCGCAGCCCGGCCAGCGCTTCCCTGCCCTGACGCGGCAGAGCAGGAGCACTGAGAACATCGAGCAGCCCCTGCTCGTTGATCAGCATCACCGAAGCGATCGAGTCCGGCAGAAACTGTTCCGCCATCGAACACAGCCTGTTGATAACCGTCTGGTAATCATCATTACGGGCCACCATTTCAAAGACGCTCTGCTGAAGCGACAGTATGTTGTCCAGTTCATCGACTGACAGGGGCAGTTCTTCAGGTCCGGCGGAGGCTCCGGGCAGGTCGCTCATAACACAACTCAACACAGCGTTAAGAATGGCGGTATGGCGTTAATGGTAGCATTGCTGCGTCTGTACGTCCTTACGGACAAAAATACCGGTATAAGGGGACACATCGGGGACCCGCCGATAACGCCGAAACGCTGCTGCCCGAATCAGAACTGCGCGACAGCAGGCCTCTGTCAGCGGGCTGGCACAGCGAAAGAGCAAATTCATACCAACAGCGATCCCAGGCCAGCCAGCTTCGCACCCGGGGAGCGATGCCCCCGGGAACCGGATATCAGCAGTGGCGCTCAGGAAGCTGTCGGGAAGGCGCAGATATGGTCGCTGAGCGCGGTCAGGGAATTCACCGTCATGGTTGGTTCCGTACCCCAGGGGTCAAACAGCATGTCGGCAGAGCGCTGTACCCAGGCGGCCTGCATTCCGGCGGAGATCGCCCCGATGACATCAAAGGGGTTGCTGGAGACCAGCCATGCCGACTCCGCTTCGGCTCCGCTACGACGCAGAAACAGCTGGTAGACAGCCGGGTCGGGCTTGAAGGAAGCGATTTCATCAACGCTGATCACATCCAGAAAACAGTCCCGGATACCGGCATTTTCCAGCAGGCCGTTAACAGCATCCGCTTTGCCATTGGAGAATGCATACAATCGTAAGCCTGCCCGGCGAGCATTACCGAGCCCTTCGGGAACATCGGCAAATACCGGCAACTCCCGGTACAGAGCCAGCAGCTCGTCCTTCTGCGAGCGGCTCAGCGACAGCCTGAAAGCCGCACAGGCATAATCCAGCGCATTGGCGGTACAGACGGCAAAACTGTCGTAGGCGCTCATCAGCCCCCGACGGAAGGAGTACTCCAGCTGTTTATCACGCCACAACTGCGAGAATGCACGAGCATCATCCCCAAGGTAGCGCTGTAGCGCAACCACAACGCCATGGGTATCGATCAGGGTGCCGTAGACATCAAATCCCAGGGTAGTGGCCATATCGGGAACTCCTCAGACTGTTTTTTTACCGCAGTGCTTGTTGCTGCATCGTAGTCAGGCCGCTACCGCATTTCCAACGGTTTATTCAGATGGGTTTCTTCTCTGGCAGAGAAACTTCGACGTTACCATTACGGCAACCACAAAGGCGGCCAACAGGCCGTTGAAATGACTGGCAGACCGGCGGTATCGACGGCAATGCTGAAGCGGGCCGCTGATCACTCTTTCAGTTGCTTCTCAAGCAGCTGCTTCAGGCGCCTGCGGCAGTCCAGTACCTGGCAGTTAATCTCCTGGTCACAGCAAATATTGAGCTCCTTAATCTGATCGTCCTCAATTTTCAGCAATGAGATAAGCACCACTTCCTCTTTCTCTTTGTCGGTGGTGGCCTGCTGCAACAGCTCAACAGTATCAAAGCCCTCAACAAAGCGTTTCTTTGCCACGGCTGCGATATGTTCGAAATCGAAGTCACCGGCACAGCCGGGAATTTTGCAGGTCATCACAGCTCACCTCTGTTCAGCAACAACCGGAAAAAGCGCCGTTTACGGCGGAGATAAAATCACTCCTTCCTGATATAAGTATAGTCTGCCCGGCAGCGCGGCAGCACGCCGGCCCGCACGGCCACGGACAGTAATGGCTCAGCAGATCATCAGCTTCGGAGGGTACGTCCATGGAAGGCAGATCATCACAAAGGCCGCAATCGGCAGGATGGATGGGCTGGATAAGGAGCACTATCTGAATCCTGCCGTCCGGCTGCGAATCGACAGAAAACCACGTCCATCAGTTTGAGGATGAGTGCGCCTGCATTCTCGGAGAAGCAGAGGCCGAAATTGATCACTGACGCTGCCGGGTAAGCGCCGAAGACTTTATCGGCTCCCGCCTGTCCCGTGATGTGGCCGATTACCCCAGGCTGGGGAAACGACCCTGCCGCAACGAGGGCCAGCCCTGGCAACGGGTCGCTCCGGCCCGGATAAGTTAGCCGCAGGGTGGCAGAAAGGCCTGATCGGGTGACCAGCGGACAGCCCTGCAGCTCCGGCTTCCCAGGACGATCGGCTACCATGGCCCCGCCTGCTATCAACCCGCAGAAGTCATCCTGACAATCATTTCTGCGGGCGACCGAACGCCGTTGCTGATCAGCTCTGGCGACGCTTCAGGAAGAACTGCTCCGCCATCTCCTGAAGGCTGGCAGAAAGGCCACTGACGCTCTCGCCGATACTGGTGTTGGAACCGGCCAGACCGGACAGTTCTTCGGTCAGCTGCGACACTGCGGTGATATTCTGATTGATGTCCTCAGCCACTGCACTCTGCTGCTCCACCGCAGCGGCGATCTGCTGGCTCATGTCGGTGATGGTACCGATCGACTGAGTCACTTTTTCGATCGAACCGGCCGTACTTTCGGCCCGCCCGACGCTGTCAGCGGTCCGTTGCTGCGCCTCTTTCATGCTGGATACCGCTGCCCGGGCACCCACCTGCAGCTTCTCGATCATGTCGGTGATTTCTGCGGTTGATTCGTGGGTGCGGGTCGCCAGCGTACGAACCTCGTCGGCAACAACCGCGAATCCCCGTCCCTGCTCTCCGGCCCGGGCGGCTTCAATCGCCGCATTAAGCGCCAGCAGGTTGGTCTGTTCCGCCACCGAACGAATGACGTCGACCACCGTGTTGATGGCGTCGCTGTCCCGTTCCAGCTGTTCGATCACTTGTGAAGAGCTGTCGATTTCTCCGGCCAGGGCATTGATAGAGTCGGCTGTCTGGCGAACCAGTCGGCTGCCTTCACCGGCTTCACGCAGCGCTTCGTTAGCCGCTTCAGCGGTGGAGGAGGCATTGCTGGCCACTTCCTGAACGGTAGCGCTCATTTCATTGATCGCTGTAGCCACCTGATCGGTCTGAGCATGCATGGCAACAACATGATTGTTGCTCAGCTCAACCGCATTCAGCAGCTCAAGACTCTGGGACGACAGCTTGCGGGAATCATCGGAAATTCTCCCGACCAGACCGCCGGTTTCGGCACTGAGCATTTTCAGGGCCAGCTGAACCTGACCGGCATCGTCATTGCGCCCGGTGTAGATGTGCATTGCCACGGGATCTTCGGAAACGGCCCGTGCCGCGGCCAGTGCCTGCGACAGCGGTTTCCACAACCACCAGAGGCTGCCCTGGACCAGCAGACCGGGCAACAACAGAGAGACGACGGCGCCGGTTGCAGAGCCGGTGCTCAGCAGTACGGCCCCGGCAGTCACAGCCAGCCACAGCCAGACGGCGACGGACACCTTTACAAAGGTCGAGAGGGGTTTTCTGCTGATAAAGCCGGGTATGGCCCCCTTTTTCAGTCGGGCATAAAGCGCTTCCGCGCGCTCAACCCATTCCCGCTTAGGCTTAACCCGCACCGACTGATACTCAACCACCCGGCCCTCTTTCAGAACAGGAGTCGCATAGGCATCCACCCAGTAGTGATCACCGTTTTTACAGCGGTTCTTCACCAGCCCCATCCAGGAACGACCGTTTTTGAGGCGCTGCCACAGCATCTCAAAAGCAGCCGGCGGCATATCCGGATGTCGGACAATGTTGTGGGGCTGACCCGCCAGCTCTTCGGCGCTGTAACCGGCAATGTCGGTAAATTCAGGATTGGCGTACTTGATCTGCCCCTTCAGGTTGGTGGTTGAGAGCAGGTTGGCATTGTCGCTGAAGCTCTGTTCCTTTCCGGTAACAGGAGAGTTATCGCGCATGTCGGAGACACCTCGGTATTTGACCGGACGTCTCCGCTGTCTCGGCGTTCTGTAGTCTTCCCTGCAACAAGACTAATGTATTTCGGCCGGCGACTATACAGCTTCCCGACCCATTTTGTTGACATAGATCACTTTACAGAGCAACCATCACCGAGCACTAAAACACATACAAATCAAAAACCTACCAAAAACCCGATCAGGCGGAAGATCTTATCGGCGCTGATCAGGCCCCCGGTTGCAACAGCTCGCGGGAGATCACCCGATTAAGCCCCGGAGCTGGGCAGGAGAGCACTGGCCTGCGAAAGACAGGTCGGTCTCGTCCGCTCTACCCGGGCCGGCCATTGCTAACGCAAGACTTATCCCGGCCACTCGATAAATCCTCGGAATCTGGTCCGAAAAACGTACCCGGGATTATCATTACAGCTTAAAATTCGCCCTTTGATCTCCATGGACCGGTTTCATGCTGCACCGACTTTCCTGCTCGCCACCGACTCTGATCGGCACTCTGATGGCGATCTCACTGCTGACGATGATGGCCCGCGGACTAACGCTGCCGGTGCCGTTGTGGCTACCGGTTGCCGGCTACTGGCTGGCCGCCCTGCTCAGCATTCCCGGGCTGGCAAGTCGTAACCGCCGTCAGTCGCTGGCGCTGCTGGTCATCGGCCTGGGTTGTGCCGTCGTCGGCTATCTGCAGGGGGCAGAGATCAGCGTCCGGCAGATGCTGGCAGGTAATCTCGGCCTGATCTCAATGCTGGTCGCGGTGAGTTTTCTGGGGCTGGTCAGCCAGCCTGCTCTGGACGACAGCCAGCGACTGCCACAGGGGCGTCGGGCCGTGACAAGCACCCTCGGTGGCGTTCATCTGTTCGGAGCAGTGATCAATCTGTCTGCCGTCTTTATCCTCGGAGATCGCATGACCCTCCGCCGGCCACTGTCCCGGGAACAGGCCATCGCCCTGACCCGGGGCTTTTCCGCTGCAGCCTTCTGGTCGCCCTTTTTCGCGGCCATGGGGGTGGCCCTGACTTTTGCTCCCGGGGCCGAACTGGCCACTATTATGCTGGCCGGCATTCCACTGGCGGCCATCGCCCTGCTGGTCAGCCTGACCGAGCTGGCGCGAATCAACCGGGCGGCGGACTTTGTCGGCTACCCGATGCACTACCGCAGTCTGTGGCTACCGCTGTTGCTGGCGACGGCGGTCTTCGCGGTACGTTACCGACAACCGGAATTTCCCATTCTGACCCTGATCACCCTGCTGGCCCCGGCTGTCACGGTACTGATTCTGCTGCTCAGCCCCAGACGCACGGTGCCCCGGCTGACACAGCACTGTTGCGAGCGGCTGCCACGAATGAGCAACGAACTGTCACTGTTTCTGGCGGCCGGGGTACTCAGTTACGGTCTCCAGCTGTTACTGGCAGAGACTCCGGACTGGCTGCCTTTTGACAGCTTCGGGGCGACTGAAGCCTCTCTCTGCCTGGCATTCGCGCTGGTCATGGCACTGCTGGGCATCCATCCGATTATCAGTATCGCCCTGCTGGGTCCGGTGCTGGCGCCGCTGAATCCGGATCAGAGCCTGCTGGCAGTGGTCTTTCTGTCCGCCTGGGCACTGGGCTCGGCCATAGGTCCGCTGTCCGGTATGAACCTGGCGGTACAGGGCCGTTACGGCATCGATGCGCTGGCGCTGATGCGCTGGAATCTGCCTTACGCAGCCATCATGTTTGTCGCGGTCTGCGTGGCGCTGCAACTGCTGGCCTGGCTGCAGGGGACTCCGGGCTGAGCCCGAGCGCCCCTCAGATCAGGCGTTCAAGCGCCGTGGCGGTAACGATCCGCTCCAGCTGCGGCAGTTCCGCCAGCTGCTGACGTACCCGGTTCAGCTGTTCCATGGAATCGGCCTCCGCAAACACCATCACATCGGTGCTGCCACTGAGTGCGTGGGCCTGACGAATCTCCGGAATGGACTGAACTGCAGCGCCCACCGCGGCCATATCAAAGGGGCGAAAGGTCAGCTCAAAATAGGCACAGACCCGATTGCGATCACCTTTATCTCCCTGGTCGATGGTATAGCGGCGGATCACGCCCTGGTCTTCCAGTTTGCGAATGCGGTCGTTAACCGCACTCCGGGAAAGTCCGATGGCGTTGCCAATTGAAGCCACCGGCTGACGGGCGTTCTCAGTCAGCAGACGGAGAATGGCGTGATCGAATTTGTCCATAGCAGAGCATCTGTTTTGCGTTGCGACACCGGCAGACGGCGGTCACTGCCGACGGCTGCCGTCCCCGGGGGGAACCGTTTTCCCCGGAACCGGTACTGTAACAGCACTGCATATCCGCACAACTCCGCTGTTGCCATACAGCGGGCTGCCACTACAGTTTCACGGAAAAACCGTCAGTATCACGGCCATTGCCGTGGATCTGTCAGCAGTATCCAGCCAGCAGTTGCCGTAGGATTTATCGGGTATTCGCTGCTACTTCTGCCATGATCCCGAGGTCCCTATGCACTCTCTGTTCCCTCCCGAATTCAGTTATGACGACCGCCGGTTACAGGTGGAATCCATTTCTGTCGACGCCCTCGCCGAGCGAGCCGGCACTCCGTTTTACTGCTATTCAAAGACGCGGCTGCTGAACAATGTCCGGCGCTGCAAAGCCACATTCGGATCCCGGAACATTCAGATCCACTATGCCATGAAAGCCTGCAGCAATCTGTCGATCCTGCGACTGCTGGCCGCCGAGGGGCTGGGAGTCGATCTGGTCTCCGGCGGTGAGCTGACACGTGCACTCAGCGCCGGCTTCCCGGCATCCAGGATGATCTTTTCCGGGGTCGGTAAGACCGCAGAGGAAATCCGGCAGGCCATGGCCGCCGGTATCGGTCAGTTCAATGTCGAATCCGCCGAAGAGCTGCAGCTGCTGGTTGAGCTGGCCGAGTCCGGACAGCAGCCGGTCAGTGTCGCCCTGCGGGTAAATCCGTCGGTCGAGGTGGATACCCACCGCCATATCACTACCGGCAGCCGGGGCAACAAGTTCGGTATTGCCTTTGAACAGGTGCCGGAACTGGCCCGCTGCTGCGTCGAAAGCCACTGGCTCGATTTCAGGGGACTGGCGATGCATATAGGTTCCCAGATCAGTGATGAAAGGCCCTACATCGAGGCCATCAGTCGGCTGATGACACTGGTGAGCCGACTGGAAGCGGAAGGTATAAGAGTCAGTCAGCTGGATCTGGGGGGCGGTTTCGGCATCGACTACGGCGATGGCCGCAGTCTCTCCTTTGAGGCTGTTGCCGGAGCGATTGCCGACGCCACCGGGGGCTTCAGCGGCTCAGTGGTGGTGGAACCCGGCCGCTCACTGGTTGCCGACACGGGTATTCTGGTCTCCCGGATCAGCTATGTGAAAGAAGCGGTGCCCCGCCCGTTTCTGATCCTGGATACGGCAATGAATGATCTGATGCGACCGGCACTGTACCAGGCCGTTCACCCACTGATACCGGCAAAGCAGCCATCGGAGGAGAACCGACGTCGATATGATGTGGTCGGCCCGGTCTGCGAGAGTACCGATACCTTCGCCCGCGATTACCCACTGGACAGCGATCTGCAAGCCGGTGATCTGCTGGTTTTTCTCGGTGCCGGCGCCTATGGCGCGGTGATGAGCTCGGGCTACAACAGCCGCGATATCATCCCTGAAGTACTGGTAGACGGAAATGAAGCCCGGCTGATCCGGGAGCGGACTGACCAGCTGGTGCTGCTGGAGCGGGAACGGCACTGCCGGCGTCTGTGCTGAACCGGCACGGTCCTTACCGGGAGTATAGTCTGACGAAGGTGGCAAACATCTCCTTGTCGAAATGGTTCAGCATCTGCTCCTTCATCAGTTTCAGTGCTTCGAAAGGAGTCATTGCGGTCTTGTAGGAACGTTCAGCGGTCAGCGCATCAAAAACATCGGCGATGCAGCAGAGCCGACCATACTGATGGATCTGCTCGCCCGCCAGCCGTTGTGGATAACCGGTTCCATCCACCCGCTCATGGTGCTGCATGATGATGTAGCGACACTCCTCGCTCATCATCTCGGCCTGCTCCAGCAGCTTATATCCCTGGTAGGGATGGATGCGCATATGCTTCATCTCGGCATCACTCAACCGCCCCGGCTTGTTGATAACCTCCGCTCTTACCCGGGTTTTACCGAGATCATGGAGGAAAAACCCGGCGCCCAGCTCATGGATATCGTGTGCGTCCGAATGCCGGTACATCTCCTTAGCCAGCATAATCGCCGACACACCAACATTGACGGAATGGGTGTAGGTATAAAAATCATGGGAGGTGATGCGCAGCATATTACTGGCCGTCTGATCGTCGGCCAGAATCAGCTCAGCGATATCACTGATCACCTTTTTACTGGTACTGAGGTTCTCTGTGGTAGGGGTTTCCAGCAGGCGCTTCATCATCTCCCGGGAGTGCTGATAGACCACCCGGGATCTCCTTTCCGGAGCCATGCGTCGATCAGCGATCGCGTCGTGCAGTGCCTCGGGAACCAGCGTCGAAGGGTTCCACTGCGGCGGCGCCGTCTGCTCTTCCGGCACCGGCTCCTGAGGTTCCGGCTCGATCCGGTCCTGGTGGCTGACGCGCTCCAGCTCATCCATGGTCACCGCTTGCAGCCGCCACCCTTTCGGCAAGCGACTGCGGGTCAGGTCCACCGGGATCAGCTCATCACCCAGCGCGCGCACCTTTTCAAGATCCTTTTCCGAACCGATAACGAAGCTGTTGCGCAGAAACGGATGATCAAGCCAGCCCTCCGGCAGCATGACATACATGCCGATACGCAGCTGCTCCGGCCGGATCCGTTGTATATCCGCCGGGCCTTTCACGGCTCTTTCCGAAACGCAGACTTCAGCGCCCCACAGTCAGGGCAGACCCAGTCCGCCGGCAACTCGTTCAGCGGAGTCCCCGGCGGTATGCCATGCTCCGGCAGCCCCAGGGCTTCATCGTAGATTAAGCCGCAGATCTCGCATTGATAACTATCCACAGGACACTTTCCCGAATTGAATAAGCCCGTTTATATTAGCACAGTCCGTAAGGACACCAATGTAAAACAAACCCTTATAAAACAGCATAGTTACCGGATCAGATCTGCCCCAGAAAGAGCGGCCGGCGAGGCTACTTCAGTATTTTCTGTTGCCAGCCACATTTAATTCGAATAATATCGAAATATATATCTGGAGACACTGCATGCTGACTGATGAAGGTGCCGTTAAACGGTTGTCGGAGCTGGGCCACAATACCCGCCTGTCGATCTTCCGTCTGCTGGTCAAAGCCAGCCCCACCGGGCTGACCGTAGGGGAGATCCAGAATCATCTGGAAATACCGGGATCCACCCTCTCCCATCACCTTAACCGGCTGATCAGTGCCGGCCTGATTCGCCAGCAGCGGGAAGGTCGTATTCTGCACTGTCACGCAGTGCTGACCTCGCTGGACGAGCTGATGGATTATCTGACCTCCGAGTGCTGCACTCTCTGACGCCGTTGAGGTAATTCAAACCCTGCTGTGATTTTTCACAGCTTTCTTTGAGCTATTTATTTCTATTTTTCCAGAAGGGTGAATATATGAATCCCGACTTTCTTCAGGCCGAGCAGACACTCACAGAGCAGGCGATGGCCGCTCTGCAGATGTTTGTCTGGCTGGCGACCGAGATCTCGGTGCTGTTCGTCGCCATCAGTTTTCTGGTGGCTATCCTCAATCAGAAGCTGTCCGGCGAGCGCATCCGCCGGCTGCTTGGTGGCCGTAACGGTCGCGGCTACCTGATGGCAGCGGCTCTGGGTTCGATCACCCCTTTCTGCAGTTGCTCGACAATTCCGATGCTTATTGGTCTGCTTAAGGCCCGGGCCGGCTTCGGCCCCACCCTGACCTTCCTGTTTACCTCTCCGCTGCTGAATCCGATAATCATCACCCTGTTCGTGCCGATCTTCGGTCCGGCAATAACCCTGACCTACGCCGTGATTGCACTGGGCGTAGCGGTGATGGCCGGGCTGCTGCTACAGAAGCTGGGCTTTGAGCGCTACATTCGCCAGGATCTGCTTCAGCAGGGGAGCGGGGGCTGTGGCGCCGCCGGCAGCTGCTCCGGCTCCTCATCAGAGGCTTCTGAAGCCGGCAGCAGGGGCGGCAATCTGACGGTTATGGCAAATACTGACGGTTCCGCGTTGATCCGCTCCCGGGACGACATCTTCAGCACTGCTGTTAATTACCGCCTGGCCTGGCAGGAAGCCCTGAAACTGTTCAGTTCCATGGCTCCCTACATGCTGGTGGCCATGGCCATTGGCGCGCTGGTGCACGGCTTTGTGCCCGCCGACTTTTTTGCGGAATCGGCCGGCGCCGATAACCCCTGGGCGGTTCCCACCGCTGCGGTAATCGGCATCCCCCTTTATGTCAGGGTTTCCACCCTGTTGCCGCTGGCGGCCTCACTGATGGCCAAAGGAGTCAGCCTGGGGGCGGTGATGGCATTGACCATCGGTTCCGGTGGCGCCAGTATCCCGGAGCTGGTTATGCTGAAGCGCTTGTTTCGCTGGCCGATGATGGTCGCCTTTGTCTCGGTCATTCTGTTTATGTCGATAGCGGCCGGCCTGACCTTTAACTGGCTGTTTTCGGCCTGAACAACCTTGGACAACAATGCATTAACCCGGCCCGCCGCATAAGCACCGGGTCAGCAGGCCTGATCTGTGATTGCAGCAGCTTGCGGACCTGTGCGAACTACCCCTTTACACAGACCAGCTGGCGCAATCGGTAGACGATCTCTACCAGATCTTTCTGCGCCTCCAAGACCTGATCGATATCCTTATAGGCGGCCGGCGTTTCATCCACCACCGCCG
Organism: Motiliproteus sp.; assembly: GCA_965230185.1. GTDB lineage: Bacteria > Pseudomonadota > Gammaproteobacteria > Pseudomonadales > Balneatricaceae > Motiliproteus. The sequence goes on from OZ245995.1 coordinate 5,200,761, forward strand.
CGTCCTTACGACATTCGACATGGGCCGTAGCGCGGATATGTTCCTCCAGCGAGACCTTTTTTCTGGCCTCGGTGCGAGACATCACCCGGCCGGCACCGTGGGAGCAGGAGCAGAAACTCTCCTCGTTACCGAGGCCACGAACGATATAGGAGCGGGTTCCCATACTGCCGGGAATAATACCGAGCTGCCCGGCCCGGGCACTGACTGCACCTTTTCGGGTCAGCAGTACTTCCCGGCCCAGGTGAAACTCCCATTGCACATAATTATGGTGGCAGTTGACCACTTCGATATCGGCCCGGAAGGGCCGGCGTAACTCGCCACGGAGGGCCTCCAGCACGCGGCTCATCATCAGTTCCCGATTAATGCGGGCATAGTTCTGAGCCCAGCCCACGGCGGTGATATAGTCGTCAAAGTGCCTGCTGCCTTCACTCAGATAGGCCAGATCCCGATCCGGCAGATTGATCATCTGCCGGGCCATATCCTGCTTCGCCAGCTCGATAAAATGGGTACCGATACGATTGCCGACACCACGGGAGCCCGAATGCAGCATCGCCCAGAGAGCATCTGAGTCGTCCAGGCAGAGTTCGATAAAATGGTTACCGGTGCCGAGAGTACCGAGATGATGCAGATTGTTGGTTTTCACCAGCACCGGGTGACGGCCGCAGAGCCGCTCAAAATCATCGGCCAGTTCGCGTTTCCAGCGCCTGCTGACAACCTCCGGGACATCACCCCAGGAACCGACATCCCGTTTCCGCCGCCCGGAACTGCGACCGTGGGGCACGGCCCGCTCGATAGCGGTACGAATTCCATGCAGATGATCCGGCAGATCGGCAGCGCTCAGCTCTGTCCTGACCGCCATCATGCCGCACCCGATATCGACACCGACGGCTGCCGGAATGACCGCCCCCAGAGTCGGTATCACTGAACCGATAGTGGCCCCTTTGCCAAGGTGCACATCCGGCATCGCGGCCACCCAGCCATGAATAAACGGCAGCCTGGCGATATTCAGTAACTGCCGTCGAGCCTGGCTTTCAAAGGTGACTCCCCGGGTCCAGGCTCTGATCGGTACGCCGCCCGGAACTTCAGTCAGCTCATAGTTCATCGGTTCTCTCCTCTGCCGAACCATCGCCGGCGTCTCCCGGTCCCCGGCGGCCCGCCGCCAACTTTCGATTCGAAAGAATATAGTCGCCACTACGGCAGATAATTAAGTTTTTAACCGTCACATCGTTAGTCTTGAACTACTGGTTCTCTTTGCCGGGCCGGTAAAATAGCCCGATCACCGGGATGATTCCGGCCACCATCAACTCCGCGATCAATCGCCAGCATCGCCTTAACGAGCCGATTATGTTTATTACGCCATCACACCTGTTACTGATTACCGTAGCCGCGATCTGGGGCTTTGCTTTTGTCGCCCAGAGTGCCGGTATGGATTACCTGCAGCCTCACAGCTTCAATGCCGCTCGTTTTCTGCTCGGAGCCCTCTCTCTGATCCCATTATGGCTGGTTATGGGTGGAAAACGTCAGCCCCAGGGCAGAACGCTGCTGATCGGCGGCCTGCTGGCCGGAACGGTGATGTTCGGCGGCTTCAGCTTCCAGCAGTTCGGCCTGTTGTACACCACCGCCGGCAACGCCGGCTTTATCACCGGTATGTATATCGTGCTGGTTCCCATCGCCGGCATGCTGCTGGGTCAGAGCACCAGCCCGCAGACCTGGAGCGGTGTCATTCTGGCGGTACTGGGACTCTATGCACTGTCGGTGGGTCCGGATTTCAGCATCAACTATGGTGACTGGCTGGAACTGGTCGGCGCTTTCTTCTGGACCGCCCACGTGATTATTATCGGCTGGCTGTCCCGGAAGGTGGATGCCATTGGCCTCTCGATCACCCAGTTCATGGTGGCGGCGGTGTTGGCCGGATTCTGTGCACTGCTGTTCGAAACCCCGACCCTGTCAGGTTTTCAGGGGGCCTGGCTGCCGCTGCTGTATGCCGGCATCGCCTCCAGTGGTATCGCCTGCACCCTGCAGATTATCGCTCAGCGCAAGGTGGAACCCAGCGTCACCGCACTGATTCTGGCCACCGAGGCGGTGTTTGCGGTGATCGGTGGCTGGCTGCTGCTGGGCGAACAGGTCGGCAGCAAGGAGCTGCTGGGCTGTGGCCTGATGCTGGCCGGCATGATTATCAGCCAGTGGCCGGCCCGCCGTTCCGACGAGCTGGCCGCGCAGAACTGAGCAGGGTCAGACGCCCCGTTATTCGCTCTCTGCGGCGGCCACACCGTTTCCGTGCCGTCGCTCAGCGCCTGAGCAGAAAGTTTCCGGCAGCACCCGGTCCACCGGTTTGGACAGGATCATCATGGTATTGGTGTCGCTGAGATCACAGAAAGCCTCCAGCACTGCATCCAGCTGCGCCATGGACTCCGTTGCCAGCCGGACCAGGAACGCCTGCTCGCCGGTGGTGTTGTAGCACTCCAGGACCTCGTCGAAGCTGAGCAGCAGTGCTTTAAACTCCCGCTCCCGGGTGCGGAATACCTTGCATTGCACCAGGGCCACGATGGGATAGCCCAGCTTGTCCAGATCGACATTGACACGAAACCCGGTAATCACCCCGGCGCTTTCCAGTTTTCGCACCCGTTCGGCTACCGCCGGGGCCGACAGGTGCACCCGTTTTCCCAGTTCGGCCCAGGAGATGCGGGCATTTTCCTGCAGCGCGGCGATAATTTTTCGGTTAATAGCATCGATCATGGTCAGCAGAACCGTTGTTCAGAAAGCGGATTGTGAATGTCCTGCCAGCATGGCGGACTGATCGACACTATCTACATTCCGACGTCCCTCAGCAAGCGCTAATTAACTTCGCCGCCGGTTTCATACCAGAGAATTCAGACAGGATGAGGCGAAAAAAGGTGACGACGGGGACAGATGTCGGGCTGGTTGCCCAGCGGCAAAAAAGGGCGAGGCAGTCCGGATACCTGCAGTCATGAGCTTTCCCTGCCCGCAGCGGCTGGCGGATGCAGCTATGGCCTGTTCAGCACAACCGCTGAGCACCGGTAATCACGTAGTTGCAGACCGAATGAGGATAGACCACCACCGTCAGCCCGTCGACATTGGACTCGGTGATAAAGCTCTGTAAACCGGTCTCCGACTGCTGCTTGGCCAGCACCATATACTCGGTTCCCGGTGACAGCAACTCAATGCCCATCTCCGTTACCGCATCTTCGATCTGCACCCGATCACCAATGCCGATCTCCCGCCAGAGAAAATCGGCTTCGATCATCAGCTCTGAGATATCACAGCTATCCATACCCCTTAGTGTAGACCCTGTGCGACCTGTAGCCGGTTTCTGCGAGCCCTGTCGGCGGCCGGGGAGATTCCTGGCGGCATAAAAAAACCAGGCTGACGCCTGGTTTTTTTATTCAGAGAAGCCGCGATCAGACGTGGCGAACCTCGTCGATCTCATACTCGACACCGCCGCCGGGCGTTTTCACCACCACGACATCACCCTCTTCCTTACCGATCAGTGCACGAGCGATAGGAGAGTTGATCGAGATTTTGTTCTCTTTGACATCCGCTTCATCGTCACCAACGATCTGGTAAGTGACCGACTCATCGGTATCCAGATTGATAATGTCGACCGTGGTGCCGAAGATCACCTTACCGCTGTGAGGGATCTTAGTAACATCAATCACCTGGGCACCGGACAGTTTGCCCTCGATCTCTTTGATCCGTCCTTCGGCAAAGCCCTGCTGCTCGCGAGCGGCATGGTATTCCGCATTTTCCTTGAGATCACCATGTTCACGAGCGTCGGCGATCGCCTCGATAATACGGGGGCGATCAACGGTCTTCAGACGATTGAGTTCTTCACGAAGCTTCTGCTCACCGTGAACAGTCATTGGCACTTTGTTCATACACTAACACCTGCATGTAATTCCTGTAGGCGACGGACCTCTTTCTCTTCACCAAACTGCAGCGCCTGCACTTCCGCTTCGGCACCGGCCAGAGTGGTCGTGTAAGGGATCTTATGCTGCAGGGCTGAACGGCGAATCTCGGCGGAGTCACGAATCGCGCTACGACCTTCGGTGGTATTCACCACGTAGACGATCTCGTCGTTCTTGATCATATCGACGATATTGGGGCGACCTTCGGTCACCTTGTTAACCCGCTCGGAGGCGATGCCGTTATCCGCCAGCAGCTGATGGGTGCCGGCGGTGGCGACCAGCTCGAAGCCAAGCTCTACCAGATCTCTGGCGACACCGATCACACCGTCTTTATCCACGTCGCGGACACTGACGAAGGCCTTACCCGGAGCCGGCAGAATCTCGTTGGTGCCGATGTGGGCCTTGGAGAAGGCTTCCCCGAAGGTGGTACCCACGCCCATGACTTCACCGGTCGACTTCATTTCCGGGCCGAGGATCGGATCAACGCCCTGGAATTTATTGAACGGGAAGACCGCCTCTTTAACGCTGAAGTAAGGCGGAATGATCTCTTCAGTGAAACCCTGAGCTTCCAGCGAGGTACCGGCCATCACCCGGGCGGCAATCTTCGCCAGCGAGGTGCCGATACACTTGGAAACGAACGGCACGGTACGGGAAGCCCGCGGGTTCACTTCGATCACGTAGATCTCGCCATCCTGGTAGGCCAGCTGAGTGTTCATCAGACCGACCACGCCCAGTTCCAGCGCCATGGCGGCAACCATGTCGCGCATCTTGTCCTGAACATCGTCCGCCAGATTGTAGGGCGGCAGCGAACAGGCGGAGTCACCGGAGTGGACACCACACTGCTCGATATGCTGCATGATGGCACCGATGACCACACGCTCACCGTCACAGACCGCATCGATATCCACTTCGATAGCCGCCGACAGGAAGCGGTCCAGCAGTACCGGCGCGTCGTTAGAAACCTGCACCGCTTCGTTCATGTAGCGACGCAGTTCCTCTTCGTTGTAAACGATTTCCATGGCCCGGCCACCGAGGACGTAGGAAGGACGTACCACCATCGGGTAACCGATCTGCTCGGCTTTGACGACCGCTTCTTCCAGGCTGCGCACGGTGGCGTTCTCAGGCTGCTTCAGACCCAGACGCTGGATCATCTGCTGGAAACGCTCACGGTCTTCGGCGCGGTCTATCGCTTCCGGGCTGGTACCGATAATCGGTACGCCGGCAGCTTCCAGCGCCACCGCCAGCTTCAGCGGGGTCTGGCCACCGTACTGGACGATCACACCTTTCGGCTGCTCGACATTGACGATTTCCAGCACGTCTTCCAGGGTCACCGGCTCGAAGTAGAGTCGGTCAGAAGTGTCGTAGTCGGTGGAGACCGTTTCCGGGTTGCAGTTGACCATAATGGTCTCATAGCCGTCTTCACGCATGGCCAGAGCCGCATGTACACAGCAGTAGTCGAATTCGATGCCCTGACCGATCCGGTTAGGACCGCCGCCCAGAACCATGATCTTGTCACGGTCGCTGGGGCTGGCCTCACACTCCTCCTCGTAGGTGGAGTACATATAAGCAGTGTCGGTGGCAAATTCAGCGGCACAGGTATCCACCCGCTTGTAGACCGGGCGCAGGCCCATGCCCTGACGGCGCTTACGGAATTCTTTCTCGGTAACACCCAGCAGTTTTGCCAGCCGGCCGTCGGAGAAGCCCTTACGCTTGAGGCGCCAGACCAGCTCCTTGCTCAGCTCGCTCAGGGCCAGACTGGAAACCGCCTGCTCCTCTTTAATCAGGTCTTCCAGCTGCACCAGGAACCAGGGATCGACACCGCTGAGCTGATAGATCTCATCGACGCTCATACCGAAACGGATCGCATCGCCGATGTACCAGATGCGATCGGCACCGGGGTTTTTCAGTTCGCGAACCAGGGTTTCGCGGGCATCGTCGGCCTTCAGATCGACGATCGGATCAAAACCTTCGGAACCCACTTCCAGACCACGCAGAGCCTTCTGCATGGATTCCTGCAGGGTCCGGCCGATGGCCATCACTTCACCCACAGACTTCATCTGCGTAGTCAGACGGTCGTTGGCCTGGGCAAATTTCTCGAAAGCAAAACGAGGAATCTTGGTAACCACGTAGTCGATGGCCGGCTCGAAGGAGGCCGGGGTGCGACCGCCGGTGATGTCGTTCTGCAGCTCGTCCAGGGTGTAACCCACCGCCAGCTTGGCCGCCACCTTGGCGATCGGGAAACCGGTGGCCTTGGAGGCCAGTGCCGAGGAGCGGGATACCCGCGGATTCATTTCGATAACGACCAGTCGACCGGTCTTCGGATCCATCCCGAACTGGACGTTGGAACCGCCGGTTTCAACGCCGATCTCACGCAGTACCGCCAGCGAGGCGTTACGCATGATCTGGTACTCTTTGTCGGTCAGGGTCTGGGCCGGTGCCACGGTGATGGAATCACCGGTGTGCACGCCCATGGCGTCGAAGTTTTCGATGGCGCAGACGATGATGCAGTTGTCGTTCTTGTCACGAACAACCTCCATCTCGTACTCTTTCCAGCCGATCAGGGATTCGTCGATCAGCAGCTCACTGGTGGGTGACAGCTCCAGTCCGCGTTCGCAGATTTCGACAAATTCCTCTTTGTTGTAGGCGATACCACCACCGGTTCCGCCCATAGTGAATGACGGACGGATGATGCAGGGAAAGCCCAGCTGACCCTGAACCTGCAACGCCTCTTCCATGCTGTGAGCGATAGCGGCGCGGGGGCACTCCAGACCAATGGCCTTCATCGCCTTGTCGAAACGGTCGCGGTCTTCCGCCTTATCGATGGCGTCCTGAGTGGCGCCGATCATCTCGACATTAAACTCTTCCAGCACGCCTTCACGGGCCAGATCGAGGGCGCAGTTCAGCGCCGTCTGGCCACCCATGGTCGGCAGCAGTGCGTCGGGACGCTCTTTTTCGATGATCTTAGCGACCGTTTTCCAGTTAATCGGCTCGATGTAGGTGGCATCGGCCATAGCCGGATCGGTCATGATGGTAGCCGGGTTGGAGTTTACCAGGATAACCCGGTAACCCTCTTCGCGCAGGGCTTTACAGGCCTGGGCGCCGGAGTAGTCGAATTCACAGGCCTGACCGATAACGATGGGGCCTGCGCCCAGGATCAGGATGCTTTGTATGTCTGTACGTTTTGGCATTTTCAGAACCGGTGTTGTTTATTCAACAAAAAGTCGTTCAGTGTGTGCGTGTTTTGTGGTCACGCGCCAGCAGTGTCCGCAGCGGAGCCTCAGCGACGTGCCTGCATCAGATCGATAAAGTGATCAAACAGCGGAGCCACATCATGAGGTCCCGGGCTGGCTTCCGGATGGCCCTGGAAGCTGAATGCCGGTTTGTCGGTACGCTCGATCCCCTGTAGCGATCCGTCGAACAGCGACTTGTGGGTGGCCCGGATGTTATCCGGCAGCGAGTCTTCGTCAACTGCGAAGCCGTGGTTCTGGCTGGTGATCATCACCACACCGCTGTCGAGGTTCTGCACCGGGTGGTTAGCACCATGATGGCCGAACTTCATTTTCACCGTATTGGCGCCGCTGGCCAGTGACAGCAGCTGATGACCGAGACAGATACCAAAGACCGGTATGTTGGTTTCCAGAATCTCTTTGATGGCGCTGATCGCGTAATCGCAGGGCTCGGGATCGCCGGGGCCGTTGGACAGGAAGACGCCATCCGGATTCATGGCCAGCACTTCCGCTGCAGGCGTCTGAGCGGGTACCACGGTCAGCTTGCAACCACGCTCGATCAGCATCCGCAGGATGTTGCGCTTAACACCGTAGTCGTAAGCCACAACGTGGAAAGGCTGATCCCCGGCGTTTCGATAACCCTCAACCAGATCCCAGGTAGACTCCTGCCACTCGTAGCTGCTGGCAACGGTCACCTCTTTCGCCAGATCCATCCCTTTCAGGCCCGGGAAAGCACCGGCCAGTTCCAGAGCCTTCGCTTCCGCGCCCTCTTCGGCGGCAGCGTCACCGGCCAGAATACAACCGTTCTGAGAGCCCTTCTCACGGAGAATGCGGGTCAGCCGGCGGGTGTCGATATCGGCGATGCCGATAATATTGTTGTCCTGCAGATAATCGCCCAGCGATTTCTGGTTGCGCCAGCTGCTGGCCAGCAGCGGCAGATCACGAATCACCAGACCGGCGGACCAGATCTGACCGGACTCTTCATCTTCCTGGTTGGTACCGGTATTACCGATATGGGGATAAGTCAGGGTAACAATCTGGCGGGCATAGGAAGGATCGGTAAGAATTTCCTGATAACCGGTCATAGAGGTATTAAATACCACTTCACCACTCGTCTGCCCGTCGGCACCAATGGCTGTGCCCCTGAATATGCTACCGTCTGCCAAGGCCAGAATGGCTGGTTTAGTCAATTTACCCTTCCCCCGCAAAATACATCGATGAACCCGGTTCCCGGTCCGGAAACTGTCCAAAACCGGGTCGCTATCTGCAAGAAAGCGGGATGCAAAACAAGTTTCGCATCCCGCTTTCTCTCAAATTTTCCTACTGGCCACTTTATGTCAGCCAAATTCGCTGCATACTACTAAAAATCTACCGACAAAGCTAGGCCGGCGACCCTCTCTCCCACTTCACCGCCAGGACTTTTGAGCAGACTAAAAAAAACCGCCGAAGCAGACTTCGGCGGTTTTTTATCAGTAACGACTCAGGCGTCGACAACGCCTGAACAGTTAAGCTTTACTTCTTAACCATACCTTTAACCACCGCGACGACGCGACGGTTTTCGCGACGGCCTTCGCTGGTGCTGTTGTCTGCGATCGGCTGGGTCTCACCAAAACCGTTGGCAACAACCCGGTTACTGCTGATGCCGTACTTAGAAACCAGTTCCCGGGCAACCGCATCGGCACGACGCTGGGACAGCTCCTGGTTGTAGGCCTCAGCACCGGTGCTGTCGGTGTGACCTTCGATATAAACCTTGGAACCTTCCGACTTCATCATAAAATCGGCAACACGCTTGATATCGTTGTTGTAAGCCGAAGTGATTACATCGGAATTGGTGGCGAAGTTCACATTCAGGTTCACTTCCATCAGCACCATCGACTTGATTTCACAGCCCTTCGCATCGACCTTTGCACCCGCTACGGTGTTGGGGCACTGATCTTCGTAGTCAGCCACACCATCGCGGTCGCTGTCTTTCGGACAACCGTCGCGATCGACAGGGGCGCCGGCCGGCGTGTTAGGGCAGTGATCCTTATCATCGGTTACGCCATCGCCATCGGCATCGCCGGGCATCGGCGCAGGCATGGCCATTTTCTTAATTTCGTCACAGCCTTCAATCTGTGAACCGGCATACCAGTCTTTACCCTTGACACACTCACCAATGCCGTCTTTAACGTAAACGCCTTTGGAATCATGCCAGTAGACATCATGTTTCGGATCATCGGTCTGATGGGAAAAACCGGCTACCGGGACAGCGAACAACACTACGGCTGCTGACGCAATGATTACTTTCTTCATTCTTATCTCCTTGAAAAACGTAAATCCGGTACAGCATGATCCGAATCACAGCATAGTCTGACGGGGTCAACACCCGCTCAGTCTGTTAACGGGGAAGGATACAGCTCCATCCATTTGAATCAATAGTGTTTTCGGTATAGATGTTGCGGCTGCAAAAGTCCAACAAAACACGGCATGAAGGTCAATTTATTCGGAACAAAACCGAAAACGGTCAGTTTCTGAACAGTCCGACGACTTCATCCCGAACTCAGTTGAGTCCGAGCACATCCTGCATATCAAACAGCCCTTTCTCATACTGATCCAGCCAGCTTGCCGCTCGCACGGCTCCTTTTGCGAAAGTCATCCGGCTGCTGGCCTTGTGGGTAATTTCAACCCGATCGCCTTCAGTGGCAAAAAGAACGGTATGATCACCGACGACATCACCGGCACGGATGGTCTCAAAGCCGATCTCTTTACGGGTTCGCGGACCGATCTGTCCCTCCCGGCCGTAGACCGCACACTCTTTGAGATCCCGCCCCAGTGCTTCGGCAACCACCTCGCCCAGACGCAGAGCAGTACCGGACGGAGAGTCCACCTTATGACGATGGTGTGTTTCGATCACCTCCACATCGTAGTCGTCACCTAATACTTCGGCGGCAAGCGCCAGAAGCTTAAGACAGACATTAACGCCGACACTCATATTCGGGGCAAAGACAACCGCCGTTTCATCACCGGCAGCCGCGATCCGACTTTTCTGTTGGTCACTGAAGCCCGTTGTGCCGATGACCAGCTTCTTACCGGCCTGCTGACAGAGCTGAAGATTTGCCAGGGTCAGCTCGATGGTGGTGAAATCGATCAGCACATCAAAATCATCCAGCACCTCGGCCAGACTACCCACCGTTCTGACACCGATCTTACCGGCACCGATCAGTTCTCCGATATCGGCGCCCAGCAGACTGCTGGAGGGATTAATAATCGCCGCCGTCAGCTCCACACCCTCGGCATCCAGTACCGCCTGCACCAGATTCTTGCCCATTCGTCCGGCCGCGCCGGTAATCGCTATACGTGTCATAGACTGGTCCCGATGCAGTTACATGTCTTCGAAGAATTTCTTCACACCGTCGAAGAAACTGGTTTTCTTCGGCGAGTGCTTCTCATATTTCTCATCCAGGCTGGACTGGAATTCCCGCAGCAGGTCTTTCTGTTTGCGGCTCAGGTTAACCGGGGTTTCCACCATGATCCGGCAGAGCAGGTCGCCGGTGGCGCCACCCCGAACCGGTGATACCCCCTTACCGCGCAGTCGGAACATCTTGCCGCTCTGGGTTTCTGCCGGCACCTTAAGCTTGACCCGGCCATCCAGGGTCGGGACTTCCAGCTCGCCTCCCAGTGCCGCGTCAACAAAACTGACCGGTACTTCACAGTAGAGATTACGACCGTCACGCTCGAAGATGGCGTGATCCCGCACCGACACCTGAACAAACAGGTCGCCGGCCGGTCCGCCATGGACGCCCGCTTCCCCTTCACCGGCCAGGCGGATACGGTCACCGGTATCAACGCCGGCAGGAATTTTCACCGACAGCGTCTTGCTCTCTTCGACCCGACCACGACCGTGACAGTCATGACAGGGATCTTTGATAATCGAGCCTTCACCATGACAGGCGGGACAGGTCTGTTGCACGGAGAAGAAGCCCTGCTGCATCCGTACCTGACCAACACCGCCGCAGGTACCACACTGCTGAGGTCTGGAACCGGCTTTAGCACCACTGCCGCTACAGGTGTTACAGGCCACCAGCGTCGGAATCCGAATCTGCTTCTCGACCCCTTTCACGGCCTCTTCAAGATCCATCTCCATGGTGTAGCGCAGGTCGGCACCACGCTGCACATGACTGCGACGGCCACCGCCGCCACCGCCGAAGATATCTCCGAACACATCCCCGAAAATATCGCCGAAGCCACCGGCACCGCCACCAAAGCCACCGGCACCGCTGTTGGGGTCTACGCCGGCATGACCATACTGATCATAGGCCGCTTTTTTCTGAGAATCGGACAGAATTTCATAGGCTTCATTAACCTCTTTGAAGCTATCTTCCGCAGCTTTGTCGTCGGGGTTACGGTCGGGATGATACTTCATCGCCATGCGACGATAGGCTTTCTTGATATCCCGATCTGATGAATCTCTGGAGACCCCCAGAACCTCGTAATAATCTCTCTTGGACATGGCAGATTGTCTCAGTCAAACACCTGGCCGGCAGAACACCAGGTTGTGGCCTTTAAACGCAAAAACGGCAACGCGGGAAAAACCCCGCATTGCCGGATCAGACTCAGGCAACGCCCGCCTCCACTCAGAGTGGCGGGCACTGCCGGAAGCAACAGACGTGTCGATTACTTCTTATCGTCCTTTACTTCTTCAAACTCAGCATCGACGGCGTCGTCAGCAGGCTGCGCTTCAGCGCCCGCTTCCGCAGCACCTTCCTGAGCCTGAGCGGCCTGCTCTGCATACATCTTCTGAGCAACCGGAGATACCGCTTCAGTCAGCGCCGTGGTTTTCGCTTCGATCACGTCCTTGTCGTCACCCTTCAGCGCTTCTTCGAGCTCGGCGATAGCGGCTTCGATAGCGGACTTCTCGTCAGCGGTCACCTTGTCACCGGCTTCCTCGATAGTCTTCTTGCTGGAGTGGATCATGCTGTCGGCGGTGTTACGCACCTGAATCATCTCTTCGAACTTGGCGTCTTCGGCAGAGTGAGCCTCAGCGTCAGCGACCATCTTCTCGATCTCATCGTCGGACAGACCGGAAGAAGCCTTGATCACTATGGACTGCTCTTTACCGGTAGCCTTGTCTTTAGCGGAGACATTGAGAATACCGTTAGCGTCCAGGTCGAAGCTGACTTCGATCTGAGGCATACCACGCGGGGCTGGCGGAATGTCGGCCAGATCAAAACGTCCCAGCGACTTGTTGGAAGAAGCCTGCTTACGCTCGCCCTGAACCACGTGGATAGTAACCGCGGTCTGGTTATCATCGGCAGTGGAGAAGATCTGCGACTTCTTGGTCGGGATAGTGGTGTTCTTGTCGATCAGCGGAGTCGCAACGCCACCCATGGTTTCGATACCCAGAGTCAGCGGAGTCACGTCCAGCAGCAGAACGTCCTTAACATCACCGGACAGAACCGCGCCCTGAATGGCAGCACCCATGGCCACCGCTTCGTCAGGGTTAACGTCCTTACGGGCTTCTTTACCGAAGAATTCCTTAACCTTGTCCTGAACCAGCGGCATACGGGTCTGACCACCGACCAGGATAACGTCGTCAATCTCAGAAGCGGACAGATCAGCGTCTTTCAGAGCCTGAGCACAGGGAGACAGGGAGTTAACCACCAGCTCCTCAACCAGCGATTCCAGTTTGGCACGAGTCACTTTCACGTTCAGGTGCTTAGGACCGGTGGCATCGGCGGTGATATAAGGCAGGTTAACATCGGTCTGCTGACTGGAGGAGAGTTCTACCTTGGCTTTCTCGGCAGCTTCTTTCAGACGCTGCAGGGCCAGCGGGTCGTTGTGCAGATCGATACCGCTCTCTTTCTTGAACTCGGCGGCAAGATATTCGATCAGACGCAGGTCGAAATCCTCACCACCCAGGAAGGTGTCACCGTTGGTGGACAGCACTTCAAACTGATGCTCACCATCAACCTCAGCGATTTCGATGATGGAGATATCGAAAGTACCACCCCCCAGGTCGTATACGGCTACGGTCCGGTCACCGGTCTTCTTGTCCATACCGTAAGCCAGGGCGGCAGCAGTAGGCTCGTTGATGATCCGCTTGACCTCGAGGCCGGCGATCTTACCGGCATCCTTGGTGGCCTGACGCTGGGAGTCGTTGAAGTAGGCCGGTACGGTGATAACCGCCTCGGTGATACCTTCACCCAGGTAGTCTTCAGCGGTCTTCTTCATCTTCTTGAGAATTTCGGCGGAGACCTGTGGCGGAGCCAGTTTCTGGTCCTTAGCGTTAACCCAGGCATCACCGTTGTCGGCTGCGATGATCTTATAAGGCACCATCTTGATGTCTTTCTGAACCACATCGTCTTTGAAACGACGACCGATCAGACGCTTGATGGCAAACAGCGTGTTGTCAGGGTTGGTCACTGCCTGGCGCTTGGCGGACTGGCCCACCAGAATCTCACTGTCATCGGTATAGGCGATGATCGAGGGGGTTGTACGATCACCTTCCGCATTCTCAATTACTTTGGTTTTATCGCCATCGAGAATAGCCACACATGAGTTGGTGGTCCCCAGGTCAATACCAATCACTTTACCCATTTTACACTCCAGATCATCGTTCTGCGGTCAGGTGAAAGCCACCCAAATCCGCGATATTCGTAAGCTTTTTAACCTATATTGGTCTGATTTCTCAGGTTTCAAGCCTGTTCATCAACTTTTGGCGCCGCTTCCGGTGCCGCCTTCGCGACCATCACCATGGCTGGACGAACCAGACGGCCGTTAAGCAGATAGCCTTTCTGCATCACATGCAGCACAGTGCCGGGCTCGACATCGTTGTTCTCAACCATCGACATGGCCTGATGATGCTGAGGGTCGAAAGGCTCGCCTTCGGGGCTGACCGCCTCGACATTAAATTTCTTCAGCGCCGCCATCATCATATTCAGGGTCATATCAACCCCTTCGCGGATCGCTTTGACGCCACTGTCATCGGACCCGGCTGACTCGATAGCGCGCTCCAGGCTGTCGACAACCGGCAACAGTTCCTCGGTAAACTTCTCCAGCGCATACTTACGCGCCTTCTCGACATCCTGCTCGGCGCGGCGACGGATATTCTGAGATTCGGCTTTGGCACGCAGCACCTGCTCTTCAGCTTCTGCCAGCGCCTCCTGGACCTTCTGCAGATCATCCTGCAGCAAGGCATCGGAAGCTGCTTCTTCCACAGCGCCTTCAGCCCCGGTCACCACCTCGTCTTCAACCCCTACAGAATCCTTCGCCTCTTCCGGCTGCGCTTCCTGAGTTGCTTCTTTTTCCGCCATGTATACCTCCCGATCCGGTCAGCAAATAAAGTTCAGTTCGCTTCTGAAACCCCTATATGGGGATGGACATTGCCGATTCAACCCCGATTACAGAACTGATCGTTAATTGTTCACCAGGATTCGAAAAACAGCGTCAGCGAAACTGGCAGCCTCCGAAAAACTACTGTATAAATACACAGACCAACTGCACCGAGGGCAACGCTATGCTGACGCAACTGAGCATTCGCAACTTCACTCTGATTGATCAGCTGGAGCTTGAGCTGGATCGCGGCATGACGGTGATCAGCGGTGAAACCGGTGCCGGCAAATCGATCATGCTGGATGCCCTGGGGCTGACCCTGGGAGACCGGGCGGACTCCGATATGGTTCGCAGCGGCAGCGAACGCGCCGATATCAGCGCCTGCTTTGATATATCTGCTGTTCCGGCAGCAAGACACTGGCTGCAGCAGCAGGACCTCGACAACGGCGATGAGTGTCTGCTGCGACGGGTGATCGGCAGCAATGGTCGCTCCCGCGCCTGGATCAATGGCCATCCAGCCCCTCTGCAGAACCTTCGGGCACTGGGTGAACAACTGATCGACATCCATGGCCAGCATGAGCACCAGCGGCTGCTGAAAAAGGAGACCCACCGCGAGCTGCTGGACGCCTACGGCAATACCACGCCCCTGGCCACCAGGGTCAGCAACCACTACCAGCACTGGCAGTCACTGCTGAAGCAGCTTAAGCAGATCCGGGAGCAGTCGGAGGCTCGCGACGCCCAGGTTCAGCTGCTGACCTATCAGGTGCAGGAACTTGATCAGCTTGCGCCTCAGGAGGGAGAACTGCCGACCCTGGAAACGGAACAGAAACAGCTGACCAGCGCCTCGGAACTGCTGCAGAGCGGCGAAGCGGTGCGCCAGCTGACCACCGAAGCCGAAGAGGGCAGCTGCAGCGACCTGCTGAACCGATGCCTGCAGCAGCTGAGCCAGTTCAATATTGAGGCTCCGGAACTGCAGAGCGCACAGGAGATGCTGAATTCGGCACTGATTCAGGTCGAAGAAGCCTCTTCGGAGCTGGAGCACTACCTGTCCAGACTGGAGATCAATCCGCAACGACTGGAGGAGGTGGAGGAACGACTCAGCACCCTCTATCAGGTTGCCCGCAAGCATCACAGTGATCCACAGGCCCTGCCCGAACTGCACCTTGACCTGGGTGAAAGACTGGCCGCACTGTCGATCTCCGATGAAGCGATCGAAGAACTGCAGACCAGCGCCACCGACGCCGAGCGACAGTTTATGTCGGCCGCGACGGAGCTCAGCAAAAAACGTCGCCGAACGGCGCAGAAACTTAACAAGCAGATCAATGAGCAGCTGCAACTTCTGGGAATGCCGGCCAGTCGTTTTGAGACCGGCATCAGCGAAAAAGCCCCCGGCCCGCAAGGCCTTGAAGAACCGGAGTTTCTGATCAGCACCATTCCCGGCCAGCCGCCACGATCGCTGCACCGGGTAGCGTCCGGCGGCGAATTGTCGCGGATCAGCCTGGCGATCCAGGTGGTCACCGCCCGCGTGTCCTCAACGCCGGTACTGGCCTTCGATGAAGTGGATGTCGGAATCGGCGGGGCCATCGCCGAAGTGGTAGGCAGATTGCTGCGTGACCTGGGTGAACACTGTCAGATTCTCTGTGTCACCCATCAGCCTCAGGTGGCTTCCCGGGGACATCAGCACCTCCACGTCAGCAAGCACAACGGCAGCAAAAGCAGCCACAGCCGGATCAACAGCCTCGACGGAGACCAGCGCATTCAGGAGGTCGCACGGATGCTGGGTGGTATCGACATCACCCGACGCACCCTGGATCACGCCGAGGAGATGCTGGCACTGGAATAGCCCACAAATCTCCCTGTCGCTTCCACAGACAGCAAAAAGCCGGGCCCGGCCCGGCTTTTAAGTACTCGTAATCAGCGCCGGTCAGACAGCAACCGATCTGCAATCCGAATCAGCTGTCTTCACAGCCTTCTTTGCAGACACCGTACAGGTACAGGGTACGGTCGGAGATGGTAAAACCCAGATTTTCAGCAATCTGCTGCTGACGGGCATTGAGCTCAGGATCGCTGAACTCTTTCACCTTACCGCACTTCACGCAGACGATATGATCATGCTTCTGGTCATCGGCCAGCTCGAAGACAGAATGACCACCCTCGAAATGATGACGGACCACCAGGCCCGCGGCTTCAAACTGAGTCAGCACCCGATAGACGGTCGCCAGCCCCACATCCTCACCGGATTCCATAAGGATTTTATAGATATCCTCAGCGCTCCAGTGATCTCCCTCGCCGGCCTTCTCGAGGATCTGATAGATCTTCACCCGGGGCAGGGTAACCTTCAGGCCAGCTTTTCTCAGCTCAGTATTTTCTGTCGTCATAGTGCGGCTCTGGACTCTTAGAAAGTGCTCGATAATGCTGTATTATCCGCAATTCATATCGAGAGTGGAAGCAGTTTACAAATGCAAAGAATTATTATTTTCGCCACCCTTCTGCTGACGCTGGCAGGATGCACCTATTTTCCCGGTGTCCATAAGATCGATGTCCAGCAGGGCAACCTGGTCACTCAGGAGATGGTGGATCAGCTGCGCCCCGGTATGACTAAGAGCCAGGTCCGTTTCGTGATGGGCACCCCCCTGATTATCGACACCTTCCAGCAAAACCGCTGGGATTATCTGCTGACCATGAAAAAAGGCGGCGAAGAACGGACTCAGGAGCGCATCTCACTGTTTTTCAAAGATGACAAACTGGCCTATTTCAGCGGCGATTTTGTTCCAAGCTCCGCTAAGATCAAGCGCTGATCCGACCTCTGCAGCCACTAAGGTCCGGTTCCGGCCGGACCGGCTCAACTCTTCTGGCCGTCCCCCTTCTCCGCTTTCAGTTTCGCAGCACGGTTAGCCCGGGCGGCTTTCGGATCTATCAGTAACGGCCGGTAGATCTCCACCCGCTGTCCTTCCTTCAGCTCTTCAGTTTTCGGATCTCTGATCGCCTTGCCGAAGATACCCATGCTGGCTTTATCGGGATCGATTTCCGGAAACATCTCAACAATACGGGAGCGGACGACCGCATCGTAGGCACTGGACCCCTTTTCAACCTTCAGGGCAATAATCTTCTGCTCATCGGGCAGCGCATATGCGACTTCTACATTGATCATGGAACCTCCCGCTAACCGTACTTTTTATCGGCCTGAGTACAGAACGCATCAACCATCGCCACCGCGATCTGGTTGAACACCTTACTCATCGCCATCCCCGTCAGCTTGCCGGAAAAATCAAAACTGAGCTTCAGCGACACCTTGCAGGCCTCTTCACTGAGACTGGTGAAGGTCCAGCAGCCGCTGAGGGTGCTGAACGGTCCCTCGACCAGTTCCATATGAATTTTCTCGGGAGACTGGAGACGATTGCAGGTGGTAAAACTGTATCTGAGACCCGCCTTGGCGACATCGACCTTTGCCACCATCTCATCATCGGTGTGACTGATGATACTGGAGCCGCTGCACCAGGGCAGAAACTGGGGATAACTGAGCACATCATTGACCAGATCGTACATCTGCTCAGCCGTATGTAAAACAAGTGCGCTGCGATCCACCTGGGTCATCAGTCAATATCCTCTATTCGGGCCTGTCAGCCCTGCAGCTTACTGTACAGATTGACCACAAAGATCAGCAGTACGGCAGCCGGTGCGATAAAACGAACAAGAAACAGCCAGAGTGAAAATCCGGTGCCCTGCGTCATAGCCAGCTCGTCGCCGGTCACAGAGACCTTTACTCTCCAGCCTACAAAGATTGCTATCAGAAAACCACCCAGTGGCAACAGCAGGTTAGCGGTAATGAAATCCAGCAGATCGAAAAAGTTCATTCCAGCCAGCAACCAGTCGCTGCCGACGTTGAAGGATGCCTGGGCACCCAACCCCAGCGCCCAGCCGCAGACACCCAGCCAGAAACAGGCCCGGGCGCGGCTGAAACGGAACCGCTCCACCAGCCAGGTAATCGCAGGTTCCATCAGCGACACCGCAGAGCTCCAGGCGGCGATAGCCACCATCAGGAAGAACAGAAAGCCGAAAACCTGGCCGCCGGCCATATTGCCGAACGCCACCGGCAACGTCACGAACATCAGACCAGGGCCGGCACCGGGATCAAGCTCATTGGCGAAGACGATGGGGAAGATCGCCATACCGGCCACCAGTGCCACCACCGTGTCCAGCACCGCCACCGTCAGTACGGTCGTAGCGATGGAAGACTTTTTCGGCATATAGGAGCCGTAGACCATCATTGCCCCCATCCCCAGGCTGAGGGTAAAGAAGGCATGACCCAGAGCCGTCAGCACCGAATCCCAGCTCAGCTTCGAGAAATCAGTGTCAAACAGAAAATCCAGCCCCTGGCCGAAGGAACCGGAAGTCAGCGAATACATCAGCAACAACAGCAACAACACGAACAGAGACGGCATCAGGATACGAATGGCCTGTTCCAGCCCCTTGTTAACGCCGCGGATCAGCACCCCCATCACCAGTACGGTAAACACCGAATGCCAGATAATCTGGGCCTGGGGATCGGCCAGCAGCCCTTCAAACAGCTTACCGAGGTCATCGCTGCCGGCACCGATAAAAGTGCCGTTAGCGGCATGAAATACGTAGGCCAGCACCCAGCCGGAGACCACGCTGTAAAAGGCGAAGATCAGAAATCCCGCCAGCGCACCACAAAGACCAACCAGCTTCCAGCGCCGGGAAGCTCCGGTTTCGTCCGCTATATCACGAATCGAATGGACCGGACTCTGTCGACCGCGGCGGCCGACCAGCACCTCCGCCATCATGATCGGAATACCGACCAGGGCGATACAGGCCAGATACACCAGCACGAAGGCACCACCGCCGTTCTCTCCGACGATATAGGGGAATTTCCAGATATTGCCCAGCCCCACGGCCGATCCCGTGGCCGCCAGAATAAAGATCCAGCGGCTGCTCCAGGAGCCATGGATGGATTCTTTGTCGTGCATGAAGTACTGCCTTGCCGATACAAACAAAGGCCGGAATTGTAAAGCAATGCAACCGTGACACAAGCCGGGATATGCTCAGACTGGATCAGGATCAAGCTTTCGCAGCCCGCCCTGGGACAACCGGCGCGACGGACTCGCTTTCGCCCAGGAGGCTCTATATAATCGCCGCCCATGGCAAAGAAGAAAAAATCCTCAGGCAGCAGCGGCAATATCGCCGTTAATAAACGCGCACGTTTCGACTACAGCATCGAAGAGAAATTCGAGGCGGGATTGGTCCTGACCGGCTGGGAAGTCAAAAGCCTGCGCGCCGGCAAAGCTCAGCTGATGGATTCCTACGTACTGCTGAAAGATGGCGAAGCCTGGCTGGTGGGTGCTCATATCAGCCCGCTGCAGACGGCTTCGACCCACGTCGTTGCCGAGCCGGATCGCTCCCGAAAGCTACTGCTCAATCGTCGCGAACTGGCTAAACTGTTCGCGGCCACCGAGCAGAAGGGGTTTACCTGTGTCGCCCTGTCACTGTACTGGAAAGGTAGTCGGGTGAAATGCGAAATTGCGCTGGCTAAGGGTAAGAAGCAGCACGATAAGCGGGCCACCGAAAAAGATCGCGACTGGGGCCGTCAGAAACAGCGGATTATGGGGCGGGGTTAAGCCGAACTCCGCTCAGCGGTCAGCGGCACCCGAATCAGAAAGCACACCCCGTCACCCTCGTGACTCCGGCACTCCACCTCCCCGTCCAGCACGTCGCAGATCAGACTGCGAATAATATGCAGCCCGAGGCCGCTGCCGCCGCCCTCCCGGTTACTGGTAAAGTACTTTTCGAAGATGCGCCCCAGATTCTCTTCGGCAATACCACAGCCGTCATCACGATAATCGATCAGCAGCCCTCCCTGTTCACGGCTCAGCACCACCCGTATCTCGCCCCGGGGTTTATCGCGGAACCCGTGCAGCAGTGAATTGTTGACCAGATTGGTGAGTATGCCGGCAAAAGCCCCCGGATAACTGTCGATCACCAGATCCTCCGGCCCTTCCAGCTCCACCCGATGAGCGGTCTGCTTCAGCTTTGGGCTCAGCGTCAGCAGCACCTGACGCAGATACTCCTTCAGATTAAAGCGACTGGCCTGCTCGCTGCACTGATCCACGGCCACCTGCCGAAAGCCCTGAATCAGCTGCACGGCCCGCTCCATATTGGAGATGGCCAGATTGCCGCTTTCGCGGCTGGCGCCAAGATAATCGCTGAATTCAGCCCGGGTCAGGGCGTTTTCCACCACCAGCCTCTCCAGCCGCTTTCCCTCCTGGATCAGATGGGTCAGCGCCGTCAGACTGTTACCCACCGGTGTGCTCACTTCATGGGCAAACTCCCCCACCAGCTCCCCCAGTGACGCCAGCCGGGTACTGCTGACCAGCTGCTCATGCTGAGAAGCCATGATCGCCCGGTTGCGCTCATTGTGAGTCCGCAGCCGGTCGATCAGGTCGTTACGAATCCGAAGCAACTCCCGGGTCTGCAGATGGGCACGCACCCGGGCGCAGACCTCCTCCTGACAGATGGGCTTACTGATATAATCGGCCGCGCCGATATGAAAGCCCTCCACCACGGCTCCCGTGTCGGTCTTGCCGGTAACGAAGATCACCGGGATATCCCGGGTAGGATCCAGCGATTTAAGGCGCCGACAGGTTTCGAAGCCATCCATCACCGGCATCATGACGTCCAGCAGAATCAGATCCGGCTGGTCCAGAGTGGCCAGCCTGATCGCCTGTTCGCCGTCGGTTGCGAAGGAAACCTCATACTCTTCCGCTTCCAGTATCTGACTGAGCACATCGAGATTGGCCGGCATGTCGTCGACGATCAGTACTTTCTGTCCTTTCAGACTGACCGGTTCAATGGCCATGCTCCACCTCCCCGAGCGCTTTCAGCAGCGACTCGGTGTCATAGTCAGCCAGCATCGGCTTCAGATAGTCCGCCAGCATCCTGCCATCCTCTCCCAGCCCGGCCAGTTCTGCCATCGTACTCTTCAGCTCGGAAATACGATTCAGCCGGGCAGCTCCCTGCAGCCTCACCAGCATCGCCGCCGGAATCCGTAATCGATCCAGTTCGGGTGCGGCAGCCTTATCCTCGTGTGCCGGCAGCTGACGCTCAAATTCAACGCCGAGAAAATCCTCCAGACAACGGTAGATATCATCGAACCGGAATGGCTTTGAAATATAACGGTCGAAGCCCAGACTGATGTAATGCCCCACTTCATGGGTCATGCTGTAGGCGGAAATAACCACACAGGGCAGCTGCTCAGAGGACCAGCGCTGACGGATCAGGCCGATCGCCTCATCGCCGCACATTACCGGCATGCGGATGTCCATAAAGACGATATCGAAACGCTCTTTCGCCAGTTTCTCCAGCGCCTGCCGACCATCCTCCGCTTCGACAACTTCGACACCGGTATCGATCAGCATTCGGGCCAGCACATCCCGATTGGTCTCTACATCGTCCACCACCAGCGCCCGCACCTGAGTTCCCTGCCGCAGTCGCTGTACCGCCCCCTGCCCGGGTTCGCTGCTGACCGGTACGTTATCCCCCGGCGGCAGATGCAGGCTGAACCAGAAGCGACTACCGCTGCCCGGTACCGATTCCAGCTCCAGCCGGCTGCCCATCAGCTCCAGCTGCCGGGCGGCAATCGACAGTCCCAGACCGCTGCCGCCTTTACCGCGACTGTTGACGCCCTGATAAAAGGAGCTGAACAGACTGTCGATATCCTCCTCGTCAATACCTGAACCGGTATCGGCCACCTCAAAGCGATACTGGTCCTTTTCCGGGCTGCCCAGCTTCAGCGTCACCGAGCCCCGCTCGGTGTATTTCACCGCGTTGCCCAGCAGATTAATCAGCACCTGGCGCAGCTTGGCCTGATCGCCCTCCACCGGCAGATAGCGCTCACAGCTGTTTTCGACCTGCCAGCAGAGGCTCTTCTGGCTGCAGCGGTTGTCGAAGATCACCGCTACATCACGAATCATTGCGCCGAGATCAAACATCACCGGATCCAGCTCCATAGCCCCGGCCTCGATCCGGGACAGATCCAGCACATCATTAATAACATCCAGCAGATGCTCACCGGCACTGCGAACCCCGGTCAGCGTGGCGATCTGATCCGGATGCAGACGCTGATCCCGCTGCAGCAGCTGGGCATAGCCGAGAATGGCATTCATCGGCGTGCGAATCTCATGGGACATATTGGCCAGAAACAGGCTCTTGGCCCGGTTTGCTGACTCCGCCGCCAGGGTTGCTCGCTCCAGCGCTTCTGTGCGCACCCGCACCTTCTCTTCCAGCGACTGGTTCAGCGCTTCCAGATGCTCCAGCAGATAGAGGTTATCCCAGGCCGCGGAGAAATTAGTGGTCGCCAGCTCCAGCAGCTGGACCTCCCAGCTGCTGAGACCGGGATAGCTGTCGAAATAGAGTAAAAAAGCATCGCTGCTCTGACTGCTGCGGATACAGAGCACACAGCGATGGTCGTCATAGCGGCTGCATCGCTGCTCCAGGCTGCCCTGCAGCCACTGCCTGTCCGCTTCCGGCACCGTCACGCTCTGTTGCGACGTCGATTCGATCTCCGGCGCCTGCGGCGTGCCGGTTACCAGGTAGCCGAGCGGCGCCTGAGACTGACTGCCGGTCAGCGGCAGTCGACAGTGCACGGCTTTCAGTGCCTGTCGGGCGAATGCCGATCCCTGCTGCAATCCATAAAGCTCTGCCGTTGCCTGCACCACCTTCATGACACCGCGGTAGGCGGCGTCGCTGTCAGAAAGATCCCGAAAGTTGCGCAGCCCGGCCACCACAGCGGTGGTCAGGCCGGTGCTGGTCAGCTCGGCCTTGGGTTTATAGTCGTTGATATCGTAGTTGAGGATGACATCCCGCTCCGGCGCCATGCCCGGCTGACCGGTCCGGAGGATAATTCGCACCAGCCGGTTATCCAGCTGCTCACGAACGGCTCTGGCCACCTGCAGACCGGCATCTTCGGTTTCCATCACCACGTCCAGCAACACCAGCGCGATACCCGGCTCGTCGACCAGCTTCTGAATCGCTTCGTCGCCGCTGTAAGCATGCAGCAGATTCAGCCGACGGCCGTCAAAACGCAGATTTCTGAGCACCAGCCGGGTCACTTCATGGGTTTCCCGCTCGTCATCAACGATCAGAACTTTCCAGGGATTGAGCGGCGGTTCGGAGGGTTTGTCCGCCGATTCAGCAGCGAAAAGACGGTCATCAGATGAATCCACAGGGCGCTCTCCTGTCAGGTGAACGCCGGCACTGGCGGTTTAATCTGCAGATGCCGGCGACGGCTGCCGGTTAAAGCGGAGCACTGGACTGAGTATAGCCCGCCCCTGCCATTGATACCTTCAGGCCGGACCACTCGGTAGCCACTGACCGGAAGGAGAACTGCGGGGGCATAAATCAGCGGTCGAGATAACCATTCAGCTGCTGTTGCCAGCGCCTGGCATCGGTGGGGCTGGTGGCCTTCAGAACCACGGATGTCTGCCCGTGCTGACGCAGCCGGATCACCAGTTGCAGCGGTTCCTGTGAATTCTCATAGAAATCGGTTTCGGTCCCGATCGAAACCACCTGGTCAAAGCCGAAGTCGACATAACGGCTGCCTTCAATGACCGCCATTCGGCGATTGCCACGGTCGATCACCAGTGGCGGCTGAGACGCCAGTCGCTGGTCCACCCGAAAACCTTCGGCCTCCAGCTTCTGCAGGGTCAGCGAGGCCTGCTGCGACTGATACCAGGCCAGCAGGGCGATAACAGGCAGCGCCAGCAACAGCAGTTTTTTTCTGACCTTCATAGACTCGGTATAGCCTCCCGGGCGTCACACTCAGCAGCCCCATCAGTATTCACGGCGACCACCACAAACAAAAACGGAGAGCCTGAGCTCTCCGTTATCCCGGCCCCTGTCAGTGGGCCAGCTTCTTGTAACGAACCCGGGTGGGCTGAGCACCGGCATCGCCGAGGCGCTTTTTGAGATCCTCTTCGTACTCGGTGTAATTACCTTCGAAGAACACCGCCTTACTTTCACCCTCGTAGGCCAGAATATGGGTCGCAATCCGGTCGAGGAACCAGCGGTCGTGAGAGATAACCACCGCACAGCCCGGGAAGGCCAGCAGCGCTTCCTCCAGTGCCCGCAGGGTCTCCACGTCGAGGTCGTTGGTCGGTTCGTCAAGCAGCAACACATTGCCGCCCTCTTTCAGCAGTTTGGCCAGATGCAGACGGTTACGCTCACCACCGGACAGATCTCTGACATATTTCTGCTGGTCGCCGCCCTTAAAGTTGAAGCGACCGGCATAGGCCCGGGACGGCACCTGATAATTGCCGACGGTAATGATGTCCTGACCGTCGGAAATCTCTTCCCAGACCGTCTTACTGCCATCCAGCTCCCGCATCTGGTCAACCCAGGCCAGCTGTACGGTCTCACCGACTTTTACCGCGCCGTTGTCCGGTTGCTCCTTACCGGCGATCATCTTGAACAGTGTCGATTTACCGGCGCCGTTCCCACCGATCACGCCGACAATGGCGCCGGGCGGAATGGTGAAGCTGAGATCATCCACCAGCAGCTTATCGCCGTAGGACTTGCTGACGTTCTCCACGGAGATGACGTTGTCACCGAGGCGCGGCCCCGGCGGAATGTAGATCTCCTGAGTCTCATTGCGGGTCTGGAAATCACGGGAGTTAAGCTCGTCAAACTGTTTGAGGCGGGCCTTGGACTTGGCCTGGCGCCCCTTGGAGCCCTGACGAACCCACTCCAGCTCTGCCTGAACGGTCTTGCGGTGAGCGGCTTCCTGCTTCGCTTCGATCTCCAGCCGTTTCTCCTTCTGCTCCAGCCAGCTGGAATAGTTGCCCTCATAAGGGATGCCGTGTCCACGGTCCAGTTCCAGAATCCAGCCCGCGGCATTATCGAGGAAATAACGGTCGTGGGTGATCGCCACTACGGTCCCGTTATAGTCGTGCAGGAAGCGCTCCAGCCAGCCAACGGATTCGGCGTCCAGATGGTTGGTGGGTTCGTCCAGTAACAGCATGTCCGGTTTGGCCAGTAACAGCCGGCAAAGCGCTACCCGACGGCGCTCACCACCGGACAGATGCTCGACCCGGGCCTCCCAGGGCGGCAGGCGCAGGGCGTCGGCCGCCACTTCCAGCTGACGCTCGAGATTATGGGCGTCAACCGACTGAATAATATTCTCCAGCCGGGCCTGTTCCGCCGCCAGCTTGTCGAAATCGGCATCGGGCTCGGCATAGGCCGCATAGACCTTATCCAGCTCGGCCAGCGCGTTCTTGGCTTCGGAAACCGCCTCTTCCACCACCTCGCGGACGTTCTTGCTGTCGTCCAGTTCCGGCTCCTGGGGCAGGTAGCCGATATTGATATCCGGCTGCGGACGGGCTTCACCGTTATAGTCCTTATCGACACCGGCCATGATCTTCAGCAGGGTCGATTTACCGGAACCGTTCAGACCGAGCACACCGATCTTGGCGCCCGGGAAGAAAGAGAGGGAGATATCTTTAAGTATTTCACGCTTGGGTGGCACCACTTTGCCGACCCGGTTCATGGTGAAAACGTACTGTGCCATGAATCTGCAACCTGTTTTGTCAGTTAGCTTCAGCGGCCCGTTACCGCCGCCGCAAATGCTGGAATTCTATCCGATGCCGCCGGTTAAGTGCAGTGCAATTTCCGGTGGATCAGTATGCAGAACTTTCAATAACCATTTTTTTTGTGCTGGTTTAAAATTAAATCAGGATCAATTAGGCATGCCTCATATAAAGGAACTCGGGTTTAACAACCGACAGGAGGACCAGACCATGAGCAACTTGACTCGATTCAATCGTATGTTCGGGGATGCTTTTTTTGATGATTTCTTCAGACCACTGTCACAGACCTCATCCGAGAAGCCTCCGGCCATCGATGTGCATGAATCCGACGGCAGCTACGTCATCAAGGCGGATCTGCCGGGCATCAGTAAAGACGATATCAACATCTCACTGGAGAACGGTATTCTTTCCATCCGGGCAGAGACCTCCGATGAAAAAAAAGAGGAGAAAGACGGAAAAATCATCCGTCAGGAACGACACTACGGTCAGTTCCTCAGACAGTTGTCGGTGGGCTCCGATATCGATCCGGCAGCGATCAGCGCCGAGTTCAGTGACGGAGTGCTGAGACTTGAACTGCCGAAACTTCATGAAGAGCCGCGCCGGGACTACAAAATCGAAGTCCGGTGATGCCAGCAGATCCTGCCTCCGAAGCCCCTGCCCCGGTGGGGGCTTCTCTTTGATTCCGCGACTTACTTGCTTTGTTGATTGCTGCGCTCAGCCGGCGGTTGCAGAATCATCATCCGGCCCACCCTGCAGCGCTTTTTGTCGGTGCGTTGCGCCTCTGATAAAAGACGACCAGCCGGCACCCGTTCCCCTCTGCCACCGCTGAGCCCCGCAGGCTGAAGCGGGATAAAGCAAGCGCCTGTCTGAGGCCGCAGGCCGAGTTCGCGTAGCGCCCGCTTCAGGCGAGGAGAGAGGGCAGCCGAAGGCCGCCCTGGTGGGTGCAACAGATGCCTGCAACCGGTTACTGAATTTCAGGAATACTCCGGTAGGTACGTCGATGTGTTCTCGGACTCAGCCCACAGCACTTTTTGTCGGTGCGTAGCGCCTCTGATAAAAGACGACCAGCCGGCACCCGTTCCCCTCTGCCACCGCTGAGCCCCGCAGGCTGAAGCGGGATCAAGCAAGCGCCTGTCTGAGGCCGCAGGCCGAGTTCGCGCAGCGCCCGCTTCAGTCGAGGAGTGAGGGCAGCCGAAGGCCGGTGGCACAGGGCGGG
Source organism: Motiliproteus sp. (assembly GCA_965230185.1). Classification (GTDB taxonomy): domain Bacteria; phylum Pseudomonadota; class Gammaproteobacteria; order Pseudomonadales; family Balneatricaceae; genus Motiliproteus. The sequence continues at coordinate 5,228,038 of OZ245995.1, forward strand.
CTTTCTTTGCTTCCGTTTCTTTGGCCCGCGCCAAAGAAATGAAGGCGCCCGAGTGGGCGCAATATGAAATCTCCGGTTTTAATGAGCCCGGCAAGGAACACTCGCAGAGGATTTGTCGGTGCGTTACGCCTGCTGCTGATGCACCCTACCCTCCAGACACAGATCGACCAGCCGGCACCCGTTCCCGCCCCCTTCGGCACTCAATACCGCACCGCAACAATACTGATACAGATCCCACCCCTGTATGAATCCCACTTGTTCAAAAGATGATCGACTTTCATGTGCTTCCGGCCGCAAAAATACGCTATAATCCCCGTCCTTAAATTTTCGGCCCCGGTTGCCCGGGGTTCTGAAAAGTCAGACCGGGTTCTTTACTTTATCTCCAGGGGATAGCAACGAATGCTGAACAAAGAGTTGTCGACTGCCGAGTTCGATCCTGAACTGTACGCCGCCATCGAAGCGGAGCAGAAGCGCCAGGAAGAACACATTGAACTGATCGCATCGGAAAATTATGCCACTCAGCGTTCGATGGAAGTCCAGGGCTCCTGCCTGACCAACAAATACGCCGAAGGCTATCCCGGCAAGCGTTACTACGGCGGCTGCGAACACGTCGACGTGGTCGAGCAGCTGGCCATCGACCGTGCGAAAGCACTGTTTGGCGCCGACTATGCCAACGTTCAGCCCCACTCCGGTTCTCAGGCCAACGCCGCCGTCTACATGGCCCTGTGCCAGCCGGGCGACACCGTACTGGGCATGAGCCTGGCCCATGGTGGCCACCTGACTCACGGTTCTGCTGTCAGCTTCTCCGGCCGCATCTACAACGCCGTTCAGTACGGCCTGAACCCGGAAACCGGCGAAATCGATTACGCCGAAGTCGAGCGTCTGGCTAAAGAGCACAAGCCGAAGATGATCGTTGCCGGTTTCTCCGCTTACTCCCGAGTTGTCGACTGGCAGCGTTTCCGCGATATCGCCGATGAAGTGGGCGCTTACCTGTTTGTCGACATGGCCCACGTTGCCGGCCTGGTCGCCGCAGGCGTCTACCCTTCACCGGTTGCCATCGCCGACGTCGTCACCACCACCACTCACAAGACCCTGGGCGGCCCCCGTGGCGGTCTGATCCTGGCGAAAGCCAACGAAGAGCTGGAAAAGAAACTGAACTTCGCGGTATTCCCGGAAAGTCAGGGCGGCCCGCTGATGCACGTAATCGGCGCCAAGGCGGTCTGCTTCAAGGAAGCGCTGAGCGACGAGTACAAAATTTACCAGCAGCAGGTGGTCACCAACGCCCGCGCCATGGTTAAGGTGTTCCAGGATCGCGGCATCAAGATTGTTTCCGGCGGTACCGACAACCACCTGTTCCTGGTGGATCTGATCGACAAGAATATCACCGGTAAGGATGCAGACGCGGCCCTCGGTCGTGCCAACATCACCGTCAACAAGAACTCCGTTCCTAACGATCCCCGCTCTCCGTTTGTCACCAGCGGTCTGCGTATCGGCTCTCCGGCGGTGACCCGCCGTGGTTTCGGTGAAGCCGAAGTCACCGAGCTGACCGGCTGGATCTGTGACGTGCTGGACGATATCGAAAGCGAAGACACCATCAACCGTGTCAAGCAGCAGGTTCTGGAGCTTTGCTCCCGCTTCCCTGTTTACAAGTAAGTCGCTGCAGCCTCAGCACTGAATACTGAGGCCGTTGCAAAGCCCTGTCCGTAAAGGCCGGGGCTTTGTCGTTTTTACAGAATCGGGCCGCCGCTAGCCCGAAACAGTCGGAAACGGCTGCAACGCTCTTTAATCAGGTTTATTAACCGCTCTGTCGACAGAGTTCAGTACCGGGAATCATCCGCCATGCATTGTCCGTTCTGCAAAGCCCATGAAACCAAGGTGATTGACTCCCGGCTGGTGGCCGAGGGCGAACAGGTGCGTCGCCGTCGCGAGTGTCTGTCCTGTAACGAGCGTTACACCACCTATGAAGTCGCCGAACTGCTGATGCCCCGTGTGGTGAAGCAGGACGGTACCCGCCAGCCCTTCGACGAGGCCAAGCTGCGGGCCGGCATCCTGCGCTCGCTGGAGAAACGGCCGGTCAGCATCGAAGAGATCGAATCGGCCATCAACCGGATCAAATATGCCCTGCGCGCCACCGGCGAGCGGGAACTGCAGTCGATGACGGTGGGCGAAGCGGTAATGACTGAACTGCGGCGTCTGGATGAGGTGGCCTACGTACGCTTTGCCTCGGTTTACCGCAGTTTTCAGGACCTCAATGAATTTAAGGAGGAGATCGACCGACTCTCCTCTCAGAAACAGGACCAGTCTCAGGATGCCGATGCCTGACCGCATCCGCTGCAGCCGACCAGGATCATGACCTCATTCAACGCTGACGACCACCGCTATATGGCCCGAGCCCTGCAACTGGCAGAGCATGGTCTCTACAGCACCCATCCCAATCCCCGGGTGGGCTGCGTACTGGTGCGCGATGGCACAATCGTCGGAGAAGGTTTCCACGTGCGGGCCGGCGAAGGCCATGCCGAGGTTAATGCCCTGGCCGCCGCCGGCGACAACGCCCTCGGCGCGACCGCCTATGTAACGCTGGAACCCTGCAGTCACTATGGCCGCACACCGCCCTGCGCCGAAGGACTGATTAAAGCCGGCGTCGCCCGGGTGATTTCAGCCATGGAAGATCCCAATCCGCTGGTGGCCGGTCGCGGCCATCGCCTGATCAGCAATGCCGGGATCGACGTCAGCTGGGGACTGCTGGAAGCTCGGGCCCGGGAGCTCAATCCCGGTTTTATCCGCCGTATGTCAGCGGGTCTGCCCTTTGTCCGCATCAAGCAGGCCATGAGTCTGGACGGCCGCACCGGTATGGCCTCCGGCGAATCCCAGTGGATCACCGGTCCGGCCGCCCGCAGCGATGTGCAGCGGCTGCGGGCCCGCAGCTCGGCAATCCTGACCGGCAGCGGCACCGTTATCCACGATAACCCCTCGATGACCGTCCGGGCCGCCCAGCTGGAGCTGGACGACGCCGACGCCATCGCCCGCCGCCAGCCGCTGCGGGTGATCATGGATTCGCAGCTGCAGACCGGCGCCGATGCCGGTATCCTGAAAGATGGCGGCGAAACCATTATCTTCCACGGCTGCGAGAACCAGACCCGTATCGATGCCCTCGAACAGGCCGGTGCCACCCTGGTAGCCTCAGCCGGTGCCCGTCCCGAGCCGGAAGCCGTGCTGCGCTGGCTGGCCAGTGAACGGGAGTGTAACGAGCTGCTGATCGAAGCCGGCGCCGAACTGTCCGGCGCCTTTACCGCCGCCGGCCTGGTGGATGAGTGGGTCATCTACATCGCTCCCACCCTGCTGGGATCAGAGGCCCGACCGCTGTTCAGCCTGCCCGGTATGAGCCGGATGGCTCAGCAGATCCGGCTGCAGCAGACCGACCTGCGTATGGTCGGCGAGGATATTCGAATCATCTGTCGGCCCCTGCCGGCAGCCGCAACCCAATCACAGGAGCCGCAGGACTGAGATGTTTACCGGCATAGTTGAAGCACTGGGCGAAGTCGCCGAAACCCGATTGCAGGGTGGCGACCTGCGCTTAAGGATTAAGACCGGCCGTCTGGATCTGTCCGATGTAAAGCTCGGCGACAGCATCGCCGTCAACGGCGTCTGTCTGACCGCCGTCGAGCTGCCGGGCGACGGTTTCTGGGCCGATGTTTCACGGGAAACACTGGCCCACACCGAGTTTGAGCAGTTGCAGCCGGGAACCCCGGTCAACCTGGAGAAAGCGCTGACGCCGAGCAGCCGGCTGGGCGGCCATATCGTCAGCGGTCATGTCGACGGTATCGGCACCATCGTCGATCGCCGCGATGACGGCCGTTCGATCCGCTTTCGGGTCGAGGCGCCGGCGACGCTGGCCCGCTACATCGCTCCGAAGGGCTCAATCTGCGTGGATGGCGTCAGTCTGACCGTTAACGGCGTCGATGATGCCGTTTTCGAACTCAATATCGTGCCCCATACGCTGGATGAAACCCTGATTAAGTATTACAGTGTCGGCCGGCACGTTAACCTGGAAGTGGACCTGATCGCCCGATATCTGGAACGACTGCTGCAGGCCCCTCAACAGCAGGAGCAACCGGAGCAGCAGTCACAGGCACAACAGTTAACCGAATCATTTTTGGCTGAACACGGCTTTATGGGTCGTTAAAGCGAGGCAAAGCAGGCAGATCAATGGCGTTAAACACTACCGCAGAACTGATTGAAGACATCCGCCAGGGCAAGATGGTTATCCTGATGGATGATGAAGACCGCGAAAACGAAGGCGATCTGATCATTGCCGCCGAGCGGGTCCGTACCGAAGACATCAACTTTATGGCCACCCACGCCCGCGGCCTGATCTGCCTGACCCTGACCGAGGCCCACTGCAAGCGCCTGAAACTGCCGCTGATGGTTCAGGATAACGGTGCCCAGTACTCCACCAACTTCACCCTCTCGATCGAAGCGGCTGAAGGAGTGACCACCGGTATTTCAGCGGCCGATCGCGCTCACACCGTGCGTACCGCCGTCTCTCCGGAAGTCCAGCCCGAGGATATCGTCCAGCCCGGCCATATCTTCCCGTTGATGGCTCAGCCCGGCGGCGTCCTCAGCCGCGCCGGCCACACCGAAGCCGGTTGCGATCTGGCCCGCATGGCCGGCTGCAGCCCGGCGGCGGTGATCGTCGAGATCATGAACGACGACGGCACCATGGCCCGTCGACCGGATCTGGAAAAGTTCGCCGAAAAGCATGATCTCAAGATCGGCACCATCGCCGACCTGATCCACTATCGCACGCTTAACGAGCATACCGTTGAGAAGGCCAGCCAGTACGACCTGCCCACCGAGCATGGCACCTTCCAGGTCACCTGCTACAAAGACACCATCCACGGTTCCACCCACCTGGCCATGGTCATGGGCGATGTCAAAGAGGACGAGCCGACTCTGGTACGGGTCCACATGGCCGAGCCGCTGCGTGACGTCATCGGCGTCTGCTCCAAAGAAGATCCCAAATGGACCCTGCGTGCTTCGCTGAGACGGGTCGCCGAAGAGGGTAAAGGGGTGGTGGTCCTGCTGGACGACAAACAGACGGAAGACCTCGGCGCCAGCCTGGAAGCCTTCCTCAGCAACCGGCCGATCAAGAACGCCAACACCGACGGTGCGGGTTCTTACCTGACCATCGGTACCGGTTCCCAGATTCTGCGCGATCTCGGCGTCGGCAAAATGCGCCTGCTGAGTTCCCCGATCAAATTTAATGCACTTTCCGGCTTTGACCTCGAGATCGTCGAGTTCATCTCCTGCGAAGCCTGAGCACAGACTACAGAGATAGGATAGATTCAATGACCATCCAGACTATTGAAGGCACTTTCACCGAAAACAGCGGCCGTTACGCCATCGTTGTCGGCCGCTTCAACAGCTTCGTTGTCGAGAGCCTGGTCGACGGCGCTGTCGACGTCCTCAAGCGTCACGGCATCAGCGACGACAATATCCGTATCGTCCGGGTACCGGGCGCGTTCGAGATTCCGCTGGCCGTTAAGAAGCTGGCCGAGCAGAAACAGGATGACGCTATCATCGCCCTGGGCGCGGTGATCCGCGGCGGCACACCTCACTTTGAATATGTCAGCGCCGAGAGCTCCAAGGGCGTGGGCCAGGTTTCTCTGGACTTCGGTATCCCGGTGGCCAACGGCATTCTGACCGTTAACTCTATTGAACAGGCCATCGAGCGTTCCGGTACCAAAGCCGGTAACAAAGGCGCCGAAGCCGCCCTGACCGCCCTGGAGATGGTCAGCGTGCTGCGCCAGCTGGAGGGCTGAGCGGGTGACTGATTCTCAGAACAACCCTGCTCCGAAGGGCGCCGGCAAGGCGAAGAAATCGGCAAAACCCTCTAAGACGCAGATGCGTCGCGAGGCCCGTAACTTTGCCCTGCAGGCGCTCTACCAGTGGCATATTGCCGGCTCCACACTGAACGATATCGAAGCTCAGTTCCGCACAGAGCAGGACATGAAGAATGTCGATCTGGAGCTGTTCAGCGAGTTGCTGCACGGCGTCCCCGCCCAGGTTTCCGAGCTGGACGAGCAGATCCTGCCCTGCCTTGACCGGGCCCTGGAAGAGCTGGATCCGATCGAGCTGAACGTACTGCGAATCGGTACTTTCGAACTGGCCAGCCGGATACAGGTACCCTACCGGGTCGCCATCAACGAATCTGTGAATCTGGCCAAGACCTTCGGCGCCACCGACAGCCACAAATACGTCAATGGCGTACTGGACAAGCTGGCCCGCAAACTGCGCAGCGCCGAAGTAAAGGCTGCACGCCAGTAAACCGTCCATGGCAATCTCTGAATTCTCCCTGATCGAGCGTTTTTTTGCGCCCGCCGGCCGCGACGGCCGGGGCGTAACGCTCGGCATCGGAGATGACTGCGCGCTGCTGGAAATCCCGGAAGGGCAACAACTGGCGGTCTCCATCGACACCCTGGTGGAGGGGGTGCACTTCCTGGCGAATATGCCCGCTGATGCCATCGCCCGCCGCGCCTTCGGCGCCTGCCTCAGCGATCTTGCCGCCATGGGTGCCGAACCGGCCTGGATCACTCTGGCGCTGACCCTGCCGGAGGCCGACGAAAACTGGCTGCAGGCATTCAGTGAAGCGCTGGCGGAAGAGATCGCCGGATACGGCGTCTGCCTGGTCGGTGGCGATACCACCCGTGGCCACCGCACCATCAGCCTGCAGGTGCATGGCTGGGTTCCCCGGGGCCAGGCCCTGACCCGCAGCGGCGCCTCGGTGGGCGACCATGTCTTTGTGACCGGCAGCCTCGGCGATTCCGCCGCCGGACTGAACCGACTCTGCAACAGCACCGACGAACAGGCAGCGGATTCCTACCTGATCAGCCGCTTTCAGACCCCGACCCCACGCATCAGCACCGGTATTCTGCTGCGTGGTTTCGCCAGCGCCGCCATCGATATCTCCGACGGCCTGCTGGCGGACCTCGGCCACATCCTCGAACAGAGCGGCACCGGCGCCCGACTGGAAGTGTCACAACTGCCGCTGTCGCCGGCACTCAGCCGCCACGGCGACCGGGAACAGGCGATCCGCTGGGCCCTCAGCGGCGGAGAGGACTTCGAACTCTGCTTCTGTATTCCCGATGAACGGGTCGATGAGTTCAGACAGGCCGTCGCCGCTCATGAAGTTCCCTGCACGCCTATCGGCCGGCTGATCACAGGCAACGAGATTCGTCTGCTGCAACCCGACGGCAGAGAACAGCTCAGCGAAGCCAGCGGTTATAAACATTTCTGATCCCAACACTGCTTACCAGGCCACAGGAACTCACCATGTCCTCTGAGACACCTTCCGTATCCCCGCGCTGGAACAATCCTCTGCACCTGCTGGCCTTCGGCTTCGGCAGCGGTGCCGCCCCCTTCGCCCCCGGCACCTGGGGAACGGTCGCGGCGATAATCCCCTGGCTGGCACTGCAGCATCTGCCTCTGCTGCCCTATCTGCTGGTGATCCTGCTCTCCTTTGTCGCCGGCATCTGGATCTGCGGCAAAACCTCAGAAGATCTCGGCGTTCACGATCACGGCGGGATTGTCTGGGACGAATTTGTTGGTCTGTGGATAACCCTGATTGCCCTGCCCGCAGGCTGGTGGTGGCTGCTGGCCGGCTTTGTGCTGTTCCGGATCTTTGATATTCTCAAACCCTGGCCGATTCGCTGGGCGGACAAACAGGTCAGCGGCGGACTGGGGATCATGCTCGACGATGTACTGGCCGGCATCTACGCCTGGCTGGTGCTGCAGGCAGCCGCCTGGTGGTTAATCTGAGTCTCGTCGCCTGACCCTGGTGGCAATCCGTTATCACCAGACTGACATCCCCGGTGGCAGCCCTCTTCGAGAGCGACAATCCGAATAACTTCTGTAGCAGCCCGCTCTGAGGGCGACAATCCCGGAACAACTGAATTCCCGGCCCATCGCGGTCGGCGCCCGCTGCTGCAATCCCGGTCACTCCTGTAGCAGCCCGCTCTGAGGGCGACAGTCCCGGAACAACTGAATTACCGGCCGGTCGCGGTCGGAGCCCGCTGCTACAATCCCGGTCACTCCTGTAGCAGCCCGCTCTGAGGGCGACAGTCCCGGAACAACTGAATTACCGGCCGGTCGCGGTCGGTGACCGCTGCTACAATCCCGGGTAGCTCCTGTAGCAGCCCGCTCTGAGGGCGACAGTCCCGGTACAACTGAATTACCGGCCGGTCACGGTCGGAGCCCGCTGCTACGATCCCGGTCACTCCTGTAGCAGCCCGCTCTGAGGGCGACAGTCCGTATCGGTCGCGGTCTGATCCCGCTGCGACAATCCCGGGTAGCTCCTGTAGCAGCCCGCTCTGAGGGCGACAGCTCCGTACGGCTGAGTTTCAGGCCGGTCGCGGTCGGAGCCCGCTGCTACAATCCCAGTCACTCCTGTAGCAGCCCGCTCTGAGGGCGACAGTCCCAAGTACGTGAATTCCCGGTCAGTCGCGGTCGGAGCCCGCTGCTACGATCCCGATAACTCCTGTAGCAGCCCGCTCCGAGGGCGACAGTTTCGAAACAACTAAATTCCCGGCCCATCGCGGTCGGAGCCCGCTGCTACGGGTCTCGAAAACTACTTTCTTAACCCCAGCACCCGCAACCAGTGACGGCCGTCCAGCAGATTGGCCAGCGCATAGGCCAGCCGGCTGAAGGCGCAGGCCAGCAACAACTGGCGTACCGCGGCCTGGTCTCGCCTGTGGACGTAGCGTCCCTCGCTGAGCAGTGGCAGGGCGAAATTGAAGCTGGCCTGCCATTCGATCGGCACCAGAACCAGATGCACCGCGGCTCCGGTCAGCATGCTGACCACTGCGATAAACAGCAGCAGCCCTCCCACCGGCGGTACCAGCAGCGCCATGATAAAGGCGCTCAGCAGCGCCCCCGATCCCACCTGCTCGCCCAGCCGCGCCAGATGCAGCAGACCATCGCGGTACTTCAGCACCGACGCGTTTTTGCGATCCTGGAGCGCGTGCCCGACCTCAAAGGCCGCCCGCACGACCGCCGTCAGACTGCGCGAGTTCATGGTCTGCTCGGTCAGGCTGATGACCTTGGTAAAAGGGTTGTAATGACTGCGACGGCGGGCCTGCCCCAGCCTGACCCGCACCAGTTGCAGATGCTCGATCAGGTGTTGCGCCAGCTGACCGCCGGTACCGGGAATATCCTTTCTGCGCCGGCTGTGCTTGAAGAACACGTAGCGGGCCCATAATTTCGGCGCCGCCAGCAGCAATGCAACCGTAAGACCGATAATCAGAGCATTCATGCGATATTCCTCAATGACTGTGAAGCGGAAATATCATCGGTCAGAAAAAAGTGACAGATGTCTATAGGTATAGCAAAGCGTCTGCCCGGCTGGAAAACACACCGTCTCAGAGGGTGGTTTATGCCGTTTTTAGTTCGCCAATATCCGAGCCGATTGGTAGAATATGCCACCCCAAGTCTGAGGAAGCAGAGCAGTGACCGTCCGCTACATCGCATCATCCCAGTTACCCACTCCCTGGGGCACATTTCGGATGCACGGTTTCGAAGACGAAACCAGTGGCAAAGAACATGTGGTCCTGACGCTGGGCGAGTTTGACGACGGCAAACCGGTACTGGCGCGGATTCATTCCGAATGTCTGACCGGCGACGCCCTGTTCAGCATGCGTTGCGACTGCGGCTTCCAGCTGCAGGAAGCGCTGAAGCGAATCTCGGAAGAGGGTCGGGGCGCACTGCTCTATCTGCGCCAGGAAGGTCGAGGCATCGGCCTGCTCAACAAGATCAAGGCCTACCACCTGCAGGATGGCGGTGCCGATACCGTCGAGGCCAACGAACAGCTGGGTTTTGAGGCGGATATGCGCGACTACAGCATGTGCATCACCATGCTGGACCACCTGGGCATCAAACAGGTCCGACTGATGACCAACAACCCCCGCAAGATGGACGCGCTGAAGAAGTTCGGCGTGCCGGTCATCGAGCGGGAACCGCTGCAGGTGGGTAAGAACCGTCACAACGAAGAGTACCTGGCCACCAAGGCCGGCAAGCTGGGTCATATGATGACCGAGCACCACTTCAAAGACGAACCCTGAGTTTCCGCCCTTCTACTCTTTTACGCCCCTTTCAGGCGCAGTCCCCGGAAACTTCGCGGTCAGTGGCCTGACAGCTGCAAGCGCCGGCTGATTCTGGCGACAATCCCGGTGCAGTCCAGGCCCTGCTGAGACAACAGCCCGGCGGGACTGCCGTGGGTAATAAATCGATCTTCCAGCCCCAGGTTCATGACTTTCACCGCCAGCTCCCGGTTCAGCACATAGTCGTTCACCAGTGAGCCGGCACCGCCGATCAGGGCATTTTCCTCCAGCGTCACCAGCAGCTCATGGTTCTCGGCCAGTTCACGAATTCGCGCCTCATCCAACGGTTTCACGAAGCGCATATCCACCAGGGTCAGATCCAGTTGCTCGGCGGCTTTACGGGCCTCTTCCAGCAGGCTGCCAAAACAGAGAATGGCCACCCGGCGGCCTTCACGCAACAGCCGGCTGCGACCGATCGTGACGGTCTCCAGCGCCTCATCCGGAGTCGCTCCCGGGCCGGTTCCACGGGGATAGCGGATACAGGCCGGACCCGGATGCTGATAGCCCGTGGACAGCAATAATCGGGCTTCCGCTTCATCGGACGGGGTCATGATCACCAGGTTGGGGATGCAGTTGAGGAAACTGATATCGAAGCTGCCGTGGTGGGTGGGACCGTCTTCGCCCACCAGTCCCGCCCGGTCGATGGCAAACAGCACATCCAGATCCTGCAGCGCGACGTCGTGAATCAGCTGATCGTAGCCCCGCTGCAGGAAGGTGGAGTAGATCGCCACCACCGGTTTGGCGGCCTGACAGGCCAGCCCGGCCGCCAGGGTCACCGCATGTTGCTCGGCGATGGCGACATCATAATAACGGTCCGGATAACGACGGGAAAACTCCACCATGCCGGAGCCTTCGCTCATGGCCGGGGTGATGGCAATCAGGTCGGCGTCTGCGCCGGCCTGATCGCAGAGCCACTGACCGAACACCTTCGAATAGGAGAGCCCGCTCCGGGCCGGTGACGGCTTGTCGTCGGGTCCCGGCAGCTTGGTGATGGCGTGGTAACCGACCGGATCGGCTTCCGCCGGCCCGAAGCCCTTACCTTTGGTGGTCAGCAGATGCAGGAACTGAGGTCCCTTCGCATCGCGCAGGCGCTTCAGCACCGGCAACAGCTGGTCAAAATCGTGGCCATCCACTGGCCCTGTGTAGTGGAACTCCAGCGCCTCGAACATCGCCGCGGTGGTGGTCGCCTCGGTACGGCTCTTCAGGTTACGGGCCAGATAGGTCGCCAGCCCCCCTTCGTTGTGGGAGATCGACATATCGTTGTCGTTGAGGATCACCAGCAGGTCGCTGTCGGTATGAGCCGCATGGTTCAGGGCTTCGAAGGCCATGCCGCCGGTCATGGCGCCATCGCCGATGATCGCCACGGTACGATTGCTTTCCCCTTTCAGCCGGTGCGCCAGCGCCATTCCCAGTGCCGCGCTGATGGAGGTACTGGAATGGCCGGTACCGAAATCGTCGTAGGGGCTCTCGTCCCGTTTGGGAAACGGAGCCAGCCCGCCCTGCTTTCGAATACTCAGCAGCGCCTCGCGCCGGCCGGTCAGAATCTTATGGGGGTAACACTGATGACCGACATCCCAGATCAGATGATCGGCGGGGGTATCGTAGATGTAATGCAGAGCCAGGGTCAGCTCGACGGTGCCCAGTCCGGCACCGAAATGGCCACCGGTCTGTCCCACGGAGTACAGCAGATAGCTGCGTAGCTGCTCCGCCAGTTCCGGCAACTGTTCGGCCGACAGACGACGCAGGTCGGCGGGAACTCCGACCTGATCCAGCAACGGCGTCTGCGGACGCCGGGTAGGAATCTCTTTTAACATCCGGATACAACTCTGCAGTACGAATCTGTCCGACAGAACAGATTAAGGAAATCAAAGCAGCCCGTTAACAGCCATCGGATCGACAGGCCCGAGCCACTGAATGCTTACAGGCTCTAGTGATTCCGCTGAATCACGTAGTCGGCCAATTGTCTCAGCAAGAGGGCACGCTGATCAAAGGCCGATAATGAAGATAACGCCTGCTTATGAAGCTCTGCGGCCATGGCTTTCGCCTGCTCCAGCCCCAGCAGGGAAGGATAGGTCGGCTTGTTGTGGGCGATATCGGCGCCCTGCTGCTTGCCGAGAGTCTCGGTATCGCTTTCGATATCGAGGATATCGTCCTGAACCTGGAACGCCAGACCGATGGCGGCGGCATAGCGATCCAGCGCCGCCAGTGCTGTCGGGTCGGCATGACCGGAAGCCAGCGCGCCCATCCGCACGCTGGCACGAATCAGGGCACCGGTTTTCAGACCGTGCATCCGCTCCAGCGATGGCAGATCCGGTTCCGTACCTACCGCATTCATATCGATGGTCTGTCCGGCCACCATGCCTTTGTCACCGCTGGCATCGGCCAGGGTACGGATAATCTGCAGCTGCACGCCGGCATCGAGCTGATCGGAAGGGGCAGAAACGATCTCGAAGGCCAGTGCCTGCAGGGCATCACCGGCAAGGATCGCCGTCGCTTCATCAAAGGCGATGTGACAGGTGGGCTTACCCCGGCGCAGATCATCATCGTCCATTGCCGGCAGATCGTCGTGAATCAGCGAATAGGCATGCACACACTCCACCGCAGCTGCAGCCGGGTCCGCCGCCTCCGGGTGCCCGCCCAGGGCTTCGCAGGCGGCGTAGACCAGCACGGGGCGTAAGCGCTTACCACCATTGAAGGTGCTGTAACTCATGGCTTCGAACAGCTGGGGAGCTGTTTTTGACGCCTGCAGGGTTTGCTCAAGAGAGGCGTCCACTCGCCGACGCCAGCCTTCGACAGCCGCTTTGAAACTCATTCCGTAACGTCCGGGTCCAGCGGTCGGGCCTGCAACTGACCGTTCTGTTCCACCAGTACCTGCACACGCTGCTCTGCCTGCTCCAGCCGGGTCTGACACTCACGGGTCAGACGTATCCCCTGTTCAAAGGCCTCCAGCGACTGTTCCAGCGTCAGGTCACCCTGTTCCATGCGGGTCACCAGAGCTTCCAGTTCACCGAGACTCTGTTCGAAGTCAGGCTCTTTTTTCTTGCGTGGCATAGCGTACGAATTCTTCAGTCCTGTTTACGGACCGCTTACCCTACCTGAGCCGGATGTGGGGGTCAATCGGCGCAATAGTTGTATTAAAAATCCGACAAATCCAGCCCGAGATGAATAAACATTCAAATTTTTTGGTATTATCGGAACTTTGCCGCGCCTGTCCGGCCGGTTTGACTGAGTACTCCTGACGACTGCAGATCGTAAGAGGGAATTGGGTGGATATAGCAACACTTGTAGGCCTGCTTGGCTCCTTCGGCATTGTTATTTCGGCAATTGTACTGGGTGGTAGTGCCGGCGTTTTCGTCAACCCCCCTTCTATGCTTATCGTCATCGGCGGCGCGCTGATGGTGGTGATGATGAAATTCACCCTCGCCGGCTTCCTGGGCGCCGGTAAAGTGGCCGCCAAGGCCTTTATGTTCAAATCCGCATCGCTGGATGATCTGATCGCCGAAGCGGTCGATCTGGCCGATGCGGCCCGTAAAGGCGGCCTGCTGTCTCTGGAAGAGAAAGAGGTCAGCAACGACTTTATGCAGGGCGGTATTCAGCTGCTGGTAGACGGCCACGACCCGGAAGTGGTCAAGACCCTGCTCAGTAAAGACAAAGCCCAGACCGAAACCCGCCACGAACTGGGGGCGGAAGTATTTAAGGCACTGGGCACCGTGGCCCCGGCCATGGGTATGATCGGTACCCTGGTCGGTCTGGTACAGATGCTTTCCAACATGGACGACCCCAAGTCCATCGGTCCGGCAATGGCCGTTGCCCTGCTGACCACCCTCTACGGAGCGATAATCGCCACCATGATCGCCGAGCCGATTGCCGACAAGCTGACCCGCCGTAAGGAAGAGGAAGCCACCAGCAAGGCGCTGATCATCGATGCACTGCTGGCGATTCAGGCCGGTCAGAACCCGCGCGTGATCGAATCGATGCTGAAGAACTACCTGCCGGAAGGCAAACGGGGCACCAGCGAAGCGGAAGCCTGACGGCTTGCGGCAAACAGCCAGAATCTCTGAAGACAGATCATGAGCGACGAAGAAGAGCAGAAATGTAACTGTCCGGCCGGACTTCCCCCCTGGCTGGCGACCTTTGCCGACCTGATGTCGCTGCTGATGTGCTTCTTCGTACTACTGCTCTCTTTCTCGGAAATGGACGTGCTGAAGTTCAAGCAGCTGGCCGGCTCCATGCGCGAGGCCTTCGGTGTTCAGAACCGGATCAAGGTAAAGGATATCCCCAAGGGCACCAGCATCATCGCCCAGGAATTCAGCCCCGGCCGCCCGGAGCCCACCCCGCTTAACGAAGTGCGTCAGTTCACCACCGAGACCTCCAAGCAGAACCTCGATGTCCGCCGCCAGGAGGGACAGGAGAAGCACATGACGCCGGAAGCCGGCGAGCTGCAGGAGATCCTCAAACAGATGCAGGCGGAAGAGGAGCAGAGCAAGGCGGAAGCCCGGGAGGACGCCATCACCATGGCCATGGCGTTGCAGGATGAGATCGGCGAAGGCAGCGTCGACGTCGAAACCCGTGAGGGCAAGGTGATTATCCGGGTGCGGGAGAAAGGCTCCTTCGAATCCGGCGCCGCCGAGCTGAACTTTAAGTTTATCCCCATCATCGCCAAGATCCGCGATGTTCTGATCACCGTCGAAGGCAATGTCTCGGTGGAGGGGCATACTGACAATATCCCCATCGCCACCGCCGAGTTCGCTTCCAACTGGGGCCTGTCATCGGCCCGCGCCCTGTCGGTGGCCCAGGAGCTGTTCGCCGACGGCCGTATCGACCAGGGCCGCTATCAGGTGGTCGGTTACGCCGACACCAAACCACTGGCGCCCAACGATACCCCTCAGAACCGCAGCCTCAACCGGCGGGTGGAGATCGTTATCCAGAAGGGCAAGGACCAGGAGCTGCTGAAGCGGCTGCCGTCACTGCCGGACGGCGCCGAGATCGACAGCACCGACCTGGCACCCTCGGAGATCTTCTGATCCGCTGACAACGTCACGGCAATGCGGCCTGCTCAGCAGCGGGCAAAGCGCTGCTTGTACTGGCCCGGTGACAGCCCGGTCAGCTTGCGGAACATCCGCCGGAAGGCGCTGATATCCTCGTAGCCCACCTGCCAGCCCACCTGCTCGACACTGAGCGGGCGGGTCTCAATCAGCTCTCTCGCCTTCTGAATCCGCATGTTCTGCAGATACTCGCCGGGGTTATAGCCGGTCAGCCGCTGAAAATTGCGGTAGAAGGTACGTTCGACCATATTGCAGTGGCGGGCCAGTTGGCCGACCGACAGCGGCTGATCAAAGTGACGATGGATATAGTGCTGCGCCTGGAGGATGGTCGGATCGCCATGATTCAGCGGCGGCAGAAAGCCCCGATAGAATCGCTGCTCCCGGCGACCGGTATCGATCAGCAGCATTTTACCCAGCTCCAGGGCGATCCCCGGCCGGGTAAAGCGTTCCACCAGATGCAGCCCCAGGTCCAGCCACGCCATGACCCCACCGGCGGTGATCAGATCCTGATTGTCGATCAGTATCCGGTTGGCATCGACGCCGGCGGCGGGAAACCGCAGCTGCAGCCGATCCGCCAGATTCCAGTGGGTGGTGACCCGCTGTCCGTCCAGCAGCCCCGCCGCTCCCACCAGGAACGCCCCGGCGCAGACCGAGCAGATGATCGTTCCCCGGTTGTGCAGTCCCCTGATCCACGCCGACAATTCCGGATTCGGCGTCAGATAGAACTCCCCTTCCAGGCTGGGCAGCACCACCAGGGCGGTCATCGCTGAATTCCTGACAGCGCCCTTGCCGGCCTCGGGCTCGCCGCTGCCATCGGCCTCACCAGTCCAGCGTTGCAGCATTTTGCCGTCGTCGGCCAGCTGCCAGCACTGACTCTGAATATGCGGTAGCGCCGGTGCGGAGCCGACCGAAACCTCCCGCTCACGAATCAGGTTATAGCTGCCGAACAGCTCCGCCAGCCCGTAGGCGGCCGACGTCATGGAACCGGGGTAGCGAAGGATCCCGATCTCAATCTCTTCCCCTGCTGCTGACTCTGCTTCTGACACCGTTTCTGACACGGCTCTCTGCCCTCTCTTCGCTTATTGATCGCTTCGATGTCCGAGCTGCTGAATTGCCATCGGTAGCAGCCACTGATTTTATAATGTCATTATTTACACTGATTGTGTCATATATGACACCAGATAATCCGTCGACCGGAACCTACCATGGTGTTGCCGGCTGAGTGAGCAGGCAGAAAGAGAGCCCCCCTATCCAACAATCCGTCAACACCGAGGAACCCGAGATGACAGACCCATCCCCGAACTACTGCGATGGAAAAACCGCCCTGCTGCTGATCGATCTGCAGAACGACTACTTCGAGGGCGGCAAATGGCCGCTACAGGGCATCGATCAGGCCGCAGGAAAGGCCGCCGAGCTGCTGACGGCCTTTCGGGCCCAATCGCTGCCGGTGATCTTTGTCAGGCATGAGTTCGAACAGCCAGAAGCCCCCTTCTTCGCCCCGGGCTCCGAGGGGGCCGCCTTTCACGACTCATTGCAGCCGCGGCCGGGTGAGAGCCAGGTACTCAAACACAAAGCCAACAGTTTTCAGGATACGGAGCTGAAACCGCTGCTGGATGGGGCGGGCATCGAGCGCCTGGTCATCTGCGGTGCCATGAGCCATATGTGCATCGATGCCGCCACCCGGACCGCTGCGGATATGGGTTATGACTGTGTGCTGGCTGAAGACGCCTGCGCCACACGGGATCTGGAATTTAACGGCGTCCAGGTGTCGGCTGCCCGGGTTCATGCCGCTTTTATGGCGGCGCTGGCCTTTGCGTACGCCGAAGTCACCTCCACCGACAGGATACTCCCCCGGCTGAGCGGGCAGTAACGGCAGCGACTGAGCACAACCGGAACGAATCCCATCCGTTCCGGTTTTCAGCCATCGGCGCCTCCTTCTACGACTTAAGGCCACAGCCGTAACCAGTGGAATTGCCTGTTTGCGGCATGAAGGCGACCTGTTACCCCCATTTGCCCTTCCGGACGGTTGTCAGGCCACTCGTTTGATTATTCAATGACCCGGTACTCAACGATAAAAACTACAAAAAACGAGGCCAGCTTATGAGTCTGGATAAGTTACTGGTAGGTGCCGAGGAGTGGTGTCGCTTCCCCGATCTGGCGATTCCCGCCGTGAAAGCACGAGTCGATTCCGGCGCCCGCACCTCCTCTCTCCACGCCATCAATATTCAATCCTTTAAACGCGCCGGCGCCCCCTGGGTCCGTTTCGACGTCTGCCCGCTGCAGCAGAACCGCAAGACGGTCGTCCACTGCGAAGCGCCGATCCACGACAAGCGCAAAGTCAAAAGCTCCAACGGCGCCACCGAAAACCGTTACGTGATCAAGACCACCCTGGGTATCGGCGACTCCAGCTGGGATGTGGAAGTCACCCTTACCGACCGCGACGCCATGGGCTATCGGATGCTGCTGGGCCGCGAAGCCATGGCCGGGCGCATCATCGTCGATCCCGTCGAAAGCTTCTGCGCCGGCGAGATCAGCGACAACGAGCTGACCGGCCTCTATCAGAGCAAGAAGCAGCCGAAAAGCGGCCTCAAGATCGGTCTGCTGGCCAGCAACCCCAACCTCTACAGCAACCGCCGCATAATCGAAGCCGGCGAGCAGCGCGGCCACGAGATGGTGTTTCTCAACATCAAGCACTGCTATATGAAGATGGATGCCGACGAACCGGAGGTTCACTACCGCGGCGGCCGGGTGATCGATGATCTCGACGCCGTCATTCCCCGCATCCGCCCCAGCATGACCTTCTACGGCTGCGCCCTGGCCCGTCAGTTCGCCTCCATGGGAGTCTACTGCCTCAACACCGCCGCCGCCATCACCCAGTCCCGCGACAAGCTGCACTCGCTGCAGCTGCTGTTCGAGAGCGGCATCGATATCCCCATCACCGGTTTCGCCAACTCGCCGCTGGAGACCGACGACCTGATCAGCATGGTCGGCGGCGCCCCGCTGATCGTCAAACTGCTGGAAGGCACCCAGGGCCGCGGTGTGGTACTGGCCGAAACCAGCAAGGCGGCGGAGAGTGTGATCAACGCCTTCAAGAGCCTGAAGGCCGACATTCTGGTGCAGGAGTTTATTAAAGAGGCTCAGGGCAAGGATATCCGCTGCTTCGTGGTGGACGGCAAGGTGGTCTCCGCCATCCAGCGTGAAGCCGAACCCGGCGAGTTCCGCGCCAACGTTCACCAGGGCGGCACCGCCAGCGTGATCAGACCTACCGCCGACGAGAAGCGCATCGCCATCAAAGCCGCCCGCTGCATGGGGCTGGCGGTGGCCGGCGTCGATATTATCCGCTCCGCCAAAGGCCCGTTGCTGCTGGAGGTGAATTCATCGCCGGGGCTGGAAGGGATCGAAGGGGCCACCGGCAAGGATATCGCCGGCATGATGCTGGGGGCGATCGAAAAAAAGCTGCGCTGGAAGCCGGAAGTTCAGGCTGAGCGGGAGGGGGTTGAAGAGCTTGAGAAGGAGGTTGGGTAGTAGTTGATTTTATTACATCCCATGACTAAAAAAAGGCCGCTCATTTGAGCGGTCTTTTTGTATTTTGTGGGCTGGCGGCAATCAAATCATTACCATAAAGCCCTGATATAAAAACAAAAACCACATTACACACACAACTGGTGTTCCTATGAGTGTTACTAAAGCGTTAAGTCATCACTGCTTACTGTCCACTGCATCGGAAAATGCAACGTGACCGCGTAATCGGGGAGCATCACTTTCTTTTACTTTTCCTGTTTGAAGTAAGTGTTTGAATGCTCTTACCTTATTTCGGTAGCCTTTAGTTAACCGGGGGGAGTCTCCATGCACCAGTAGACCGTGCACTTTAAGTCTATTGGGTTGCATTGCAAAGTGTTCTTTATTTGCTGAAATGATCCAGCCTTCGTTGTGGATTAACTCTGCTAGGTCAGATTTAATCTGCTCTGGAAAATCACTCTTTCCCGAGATCACGATGTCATCAGCATACCTCGTGTACACCAGTGAATATCGATCTGCGATATCAAATATAGCCTGATCGGCATTTCTAAAAACTAAATTGGACAGAAACGGGCTAGCAGGTGATCCCTGGGCAAGATTTCCCTCATAGCTAGATAGCTTGGCGATGATAGTCGCGGCGTGTTCAGAGTATCCTTGGACCACCAGCGCCTGTTTTACCTTGTCGGTAGATGTTGAGGGAAAGAAGTTTTCAATATCTATTGAATAGACCCATTTTGCACCGCAGTGTGCGGCAGCAGCATCTATAGCAGACCGCCCTTTCACGAAACCATACACCGAATTGTCGAAAGCCACTGCCTCTGAGAGATGATGCCCAAGCCATTTTTGGATCACTTTCAGGGATACTCTCGGTGCGCGAATAACCCTCCTTTTTTTTCCGCTAGCAATCTGAAAAGTCCTGTAATACTTTTCCGGATTGGAGTGCATACTTTGAAGAAACGGCAGACTATAGCCAAACAGTGTTGCTAGGCAGCGAAAAGAGACAGCAGGTGGAAGCCCTTGTTCGACAAGTTGGCTTATTTCCGTGCCATATTCTGCCTGACTTTTATCATCCAGGCTGTTTAGGAATTGTTCAATATTTGAGAATGAGACGAGGAGTGGTGGTGATTCCATAGTATGGCTTAGTTAGCAAAGTCGATGACTTTCGTTGATGTCGACGGCCTATTGGCTGGCGATTCGAACGTAGCGACAGCCAATAGGCCGTCGGCACTTCTGTGGTAAGCCTTCACAAGCGAGCATGATTCATGCTCTCGTGATGAACTCCACCACCCCTCTACGACTGATTTGACCATTTGCGTTTTGATAAGGCAAGGGCCCTCGCTATATCTGAGCTGGTATGCGTCGCTCCAGCTGGAGTTGCTACTACCCCCTTGGTTGTTAGGGTATACATTCCCGACTTGTGGCGAATTAGTAAGTTCTTCTTGCGCAATAGATCAAGCATGTTTTTTAGAGATTTCAAATCCGAGTAGATATGCTCTTCTTTATTGATTTTTGTGCATAGGTCTTCAGCATTTATCGGCTGATTTATCTTTAAATAGCGAAGAGTGTTCAATATGTTCGCGGGCTGTTTTGATGATTTGCTCCAAAATATATTTTTTACTTCTATAGATGACAGGTCAAAGGCTGATATGATGCTTTTCTCAATGTCATCGGTTTGTTGGCTTAAGAGATCAACATAAACGTTGACGTGGCCGTCAGATACAAAGCTAATATATAAAGAGCTTATGGCGTTTTTATGCTTTTTGTTGACTAAGGTGACCACAGAATCTTCAATATTTTTCTGCTCCTTGTCTTCAATTCTCAACACTTCAACTTCAATTGAAGTTTCAGATAGTATTCTTCTTCTTAGATTAGTTAGTTTTCTTTCAGAAGTAAGGTGCTTCTTAGAAGAAGGTCCGATGTTTTTTGACAAGACGTACAAAAGGACTTTCCCGTCTGTTGGTCTAACTTTGCAGTCCAAAACATAGTTTATCTTGTGGTTGTATAGATGCTGCTTTACCTTATCTACTTTATCCAAGGCCTAGATCCCTCCATACGCTAAGTATTTTTCCACAGTATGTAGATGCCCTATCTGGCCAGCGTCTTGCCGCGCTCAAAGTGTAAGAGTCTAGTTCGTACTCTCCATGTGTTACTGTGATTTCCTCTTCAGGATCATAGTCTGCTAGAACTCTTATGCTATAGGCACGATTTAGCATCTCGGCTAAATCCGATGTGGCGGAGTTGCATCGTTCTCTATACCTGCTAGCTTCAGCGCTGTTAATAATTCCGGATCGTTCATTGCTTCTTACTTGGTTTCTTACCTGCCTGACAACGCCATTTTTTAATAATTCGGGTATATTCCCATGAGCTGTCCCTTTCCAGGTTGGATTCAACGCCCCTAGCATTTCACGGGTTATCAAAAAGGCTGAATAATAATATCTATTGAAGGCGCTTCTGCAGAAAAGCTCTGGGTCGCGCACTTCTCTGGATGTTGTCCAGTCTCGAAGCTTGTCTGCTACTTCCTTCAACTTATTTTCCCTTGGCCTTCTTCGTAATCCTTAATTAGTAGTGTTCTTCTATATAAGCGTATGCTTTTTTGAATAACTCTTGGTCTTTTCCTAAGCCGAATTTGGCAAGAGTAATGAGTAAAGCTTTCTGTATTTCTCTTGGCCCAGAGTTTGAGCTCTGCCAATTATCAAAGCGTGTAACATTAACGATCTTATCTATTTGATCAACGATATCATGGATCATCTTTGGTGTTGCTTCAGGGCGTGTCGCAAGAAACAGTTCGGTCAGAGCTTTCTTGTTATCTACTCGAACAGGTTGCCGACCTGTCTCATTCTCTAAACGAACAGTCTCCTTAGCTGCATCTAACAAGCCTTTTAGCCAATAGATACTTCTTATAACCCCTGCTTCGTAGTCTTGGCGAAGTTTTTCAAGGCGCTCACCAAGCTCAACAAATTTAGGGTCGGTGTGGCCGCAAAGGCGGCCCATCAAGTCAATCTCAAGCCGTTTTGCTCGCTGTTCTTGTTCTTTTTCTGTCAGAGTGAAAATAGCGTGCTCATCCATGATGAGCTCGTCGATATCATCACGAATACGGTCTATGTCGGTGTGCTCGTGAATCATCTTTATGGTTTCTGGGCCCAGAGCAGCCCATACCAAGGCACCGGTTTGGCCTACCGGGCGGACCGACTCATAGATCTGTGCCAACCATCTATAGTCTTGGCGGTACGGTGTTAAAAATGAGTCTGGATTAATCGCTGACCATAATTTGGACAACACACCAAAGCTTGCGGCAAATTCATCACGCTTTTCATTAGTTGGCAAGCACTCTTGGGCGGCCATAATTCCTTCAAAGCCTTCCAAGGTTCTGTCCACATTGGGGAAGAAGGACAAACTCTTGTTCAGCTGGGCAGGCAGTAACTCTTTGAAGGCCTCGATGCCTTCTACAACGCCATCAATCTCCTCCGGGTTGTAGGCCAGCGCGGTTCGCAGGTTTTCGAACACGCCGAGATAGTCGATGATTAACCCCATATCTTTTCGCACATCGTCGGTTTCATAGAGTCGATTGGTGCGGCACATGGCCTGTAATAGGGTGTGATCGCGCAGGGGCTTATCCAAATACATGCAATAGCAGATAGGTGCATTAAAGCCGGTGAGCAACTTTGCGGTGACGATGATGAGCTGTAACGGGTGTTTTGGATCTTTGAAGCATTCAATAAGGTCTTTCTGCACCTGATCCTCGGCATCAATGTGCTGCCAACGCTCAAAATCCGCCTGCTGAATGGGTAGCTTCAGCTCGTCGTGCCACTTGCGCCAGTCCTTGTTGACCTTGTCTTTTTTGTCGCCTTCCAGTGCTTTTACCGGGGCTTGATCGACATTCATGACGACTTCTACCGCGTCAAAGCCCAACTTTTCACCCAGTAGGTAGTACATCTGCACGCAGGCATCGCGGTCGTATACCACCACCATGCCTTTCATCTTTTTCGGCTTTACATGGCTATTGTAGTGTTCGGCGATATCAGTACTAACAGCCGCCATACGCTTGGGGGCTTTAAGCATTACAGCTAATTTGCCAGCGCGTTTAGAGAGTGCCGCTTTCTCTTCTTCGTCCAGGTTATTATCTTTGGCGAGTTGTTCGAACTCTTGATTGATGGCGTCGCGGTCTACCCGCAGCTCAGCGAGGCGTGGCTCAAACTTCACTGGGTTGGTGGCGCCATCTCGAATCGACTGTTTATAGCTGTAGCGGTTCATATAGCGCCCGGGGTCTTCCTCGGCGCCGAATAGCTTAAAGGTGTTACGGTCGATACCTGAAATCGGTGTGCCGGTTAAACCATAGAAATGCGCATTCGGCAGCGCCCAACGCATTTTCTCGCCTAAACCACCTTCTTGGGTACGGTGGGCTTCATCCACCAGCACAATAATGTTGTCGCGGTTGTTCAGGCCGCTGGGGTTGCTATCGTCAATCTCGACATCTTTAAACTTAAAAATGGTGGTGATTAAAATCCCACGGCTGTCTTGCTCGATATGCTCGCCGAGTCGTTTACAACTTTGCACTTTGATGAGGTTTTTAACATCAGCGCCGCCAAAGGTTTCGTTGATCTGACTGTCTAGGTCTCGTCGGTCTACCACCACCAATACCGTCGGATTCTTAAGCTGGTTGTCGGCGCGTAGCATTTTTGCGGCATAGAGCATTAGCAAAGACTTACCCGACCCCTGGAAGTGCCAGATCAGGCCTTTTTTCGGGTAGCCTTTACGAACTCGCTCAACAATCTGCTTTGCAGCTTCAAATTGCGGGTAGCGCGGTAAAATTTTACTGCGCTTAGGTGGAGTGTCTTTGCCGGTTTTCACCGTGGAGAACAGCGCGAAGGATTCCAGCAATTGTAATAAAGTCTGTGGGCTTAACAAGCCCTCGCAGCTATCGAGTACTGATGCCAAACCGGGTAAAACTTCATCACGCAGTTCGGTGTTATGCCAAGGCCCCCAATCTTTTACCCGTGCATTAATGGCACCATAAGCAAAGGTTTTTCCTTCACTGGCAAAGCACAGTAGGTTAGGTACAAAGAAGGGCTCGACGTTTTTCCAATAGTGCTTTTTGCCGCCCATAAAATCGGCAGCACCATCTTGCCAGGTCACACTGGGGCGCGTCGCGGTTTTGACTTCGCCCACCACCAACGGAATGCCATTGATATAGAGCACAATGTCAAAATAGGCTTCGGTTGCTGCGACATAGTGCACTTGCTGCGCCACCACAAAGTGGTTGTTTTCAATGTTGTCGAAATCAACTAGGTTAATGGTGATATGGTCGCCGTTATCGCCAAAGGGCAATGTTTTTTCGGCCATTATCCATTCATGGAGGTTTTCATTGGCTTTTACTAGACCGGTATGGCGAGCTTCGAGCACCACGCCACGCAGTTTGTAAATCACCTCATCGGCATAGTCAGGCTGCTTGGCGATATCGGGGTTTAACGAACAAAGCGCGCCTTTCAGCCACTCATCCACAAAGATATCCTGTGCTTGTTTGGGCAGGCTCTCACCGTGGCAGTAATTCCACTCTACTCCGCTTAAGCACTTTAAGCGGTCGATAACTCCATTTTCTGTGACTGTTTGTTCGCTAAACATGCCCGCTCCTTAGTTCAAGTTAGCTCTCAAAGATTCGAGAATAGAGTTCCGGTTCTTATTTGCAGCCATAATGTTACTCACTACGTCCTTTATCGAATCTAAGCTGTTAACCAATCTCCTTTGTTCGGATAGTGTAGGTACAATAATTTCCATTCCCTTTAATGCTTTGACATTGAAGTGTTGTTGAGCGAGGCCTCCTGCCCCCTCAAGTACTTGGCCCTTTCCTAGCGGGCTATTAATAAAAGCTGCAACATACTCTGGTAATAACAGCTCATCATTGACAGTTAAAATTAGAATGTCGATCGAGTTTAATTCGCCAACTCCTTCAGGGATTACGCAAGCCGTACCTGGATAGCCTGTTCTTACCACCACAACATCCCCTGCACGGAGTTGTGATTTTTTATGCTTCTCATGACCTTCTGTGGATATGTACACCACATTATCTAGACAAAGATTACCCCGCCTAATGTTCTGTGAGCGCAAAGCTAATACACCCTCTGCTGCAGAGACGTATAGGTCAGCTGGCTTGTTTACTATTCCCACGGTAATTCGTTTTGAAACTGCAGATAGTGGTACTGAGTCGCAGGATGACTTGTCAATTTTCTTGAGGAAATCAACTACCAAAAGATCTTCTAAATTTTCATGGGACTGGTACAGGTCGTCTGACAAGTTGTTACAGAGCACAATGTTTTTCAGCAGTGGGATTAACTCTTGTTGCCTCTCCAGGCTAGGAAAAATAAAACTCTGAGAGGCCAATGCTTTCCACTTTATAGTTGGTGAAAGAGATCCCTCTGAGATAGCTACTGCTCTTTTCATGAATGCATCAGACTGCATGAAAAATGGCAAAAACTCTGGAACTACCTTATTAGGATTCGCCTCAAGTACCATGGCATGCGCCGAGCAAATGCAATCCCAGTCTGCCACTGCAACCTTGCGCTGATAGGCGCGCCGCTTGCCAAAAATTATCTGTCCTTTTTTCACCAAAAGTTTTTGACCGCCGACATCGCTAGGGACGCCGTGGCGCTTGATTTTTAGGCTTTCTGGGTCTAAATGCTCTAAGCCAACGTAGATCTCAATTTCGGTCTCACTTGGTTCTACACGCTTGGAAATATGCTTGGCAACATCGCCAAATTTCATTGTTTCCCAGCCTTCAGGTATCTGCTGATCAGTCATTTATTGCTCCACCTTGCTTTCAATGTTATATCCAAGGCCTGCAAGGTTTTTGAATAACTTCTGTGTCTTCTTCTTCAATTGAACACGGCTGATTTTCCAAGTCTCTATGGCATATTCAATATCATGCTCTTCGTCATCAGCTTGGGCTTGAACGTACAAAGGGATCGACAGGTTGTAGAGGTTTTCTTTAATGGTTGCGATATCAACCAAAGCAGTGATTTCGCTTTTCCTCTCTGGCTCAAAATAGGCACTACATAGTACATCTAAATCGTCATTCGATAATCGGCTGTGGGCGCGTTCACGAGTGACATGTTCAACGCCATTGATAAACAACACTTTATTTTTGCGTTCAGCTGGCTTATTGCAGTTGAGTACCACTACACAGGATTCCATTGGCGAGTTGTAGAACAGGTTTGGCCCTAAACCAATCACTGCTTCGATAATGTCTGATTCAATCACCTGTTTGCGTATGGTTTGCTCAGAGTCTCGGAACAGTACTCCGTGTGGCCAGAGCATGGCGGCCCGGCCGGTATCGGGTTTTAGGCTTTTGATGATGTGGGTGTAGAACGCATAGTCGGCACAGCCTTGCGGCGGAACACCATATAAATTTCGGCCGTAAGGGTCCGCAGCGAACTTATCGCGATTCCACTTTTTGATGGAGTAAGGCGGGTTGGCGAAAATAACATCAAACTGTTTAAGCTGATCGTTTTCGATAAACTTGGGCTCGGCTAATGTATCTCCACGCAGCACGTCAAATTCTTCGATATCGTGCAGGAACATATTCATACGGGCGATAGCCGAGGTGAGCAGGTTCACCTCCTGCCCATACAGGTGAACACTACGCCACTCTTCTCCGCGAGCGCGCAAATCCATCACCGCATTGAGCAACATACCGCCAGTCCCGCAGGTGGGATCGTAGGCGGTTTCACCGGGCCTCAGGCCCATGATTCGCGTCATCAAGTGGACTACAGTTCGGTTGGTATAGAATTCTGCGGCGGTATGGCCAGAGTCATCGGCGAATTTTTTGATCAGGTATTCGTAGGCTTCACCAAGGTCATCCTGGGCGACGGATTTAATGCCGAGAGGAATTTTACTGAAGTGCTCGATCAGGTCGGCCAGCAGGTGATCAGGCAGGCGTTCTTTGTTGGTCCACTGGGCATCACCAAACACACCATGCAAACGCGGATTGTTGGCTTCAATTAAGCGCAGAGCATTCTGGATAGCCTCGCCAATGCTTTTGCTGGTGTTGCGCACCTTTTCCCAGCGTGCTTCCTGGGGAATATCAAAGCGGTGGAACATGGGCATGGCGGCGTATTCGGCATCTCCTTCATGGATCTCCAGCGCTTCGGTGTACTCTTCCAAATGCACGTCCGACAGGCGCTTATAGAACAGCAACGGAAATATGTACTGTTTGTAGTCGGATGCGTCGATTTGGCCGCGAAGAAACTCGGCTGCGCCCCAGAGCAGGTCTTCTAAATTCTTTTTGTTCATCGCGCTCATGCTTCAAAGCCCTCCTGGATCAGCAATGCCTCCAGCTCTTGTTCGGCTTGTTCGAGGGCCGTAAGCTTTTGCTGGAAGTCTTTTAATGCTTCATCCACTGTGATGGTTTCTTCTTCCAGCAGCTTTTGCACATACCTGGCGATATTCAGGTTGAAGTCATTTTCTTCGAGTTCGCCTATGGGCACCCAGCGTGCAAGGCCTTCAATTTCCTTGGCTTTAGGGCCTTGCTGCACTTGGCTTTGGTATATGTCGTAGATTTCATCGGCCTGATCATTGGTTAGGGTATTTTGCGCTCGGCCTTTGGTGAAGATCTCTTCGGCATTGATGATTAGCACATGGTTTTCATGGGGCTGTGGGCGTGATTTCCGTAGCACAAGAATGCAGGCTGGAATGCCGGTGCCATAAAAGAGGTTCGATGCCACCCCGATAATGGCTTCTATGTGATTTCCCTGTAGAAGCTTTGTTCGGATGGAGCCCTCAGCTCCGCCACGGAACAGTACGCCATGAGGCAAAACTACGGTCATCCGCCCTGTTTCATTGAGCGACGCAAACATATGCTGCACCCAAGCAAAATCGCCGTTAGTTTTTGGTGCCAGGCCGTATTGTTTGCGGCCGTATGGGTCCGCCGACCAAAGATCGTAGCCCCATTCTTTGAGGCTGAAAGGCGGATTGGCAATCACGCAATCGAAGGTTTCTAGACGATCTCTCACCAGAAACTTGGGGTCACGCAGTGTATCACCTCGCACGATATCGAAATCCTCTTGACCATGGAGGAACAGGTTCATGCGCGCAACGGCTTCGGTAGTGAGGTTCTTTTCCTGCCCCTTGATTTTTAACAAGCGCGGATCGCCACTGTTTTCTTTAACGTGGTGGATAGTTTCCAGTAGCATGCCGCCAGTGCCGCATGCGGGGTCGTAGACACTTTCCCCGGCTTTCGGGTCGAGTATGTTAACCATCAGGCGAACAATGGTTCGGGGGGTATAGAACTCGCCCGCCTTTTTATTAGCTTTGTCGGCAAATCGCTTGATCAGATATTCGTACGCGCGGCCCATGTCGTCATTGCGAACACTGGCCACTCCCAAGTTCACTTTATTGAAGTGATTCAGCAAAGTAGTGAGCAACTCGTCAGAGAGCCGTTCTTTGTTGGTCCAAGAAGCGTCACCAAAAATACCATGAAGATTGGGGTTGGCGAGCTCGATTCCTCGAAAGGCGTCTTTCAGTACTTGGCCAATGTTTTTGGTTTCCGCGAATACATCGTGCCAGTGGCAGCCGTCAGGAATTTGGATGCGATGGAACATGGCACCACGAGCCATATCTTCGTCACCGACCTTGTTCATGGCATCGGCGAACTCTTCGTCATAGACGTCACAGATGCGCTTAAAGAACAGAATGGGGAAAATGTAGGTCTTGTAGTCAGACGCGTCTATAGGCCCGGTGATGATATGGGCCGCGTGCCAGAGGTGGGCTTCGAGGTCTTTGAGGTTAATCAGTGTCATTCGCTTCGATGGCTCTCTACGATCAGGGTCGGATGGATCGAGAAAGCCGTTGAAGCATCCATGTGCGCCTTCCTTGAATCACATGCCAACGTATTAAAACTACGAGCATATTTTTATGGATAGTACCAATCACGAACAAAGGGGTCGAAGCCATTTAGATTATTCATCACCAAAAAAATCACTGTCGATTGCTTTGACTTCAAAAGCAGCCCTAGTCGACACTCCCAGACTGTGTTTAATCATCAGCTCAGCCAGCTGCTGACCATCGATAAGGACAACCTTTTTCTCGATCATAACGATGTATTCTGTCGCTTCCCGGCTGAATCGGCTGGTGGTGATAAACACCCCTTTACGGGCACGATTCATTTCCAGCGCTCCGACGAAAGCCTGAAGATCCGGACGGCCCACCGAATTGGTCGTGTATCGTTTGGCCTGCAGGTAAATGGTTTCCAGCCCCAGCGGATCTTCATTGATAATGCCGTCAATTCCACCGTCAGCTGAGTACTGCGTGGCGCGACCGGACTCCTTGCTCCAGCCGCCGTATCCCATTGCCAGCATCAGGTCCACGACCAGTTTTTCGAAGAATTCCGGCGACTGTTCTTTGACAGTCTGCAACAGATCCTGAGCGAGACTGCTTTGGAATTCTACATGAGCCTGCTCAAGACGCTCCAGTGGATCCATGAGCTGTTCGTCAATATTAGCGATAGCTGCTGGTCCGGCTCCGGAACCTGCAGTATCCCCGCTTCTGGATTTAATCTGCAGGAATTCCTGAAAGGAAGGGAATTGTTTGAGGTAACGATTATCGACTCGCTCCGGACAATCTGCCAGTGCTCTACGGCCCAACTCCGTAATCTGCACAATACCGCGTTGAGGGCTGGAGACCAGGCCCGCCTGTTTGAGGTAAGTCCGCGCCCAGCCAACACGATTACGAATCAGGGTGCTCCCGCCGCTGGGGATGGTTTGATGACGTTCCTCTTCAGAAAGACCAAATTCATCGCTCAGCCTCTCACTGACCTGCGCAATTTTTGATGGCTCACCGTCTTTCAGGCAAACCAGTAAAGGGCGCATCAACGTCTGGTAGTCCGGGATGGCCATAAGTCATTCCTTTGTTCGGTGCCGTTCTTCAGCAATATTTAATCCGGTATCAGCTGGAATTAACGAATACTATCAGTGCACACAGCCGGTTTCAGGCGTCACCTGTCAACTTTTTCGTTCTGGCGTATCCGTAAGATCTGACTGCTTTTTACCGAGACAATCTTTGTCATTTTGCCATCGTAGATCGCCAGCCCAAGCGGGGTTCGTGCAGCCAGCAGGCCACTCTCCCGAAGCTTTCCGTCACTATCCACAATATCCACGCACTGAGACCAATTCCTGTAGATGGCCATGGCGCAACCCTGTTCCTGAAACTTCGCCTGTTCATCAACAGCTATCTTCGCTCCCAATTTATCGGCATTGAAAGCGATGATCGGCCCGCCCGCACAAACAAGAAGCACATAAAGAAGTGCATTGTTAAGAAAGTAGAAAATTCTGAAGTTAATTTGCACTGACCGGACAGTGGCATTGCGCTTCGGTTCCAGCCGTCTTATCAGGATAACTCTGAGCAGTCTTAACCAGCGTGCTCGATCAGAATATTGCTTCCGTCTCTCACTGATCAGATACCTGAAGAGCGCAATACTGAAGGCCAGCATGGCAATAGCAAAAGGAATCACATCGAAGCTTATTAGTGTGTTTAGTGCTGAAGTGATCCACTCGATTGCTGGCAGCGAGAAAAGAGTAAACGTCCATAAAGCGCTGACAAGAGCCTCATCAAAGGGGATAACGATCAGATCATCATCGATGCCGTAAGCGTTAAGATAACCTTCCGTAAAATACCGCCCACCCAGATAGGCCAGCGGCGTCACAATCACAAAGAATTTGGCAAGCCATTCAACATACTTGCTGGCCTGCTCCGCCAGCGGCACTTCCTTTTGCACAGCACTGTCCATAGCGCGTCTCTGATCAGATTTTTGAGATTCCAGAGCGTATCAGCGGGTAACCTGCGAATCCATGACATTAATCAGGACAGGCTAATATCTTAATCCGCCTCCAGTGAGGCGCTTACCGGCGCCTCAATACAATTCTCCGTATGCCCACAGCTCTGCTGTTCGTTGCCGCGATAATTCTTGCAGCCCCAAAACTCTCCTCGCGGACCTTTTCTCAGCACCATCTCCGCCCCGCATTCCGGACACACAGGCGCCCAGTGGCCGCAAGCGTCATCCAGACAGCGCTTGAACCGCCCTTCCCGCTTCATCGCCTGGCCGCACTGCTGGCAGCCCTTTTCCGCATGGTTGCAAACGGGGTAGTTGGAGCAGCCGAAGAATCGCCCGTGTTTGCTCTGACGTGGGACCAGGGAGCCGGTTTCGCAACGGACGCATCTGATCGCTTCAAACAGCTGCTGCATCAGCGAGGTTTCGAACTCCTCCAGTTCAATGGGGTAGTCCTCCTCTATCAGTTCCACCACAAACCGTGAGGCGGTAGCCATATCGCAGGCCAGGTAGGCGCGGTGTTTGGCGCGGGTCAGGGCAACATAGAACAGCCGCCGCTCTTCGGCATGCTCAAACGGTTCTTCCTTCGGTAGCAACGCTTCCATCAACGGGTGGGTGACTTTTTCGGTGGGGAACCCCTGCTTACCACTGTCCAGTCCGATGATCACCACGTAGTCGGCTTCTTTGCCTTTGGAGGCGTGAAAACTCAGGGCTTCGATATTCAGGCTGGGATAAGCGCCATTGAGCCGGTTGATCCCGGCACGGTCCGGCAGCTGGTACCAGAAACGGGCCAGCAGATAGACGCTGCTTCCCGGTTCGGCCTGGTTTTGAATCGCTTTGAGTATGTCGTGGATCGGCTTAAAGGGGTTGTTGATATCTTTACTCTGTCGCAGCAGCGATACCGCAGGTTGTCGGACCTGCAGATGGGTGGCCAGCTGCTTTTTCACCTGAGCCGGGTTGCGGGTAACAAAGCGCGAAGCCACGTCACAGATGCTGTTGTTAAAGCGGAAGGTCTTATCCAGCGCGGTAATGGCCGTCGGGCCGAAGTACTGCTCAAACTGGGTGGTGAGGCTGACATCGCTGCCGGTAAAGCGATAGATCGCCTGCCAGTCATCACCGACACAGAACAGCGAGCAGTCGTCCCGCCCGTCTCGCAGGGCTTTGACCAGCCGTGCCCGGGGTTCGGAGATATCCTGGAACTCATCCACCAGAATAAAACGCCAGTGGGGCTTAAAGCGGCCATCCCCCACATACTCGATGGCCCGGCCGATCATGTCGCCAAAATCGATCTCTTCGCGGTAATGCAGCAGGTTCTGGTACTGGTGATAAATGGGCTTCAGCAGCTCCATGGCCACAGCCACCTGCTCCGGCTCCGGTGACGAATCGATCTGTTGCTGCAGCCGCTGCTGATCAAAGCAGTTGGCTTTAAAGCGCCCCAGCAGCTGACTCAACAGCCCCGAGAACTTGCTGACGGCACCGAACTCTCGCAGGGTTTCCAGCACCGCCTTGTCAGGCAACGGCTCCAGCTCCACCCCCTGCGCTTCGAGCCTGGCCTGCAGGTTCTCCAGCAGACAGCGCTCCCGCTGCTCATAGTGGAAAGTCTCAATCAGCGTGGTCCGGTTGCTCCGGTGCAGCTCCCGTTTCCACGCCATACCGGCATGGTAAGCGTTTCTGTCGATATAGGGCGCGGTGTTGCCATCACGATCGATACCGACGTGTTCGATATAGATACCGTAGTCCGGCAGGTAGAAGTCCGGCTGATAGGTTCTGAAATCCAGACTGCGGGTCCTGGCCTCCTGATAGGGAAGCTCGTATTTGTACTCCACCCCCATGCGGAACAGCCAGTTGGCGATCAGGCACTCCTCAAAGCTTTTGACCTGCTCGCCCTTGAGGGTGCGAATCTCATTGGCCGCCAGATAATCGAAATATTCCCCCTGGGTCTTAAAATTGAAGGGGTTCTTTTCCGGGAACAGATACCGGGCAAAGTAGCTGATGGCCAGTGCCCGATACTCAGATTGCTCCAGCAGCTGCTGGAACCAGCTGTCGACCTGACCGGCGAGCAGCTTGTCATCCTCGGCAAAGGGCGTTATCTGCGCTTTGCCGCCATCGACGCGGGCAATGATCTGCTGTCCGAGGGCATGGAAGGTTTTTGCATAGATACCTTTACCCACGGCATCATGCCCGTTCAGGCGTTGTGCCAGCCGCTCACGCATTTCCTGGGCGGCTTTGCTGCCAAAGGCCAGCATCAGGATCTCATCCGGCTTCGCCTGACCGCTCTCGATCAGGTAGGCGGCACGACCGATCAGGGTGCTGGTTTTTCCGGTGCCGGCACCGGCCAGCACCAGATTGTTATCGTCATCGACTATACAGGCCGCGCACTGCCGGTCGGTCAGCGGGTTGGATTCGACGCTGTCGAAGAGGGCCTGGTATTGCCGTTTCTGCTCGGCGATGTACTGCTCACGTAGCGGCTGGACTGTCTCTGCATCCCATCGCGCCCATCGCGCAAGTTGCAGGTACGGAGTGCGGATCTCATCGGCGACCACGCCCGGAGCCGGCGGCTTTTTTACCGCGCTGAAGGCCTGGCGGGCCATCTTTCTGACCTGCTGCCACTGGCGGGTACGAAGATAACCGCATTGATTCAGATATCGCTGAATCCGCTCAACGGATTGACGGGCGCTGTCAGCATGGTAACCATACCAGCCCGACTCTGCTTCAGCCTTAAGCGCTTTGGCACTGCCCTTCGCCAGCCAGCCGACCTTATGGCGCCGGCCCTCAAACGCAAACTCCACGGCGTCGAACAAAAATCCCCGACGGATCACCGGTGCGCTTGTCAGCGCCTGCCAGCCGATATTCGTTTGCGACTTCCGATCCCGGAGAACAATGCCGGCACCGGTGACGCCGGCCTCACGCCAGCAATGACCGAACCATTTTGCCAGTCTGTGGGCCAAGTATCTGTTTACAGAAGCCACTTCAATCTCAGCACTACATATTCCGGACTTGGGCGGTTGCTGGAATGACTTCAGCCCGCATGTTGAAAAGCGGTAGCCTACCGGTTTAAATCGCCAGAATCATCTGCATATTCGTTCACGGCAACTAGTGTACCTGCTCGAGCTTGATTGTTTATGCCCCAGCACCGGAGATGAAGCAAAGTTGCCCCGCTCCTCAACATTTATCGACCACAAACCACCGCCAGCACTCCTTACAGCGAGAGTTCAGCCACTGGACCTGAACCCTTCACAGCGTCTGGGAGCATCATCAGCCGGGCAGTAATTTCTTGCGGCTTCAATTTCACTACGATAGGCAGCCAGGCATAACCCCCTCGGTGTAAGATTCGCACACTGCTTGCAAAACCTCCGATCATCCATTCTTCCGGAAGATAATTGCGTTTTATTTGCTTCACTTAAGATGTACTCACGGGCACTCGGTTCAACTTTACATACATCCAGCGTGTGCTTGATAATCTCTGGATCGCTTTCGCCTATTTGCTGAAGCCAGGATCGTATCTGTTGCGTCTCTTCCGATGTTATCGAGTCAGCATTGGTACCATGGTGTTTAATAATGTCGGGTTGAGGTGCGACTGCGACATCTGCGACTTTTGCGACTTTTGCGACAGGACTCTCAACAGATGTCGCAGCTGTCGCCATTGTCGCTGTCGCAATCTCAGCCAGCCCCCCTTTTTTGATCAGGCAGGACAGGCTCATCACACATACTCCTTCAAGAGCCGGGGATTGAGCTGAATACTCTTTTGCGTACCCTGAGTAATAGCTCTTGCGCGATCAGCTTCGCAGAGGGTGGCTAATGCAGGATCCAATGCTGCCTTTTTACGAAGAAATACCGGTGTAACGTTCCGCTGTACCTCTCGGCGCGGAATAGCCGATACGCCCCGACTATCGCAGAACTGCAACAACCAGCGCTCCAGCACCATCGCATCTCTTATCGTGCCGGTAACAACAGTCTCATTTAAAAACCGCTTTGCCTCTGCCAGATGCCAGGCAGCAATTCTGGACGCACCTTCAAAAACGACCTCATCAACCGCTTTATCTGTAATACCGTGCTTGAAAACATGTAAGAGGGTAGCCAGACGTACTGCATTATCGGCAGTCTTACTGGCGACATCTCTCACATCATGTAATTCACCGTCAGACCGAAGTCCTTTTTCAATTTCATCATGGAAGTTAATCCATAATTCCTTTGCTTTGGGCGACAGTGGTAATAGCTGGGGGTGTAAAGAGCCTTCGTCATCTATTGGATCCGGCCATTCTAGAATGGCCCGAATCCGCTGATTAAATTCTTCCAAGGCGGGCCAATGCGCCGGAGCTTCGGAGAAAGGCCGATAGCCCTGGGTGGACTCCGGCTTTGCAATGAGAAACCGGGCAAGAAAGCCAGTACCTCTTGCTAGGTCTCCTGACCGCTCAAAAAAAGCTCGTAATGTTGCCTCCTGCACTTGCAGCGCGACAGTTAAGCGTGCGCCACTGATGGTAAATGACTCTGAAGATTTCCGGCCAACTGACAGGACACCACCATCCCAAAGAATATTGAGCAGCGCCAGGTTACGCATTAATGAGTCACTGCCCATACCGTGGGCGCCGAAAATTATGCCAGCCTCGCTAGAAAGTATGCCCCCTGAGGGCCAATCCCTGGCCAACGACCATGCAAGGCTTTCGGGGGTTTCATCGCCACGCAGTAATTTGGGTACCCTTGGGGCAACAGGAGCACCAGCTTCAAGTTGGCGTAACTCTTCAGCCTGTTCGTGGTCCGATTTCCCCTGCTTAGCTAGCTGCCTGATTTTTTCTTTGACGCCGCTTCGACGCGCCTCCCACGACTCTTTATCCCCCCGGTAGTTAGCCAGATCAGGCTTAGCCAAATCTGCCTGTTCACTTTCGTAGGCTTTGATTTCTGAAGTAAAGAATCCGTCACACGTTGATTTACGCTCTCCCGAGTCGGCAATTGTCAGCAGAAAAAGTCCTGTAGGTCCCGTCAGCTTCTCTGCCCGCTTAACATCAACATGGCTTTGTACTGCGAGGGACAGAGCTGCAAGTGCTGATGAAGCCACTAGGGGCAAAGGGGCCTTGGCAAAGTCCTGGACCTCTTCTATTGCCGCCCGAAGAGCAACTGGCAGCGCATCCAGTGGGTAAGGTCCGGGGTCTGTCACAGTTGTTAAAGGTAGTGGTTCCGCCCAATGTGAATCATCTCGAGTATCAACGGACGGCTTCACCCTTTGATCTGCCAATATTCCGGCCTGTATTCGTTCGCCTACCGCATCCAGTCCATAGAGCAAGGCCATATCGTTGAAATCGCTGACACCTGCAGGGCGATCATTACCAAAATCAGGAGTGGCTACTACTCCTGAGACTACTTTTGCAGTCTCAGTTGCTTTGGAGAGTCCGGGATTACCTGCTGTAGTAACATCATCATCTGCACAGATAACGAGAGCAATATCAGGAAATCTTTGCCTGAGCGATAAGGCAACGGCCCTGAGATTGCCAGCATTGAAAGCTATCGCAACGGGCTGTCCAGTCGCCTCATGTACAGTTGCCCCGGTAGCAACACCTTCGGCAATGCATAACATGTTGGCAGTTTCAGGACTGCCAATACTGAAGTAACCTCCAGCGACCTTTCCGCCGCTAAGAAAGCGCTTTGATCCATCTTCACCTATAAACTGCAGTGACTGGAGCTGACCTTTATTTCGAACAGGCACAACCAGTTGGCCTTTATAGAATCTGATACCATGAGATTTAATACCCTTGGCTACGAAATATGGATGATATTCATCAGCAATAGATGATTCCTTCCATATTTCAGCCGCACGACGGCAAGCTTCAACCTGCTGAGCGTGGCGAGATTCTTCAGCCTGCATCCGTGCTTCGGAAATTCTACAATTCAGAGCAGCCCGCTCTTCCGGTTTAAGCTGCTGGTCGCGCTTTATATGCCAGTTTTCGGACATTCCTGTTGTCCAGTCTCCGAAGCAACCACCCTGCCCATCTTCAAAAAGCTTGCACCAGCCTGCACTGTTACTTCGGCCTTTACCAATCCCTGGAAAACGATACAACTTCCCCGGCTCAATAAATGGCGGGGGTTCCAGACCGGTTTCACGGATCTCATTTAGAAACTGGGCGGTAACATCATACATTTTTGAGCCCCCCTTTCTGGATCAACCAGGCAGCTAGAATGGGGCTTAGAACTCCAAGCAATGCTAGAGCGACAATACCTATTTTTATCCGAGCGGCGATACCTTTAGGCTTGTCAGCTGGAGATTGCAATTGCAGTTGATCACCATCGACTTGTTTACTTTGCTGATTCATATTTCGAGCCCCCACTAACCGAACTTGCTGATGAGATCCCGAATGTCTTCGACTCGCCACGCAGTAATACGAGGTCCAAGAGTCCGTACAGGCTGCGGGTAGCGACCAGTTTTAACACCAGCCCACCAGGT